>JAGLYP010000026.1 GCA_023132155.1 Candidatus Parcubacteria bacterium
CTTCGCTGGCGCTCGCAATGACACATAAAAGCTGCAATAACAAATTGAACAAAAAATTATGAAAAATGAAAAAATATACAATGTTTATATAGCCACCAATTACCCCAGATGTACGGTTTTGTATACTGGTTTTACTAATAATATTTTTGAAAGAAATGAGCAGCATAAAAAGAAAATAAATAAAAATAGTTTTACGGCAAAATATAATATTAATAGAGTTGTGTATTATGAAACCTATGCAGATGTAAATGATGCTATAGCTAGAGAAAAACAGATAAAAGCCGGATCTAGAAAAAAGAAGATTGATTTAATTGTTAACATTAATCCTGAATGGAAAGATTCGGTTGAAGAATCATGGAAAGATTAACGACAAAAACAAGCGTATGACGCATAAAATGAGTTAACAAACAAAAAAATGAATAAAGTTTTTCTTTTTAAAAGCACATATAAAAACCAAAAAGGTATGGCGGCTTTGCTGGCGGTGGTGATTATTTGCGCTGTGTCCTTGCTTATGTCCCGGAATTCCTTGGCGCTTGGTTTAAGCGGTTTGGATATCGCCTATAGTTATGAAAAAGGCCAAAGTGTTTTAAATTTTACCGAGGGTTGTGTTGAAGAAACAATCAGGCAATTTCAATTGGATGAAAATTATTCAGCCGTTGATGAAAGTTTTTCATTAAACGATTTTTATTGTACAATAAATACAAGCTCTTCCAGCAGTGAAAAAATAATAACGGTTACCGGTAATTCGGGTGATTATTATAAGTCAGTTGAAGTAAAAATATTGATAAATGCGGGAGGCGTGATAATTAATAATTGGCGGGAAATATAAAGATAATGCTAATTTGCTAATAAATGCTAATCTGCTAATTTTAAATAGTATGCATTATAAAAAAATTGTCGGGATTGATATTTCGGATTTCAGCGTTGAAATAGTTGAAATGGAAAAAGGCGAAGACACGGTTGAGATAGTGAATTTTAATAGAGTGTTATTGGAAAAGGGAGTAGTTGAAAAGGGAAAAATAAAAAATAAGGCAAAATTAAGGAAAGAAATATCAATCGCGTTGGCTCAAGCAAAAAATGGTCCGATTAATACGAAAGATATTGTTTTTGCCTTGCCTGATAATTTTTTATATACTCATTTTTTTGAAGTTGCAAGCGATATCGGCGATTTGAATCGGGAAGTTTTTAATGAAGCTGTAAAAATTGTGCCATTGCCTAAAAAAAATTTAGCTTTTGTTTACAAAAAAATTGATTTATTTTCTACTGATAAAGAAAAAATACAGATATTTTTAGCTGCAACTGACAAGAGTTGTTTAAAAGAATGGCAAAATTTCTTTTATTCTTTAAAGTTATCGCCAATTGTTTTTGATATCGAGGTTTTGGCTTTGTTCAGAGGGATTTATAATAACTTGCCAAAAGAGCCAATTTGCCTGCTTGATATGGGCGCGAATTCAATAAATTTCGCGGTATTTACAAACGCCGGTTTAATATATAATTATCAAACGCAGTATGGAGGAAATTATATTACTGAGAAATTGGCGCAAAGTTTGCGTTTTGATTACGAAAAAATTGAAAAATATAAAAAGAAAAATAATTTGTTTTTATCTTTAAGAAAGGAGGAAAGAGGAGTTTTGGAAAATGTTTTTACGCATATCATTGAGGAAGTGAAAAGAAATATTGCTTATTTTAATAAAAATTACACGGGTTTTGGAAAAATAAAACAATTAGTCTTGGCGGGAGGCGTAAGTGAAACTAAGGGAATATTGGATTTTTTTCAAAAGAATTTTCAGAAAAATAAGGTAATTTTAGTGAAAGATTGTAAAAAAGACAGCAACTTGGAGCCGGTATATTTTGAGGCTATTGGCCTGGCAAAGCGATTGTTTTCTGAGAGATGGGAAAATGATTTAGCTTTTTTTGTTAAAAATGATCTTGCAAAAATTAACAAAAACAAAGAATTGTTTTATAATATATATAATAAGATAAATATTAAGCGGTTTAAGGAGAATATAAATTTTAAATTGATATTATTGATTTTTTTAACAATAACCGCTTCAATTTTGTTTATTAAGGCTTTTAGCGCGAATCCGGCAAATGACATGGAAATAATTAATGAGGTGCCCGCGGCAAAGGAAAGACAAGTCCCTCGTAAAGAGATAGAAGAAATAGTTAAAAGCGCGCAAGGCACAAGTAAAAAAATAAAGGTAAAAGAGATAGGCTCTAATCTTAATGTGCGAAAAGGAGCCGGTTCGGAATACGCAATAATTGGCAGTATTGCCCCAAGGGCTGTCCATGAAATTTTTAAGGAAGAAAACGGCTGGTATAAAATTGTAACAAAAGACAATCAGGAAGGCTGGATTTATGCTAAGTATACGGAGGAAGTCTTAGAATAAATTTTAAATATATAAAAATAATAATAATAATTTAATTATCATGTGTTGAGCGATGTATGGCATAATCGCGCGAAACATTTGATATTAATTATTAAATAAATTATGTATTATGAGGTAAGAAAAAAAAATAAAGGTTTTACTTTGTTGGAATTATTAATCGTAATCGCCGTGCTAGCCGTGCTAGCTGGCGTATTATTTGTCGCCCTTGATCCGGCCGCGCGCTTGCAGGATTCTCGCAACGCAAAACGTTGGACAGATGTGAGCGCGATTTTATCAGCTATTAAATTGGATCAAGTTGATAATGGCGGATCATATCACGCTAATATAACCGCCATGGCAGATAATACTTATTATCAGATTGGTGAAGCCGCGACCGGCTGTAATGACGCTTGCTCTAATCCTTCCGTAACTCTGCAATCGGCTTGTGTTGATTTATTGGATTTGATTGATGAGGGATATTTAGCGGATGTGCCGATTGACCCGAATGCAAGCGGCAAGTCATCCAGCGAAACAGGATATTATCTTTATAAATATGACAGCGGCCAGGTTTCGGTTGGTTCTTGCCATGAAGAGCTTGGTTCAAATTCTTCCGTGCAGGCAATTGAGGCCTCAAGATAGCTTAAGATGTTTTATTTTAAATTTTGGCGCGTATTCGTATTATTGTGTTTAGCCGTTTTTATTGAGGGTTGTGTTTTTTCAGGTGCAGACGAAAAGTATTATGAAAATTCCGTTTATTGCCAAATAGATAATGATTGTCAGCTGTATGATTGCGCGAATTGTGGAAATAGCTGCTGGATTGAAAAAAATATTAAAGATGATTTGATTTGCGAAAAGCAAAGCAGGGTAATTTCCTGCAAATGCGTGGAAAATGTTTGCAAAAGGAAATTGCGAAAATAATCAAAATTTGAAAAAAATTAGAGGTTTGGCCTCTATTTTTTTGTTTGCAAAAGGGCAGTGAAAAATGTTATAATAATATATAGAAATAAATTTTTCCACACTAATTTATTTAGTGTTATTTTTGGTTTTATAATATTTATTTTTATTTAATATTAGCAATATTTTAATTTTTTAATAATCTTTAGTAATCAAAGTAAAATTTAATTGCCCCCATGCAATCCCCATTGCTGAAAAAAATTAGAGCAATCTCTTCTAATATTTTATTTAGATTGGTATTTTTAATACTCTTATTAATGGCCGTGTTCAATTTTACACCCGGCCGTTTTATTTTTGTTAAAGCTTTTAACAATGAAATTAAAATATTTCCCGGAAAATACGCGGTAGAGGAAAATGATGCGGAAAATTTTGTTTGGGAGAATGTTAATAACGCTTTTTTACAGTATTTATCTCCGGATTCCGAGCTATCTGAATTTAATCAAGATAATTCGGCTTTTATTGCCTTGCGAAAAACAGATAAAAGCCAATCCAATGTTAAGGCCTTGCCGGAGCTTGGAAATTCCGAAGAATCCTCCGGCGCTGAAGCTATGGCGGGCAAGGATGACGCAAGTGATAATAGTGAAACCGAAGATGAGCTATTTGAGGTTATTGTAGACGAGAATAATAAAGACGAGACGGCCGATAATATTGAAGAAAACAAGCAAGAGGATAGTGAAAGCCAAACATTGGCGCCCGATTTTGTCAGCGGCCCGGGAGATGGCGATTTTGAAATAAAAAATATGGACTCAGGTCAAGTTGGCGGCAACAGCCAAACAATAAAGCAGGATAGCGATCAGGAGAAATCCGAAAACGAAACTGAAAATCAAGATGGTGATTCGGAAAACGATCGGAAAGGTGAAGATAATCTTGAATTGAGCGGAGTTTATGAAAAAATAAAATCTTTATTTTCTTATTTTGATTTATTCGCGATTTTTAATAAAAATTCAGCTAATGCTGAAGAAAAATTACTTCAGCAAAGCGTGATTTTTTCCGATTTTAGCGTTCCTTTTGAATATAAAGACAGAGAAATAAATAGCTTGAATTTGTATTTGTCATTAGCGGCGCGAAGCGCGCAAGAAAATGATAATTTATTTTTTGAATATAGCTTGGGTGAAACATGGGAGCAAATAAGCGTTTTGGAATTGAATCAAGAATATTCCAATTCCGTTAATGGCGGATATTTTAATTTTCAGTTATCTGAGATAATCGGCTGGGAGGAGATTGAAGATTTAAAAATTAGAATTTCATATAACAGCAATAGTCCGCGGTTAGCAATGGAAAGTAATGCTGAAATTTTGGATTTTTTTGTATTTTTAGATTCCCTTTGGATAGAAATTGAATATGATGATATGGACGAAGAGCAAGAAATAAGTGAAAGTGATTATATTCCTCAGTATAAAGAAAATTTTAATGGCGAGGAAGCGAAAGATGACGATTTAAGCGAATATAGCGTTGATTTATTGAATACTAAAGTTAATTTTAAAATAACCGAGAATCCGGAACTGAATTTTCGCTATAAAAAGAATAAAAACTTGATTAATAAAATTATTTCCGGGCTTATCAGCCCTTTTAGCGATGAATATAATCATATAAAAATTTCCGCTGATTTGCGCGATGCCAGAGGTGATAAAACTGAACTTAAGCCGGAAGTTCGCTATATTAGCGAGGGGGAATTTTTAGTTAAGATTCCGGAAAATATCCGTGAGTTTAGACCAGGCAAATATTTTTTTGAGATTGAGATTGAAGATAAAGGTGAAATTTATCAGATAAGCCAGAATTTTAATTGGGGTGTTTTAGCGATTAATGTAAATAAAGCGGTTTATCGTCCCGGCGAAAGAGCTTATCTGCAGATGGGTGTTTTGGATGATTTTGGGCATACGCTTTGCGACGCGGATTTATTTTTAGAAATTACCGCGCCTAGCGACAAGACCGATATATTCAGCACTGATGATAATACGATTTTTAAGAATTCGGAATGCGCGGGCGATACTGTTATTTCGGGGTCTGATTATTATAGTTATTATTCCGTATTTGATACAGGAATTTATCGGATCAAGTTAAGGGCTGAAACAGAAAATGGGATTAGGGAAATATATGATGAATTCAAAGTTGAATCGGTTCAGTCTTTTGAACTTGAGCGGATTGGGCCGACTAGAATTTTTCCTTTAGCTGATTATGAAATGAAGATAATAATGCGCGCTAATGAAAGTTTTCAAGGAAATTTAGTTGAGTATGTTCCTGGTAATTTTAAAATTACGAATTACAAATTACACCTGTCAAGCGAGTACAAGCAAATTACGAATGAAGATATTAGTGTTCCTGATTCATTATTTTTAATTCAAGGCGATGAAATTGGTAAGAAGCTAATTTGGCAGAATCTTGATATAAAACCGGGAGATATCCTTGAATTTACATATACATTTGACGCGCCTGATGTTTCTCCGGAATTTTATTTGTTAGGTCCGTTAAAGCTGGTTGATGAGCATTATTTTAATTCCGGCGGAAAAAACGGTCAGTTGGTTTTTGAAGAAGAACGGCAATGGCAGGTTGCTTCTGACGCGGTCGCGGAATATGACGCCAATGGCGGTAGCAGTGTCGGCACTTGGGTTACTCCGTCTTACGCGTGGAATTCCGTAAATAATGATTATGCCATTCGCGATATACCGAAAAAGTCAGCAAGTGAAGAATATACAAATTATCTAATTGCCGATTCAAACACCGCCACTGACTTAGGTTATACGATTAATAGCGTTGAAATCGGTTTGGAGGCCTATATGGAAGATTTGCAAGCCGATATTACGGTTTATGTGCAGCCTTATTTCGGCGGCACCGCCAGTGGAACAAGTTATGGTTTCGCGCAGTCCGTGTTGGGCACATCTGACGAGGATGTTGCGCATTATTACGATGTTACCAATGACGCAAACGCGCCAAGTCCGTGGACATGGAGCGATATTATAAATTTAGATATTAAGCTTTGGGGCATAAACAATTCTAATTCCAGGCAGAGGATGTTTTATATTGATCAGCTCAGTATAATGGTTAATTACACTGAACCGAATGATCCTCCTGTCGGCGCGTTTAATTCAGCCACGCAAAAAAGAGATGGTGACGGAGTAGTTGATATTTCAATGGATGTTGGCGATCCCGATAACGATGACGTAAAGGCGATTTTGCAGTATGTCCAAGGTTCCGGATGTGATTTTAGCTCGCCTCAGGATCCGACACTTGATGAAACCGATGGCAATACAACAGCTTCAAACGGTGATCCGAAAGTGGAGAATGATAATTTTTACCAAATCGGCAATTCTTCGGGTTGGATTAAGACCGACACGGGAACAAATACAGTGCAGTTTGATTGGGATACGATTACGGATTTACCGTCGGGGAATGATACATATTGTTTACGTTTGTATATCAACGATGATAATGCCGCTTCTTCCACGGCCGCCACAACGACTTTGACGATTGATAATGTTGCGCCAACAGTGCCCGGAGATTTGTCTGTTTTTGCCACTTCCGGCACATCCGTGATTTTAACATTTGGCGCGGTTTCCGCGGAAACCAATTTTTCCGAGTATGTTATTTATTATAAACAATATGACGGTTCAAGTCCGATTGAGTCAGATAGTTCTTGGGCGTCAACAAGCGATTCCAATTTAGACAATATAAATTACGGTTCAGCCACATCAACGGAAATAACAGATCTTTTTCCGGCAACTCAGTATATATTTAATATTTGGGTTTATGATGAATACGGGCATAAGGCGAGCGCTACCAATAATGTAATAGCTACTACATCTTCTCAGTTGGTTCCGCCCGTAACTACGATTAATTCAGTTACGCAAAAGACCGATGGTTCGGGTGTTGTGGATATTTCTCTGGAGGTTGATGATGGTAATGATGACGATGCGCGAGTGCGGGTGGATTATGAAATCGGCACCAGCTGTGATTTTATTTCTCCTTTAGATCCTGTTTTGGATGAAAGCGCTGTTAATATTTCCGCTGATTTTGGCAATCCCGTTATTGATAATGATATTGTTTATCAGGTTGGAACCACTACGGGCGGTTGGATAGAAACGAATTCAGGAGTAAACACGGTTCAATTTGATTGGTTGTCAAGAGGCCATGACCCCGATCTTGACGGTGATTATTGCATACAATTTACCGCTAATGATCTTGATTCCGGAGATCAGATAACACCGGTTAACACTACCGTAACGATTGACAACACAAATCCATCCGTTCCCGGGGCAATGTCTGTCGCGACTTCTACGGCAACAACTATCACATTAAATTTTGGCGCCGAGAGCGGTGACGCGCATTTTAAAGAATATAAGATATATTATAAATATGATTATTCCGGAGTAACAGAGGCGGATAACGCGTATAACAAAAGCGACGATGCAAATTTGGACGAGGCTGATTTTAACGGCGCCGCTACAACGACGATAAGCAATTTATTGCCTGAAACAACATATTATTTTGTGATTTACGCTTATGATGATTATGGCAATAAAGTCGGTTCAACTGAAATTAGCGGATTGACTGCGGAAGCCGATAGCATTAGATCGCGAACGGTTAGATTTTTAGCGGGAACATATTCCGGAAGCGGAGGTATAGGACAAAATTCAGATGTTAATCAAACTTTTAGCGGATTTAATTTTAGTTTGGCGGAGAACGAGGTTGAGATAAAAAACGCTTATATAATTTTTGACGCGCAGTATGAATCTTATGCCAATAATTCGGAAAATTATATCGGATATAATTTAACGTTTGATGCCTGTCAAGAGTCATGTACGGCTGATGCTTTTTCAGGATCCGGCAGGGTATTAAAAGATGATAACACAATACTTTCCTATGATGAAACAGAGAGCAATCAAATCAGGTTGCTTTTGGATGTAACAGATGAAACGCAACTTTCCGCTTATACGGGCGGTAATGTAAATATGGAAGCTCAAATCGGCTATCGTTTGGAAAGGGGAGCGTCTGCCGACTCAATTTCTTACGCAAATGCCGTTTTAGTTGTAACTTATACTTATAATCATAGTAATTCAGACAGTTTTACCAATACGGTTTTTTATCCGTTGGAATCAAACGCATCGGGTGATAGCGGCACCAGACGTTCAATTCAAATAAACGGTTGTACGCGCGATTCAAATTGTCCGACTTTTGATTATCAAGTGGATATTCCCGAAATCGGCAAACAGCTTAATTATTGGTTTGAAGTGAATTTATTAAATTATGACAATAATCAGACCAAAACGGACGATGTGGGAGTTGATGTAAATATAGAAGGTCAGGATATAAATTCTTATACTTTTTATCATGAAAATGCCAATGCCGGCGGACAAGGAAATATGCCGAGCATATATTTCGGACAGTTTGCAAATTTCGGTTTTAATGAAAATACAGCTCAGATTTTGGAAGTTTACGCGAATTCGGTTGAGTATGATTATTATTTAATGGGCGGTGAAGTTGCCGAAACCTATACGGCATCAACTTCCGCTTCAACTAAAACAAGAACTGTTTCTTTTCCGTTCGGGGCAGTAAATAACGGCAATACCACATCGCAGACCAATAGCGCCGTTCAGGTTTATTTTCCTGAAAACGGAAAATCTTCAGGCGTTGTCACGATTAAAAAAGCTTGGATTAGAGCGCATAGCGGTAATTACAGCTTAGCTGATGTCAATTTAACGATTTCCACAAAGGTTGGCGATAATATACAGTCCGGAAATTTTGTTTATAATTATTTTCCCGGACAAGTAAATATCGCTCCGCCGTTTAAAATCACGCATGTTATTCAGTCTTCAGATTATGGAGAATTAGCCTTGGCTAATAGTAATACGGCGAAAGACGTTACCATTTACACTACTAACAGTTCTGTTAATCAAGGCGGATTGTCAGCGGAATTGATGATTACTTATACTTATACCGATGAAGCAAACGGTTACTTGGCAAGTATTGATTTGTTTGCGGGGCAAACCGATGAAAACGGCAATAGCCAGAGCGCTACATCAGCAACCGCGAATTTGGTTTTTTCAGAGCAAGTAGGCATAAAAACAATACGGGCGGCCGCAATGCATTCAAGTATGTTATTGAATGATAGCGATGGGGCAATGCCAAGCGGTAATTTTACCATTGATGTTGACATATCTTCAACAACACCGTCTTGCTCTAACGCGTATATTACCGGAGCGGATGGAACAAACGCTTACGTGGAATTTTATAAAGATGTTAAAGCGCGTCTTTCGGCAATTGATAATTTATCATATACGGTGTGTTATTCCAATAGCGGCGGCGGTGATGATAGCGCCGGAGGAAAGATGAACAGTGCTTTGGTTTATACATATCAGTATGATGTTCAGCCGGCGGTATTAAAGCAAAATGATTGGCGTTGGTATGAGAATATTGACGCTGTTCAGCCGACAAGCGCCAAGGCGGATGAAAATACAAATATTTCCAATATTAATTTAGCTGACATTTTAAGGTTGAGAATTAATATCGGAGCAACCAAAGAAGATTTGGCAATTTCATCAAAAATGTTTAAACTGCAATATGGACAGGGTGGTGATTGTACTGCCATTACAGGTTGGAATGATGTCGGCGGTATAAGCGATGCAACTCTTTGGAGAGGCTATGACAATAGCTCCATATCCGATGGCGATGCAAGCGGCTCGGTTCTTTTATCAACTTCAAATGTTTTTGAATCGTATGAAGAAGAAAATTCATCTATTGTAAATCCAACCACTATCCCGCAAAATAATGCAGGCGAATGGGATTGGGCGCTTTATAATTATTCAGCGACATCAAGCAGTGATTATTGTTTCCGCGCGGTTAACGGCGATGGCTCTTTATTGAATTTTTATAATTCCGATTCTTACGCGAAACTGACAACAGCCGCCACAAATACCAGACCGAATACCGTGTTTTCTTTAGAGCAGTTTAAAAATATCGGGACAACTACAATCGCAAATACGGCTTGGATTAATGTTGATTCGGTTCGTCTTAGAGCCTCTGTTACCGATGTAAATATTAATGAAAATTTGTCTCTTTATTTTCAGTTAGTTCAAAATATCGGATCTTTTACAACAGCCACGACTGAGCCGAGCAGCGCTTGTTTAAACGGTACGGCTTATGGGGCGTGCGGGTCTAACATTTGGGTCGCAACCAGCACAATTGGGGATTATAGAACAGACGGATTTACCGCAACCGCTACGATTGCCGTTATTCCCGATCTTTCGTCGGGGTATAAGTGGCAGGTCTTGGCTTGCGATGACGACGGTGAATGTTCGGAATGGTCGCAATTTAACACAGGACCGAATTTTAGAGTTGATATTACGGCGCCAACGGCGCCGGGAAATTTAATTTTGGCATCTACTACCGCCAGCTCATTTTTAATTGATTTTGGCGCCAGCACAACTGAAGATAATTTTAAGGAATATAGAATCTTTTATAAAGAAGGCGATTCCGATGTTACCGAATTGAATAATGAGCATAATGATCCGGACTTAGGATATAAGGATTATAATTCAACAGCAGATACATTGGTTGAAAGTTTGTCAGCAGGCACTCAGTACGTATTTAATATTTGGGCTTATGATTTTGCCGGAAATAGCGCGAGCGCGACGATTGAAATGATAGCGACTACAACAAGCTCATTTACGCCACCGACAGGTTCAATATTCTCTCTATCGCAAAAAACCGACGGCTCCGGAGCGATTGATATCGCGATTAAGGCGGACGATGGCGATAATGACAATACTTTGCGCGCTAAAGTTTTTTATGAGGCAGGATCCGGTTGCGTTTTTAGCCCGCCGTTAGATATGACAATTGACGCTACCGACGAGAATGTATCGGCAACTTACGGCGATCCCGATGTTGACAACACAAGTGAATATCAGGTCGGAACAACCAGCGGTTGGATTTTAACATCGCCCGGAGAGAATTTTGTATTTTTTGATTGGCTGTCAAAAACGGAAATTTCGGGAGCCAACGGAACATATTGCATAGGTTTGATAGTCAGCGACGGAATATATGTGTCAAGTCCAACCGGCACGAGCCAGATTTTAATTGATAATTTGGCTCCTTCAACTCCCGGAGCTTTAACCTTGAATGATAAAAATAAAAGCGACATAACAATGAATTTCGGCGGACAAAGTTCTGATTCCCGTTTTGATCGTTATAGAATTTTTTATTCCACATCTTCGCTTGTAACTGTGGATGATTATGAACATGATGACGCCAATTTGCTTTTACAGGATTACGGAGGAGCCGCGACTACTACTATTAGCGATTTAGAGGAAGGGGAAATTTATTATATTAATATTTGGGCATATGATGATCTTGGGAATCGGGCTAGTTCAAGCCAGTTAACAGTAACTACCAATAGTAAGCCCAAAATTTCGAGTAATTTGACTCAGTACAAACAAGACGAAGCTACGCTTATAACTAATGGCGCCTGGACTGATGAAAGCGAAGTTCGCTTGTTGGCTTCTTCCACTGATCCTGATACATCGGAAGTAATTACGCTATATTTTGAATTATTGCCAAGCACTGGAACATTTAAAACCGCGACATCTGAGCCAAGCGGAGCATGTGTCTACGGCGCGGCTTATGGTACTTGCGACAGTAAAATTTGGTTTGTGGCTTCCTCAAGCCCCGGAGATTTTAGCGTTAATCCGTATATGGGAACAACTAGCATCACCGCGATTCCGGATTCGGACACCGGTTATAAATGGCAGGTTTTAGCTTGTGATGACGACGGTGATTGCGCGAATGAATGGGCTATATTTGACGCAGGAACTCCGAATTTTAAAATTGATACGGTTGCTCCGACAAATCCCGGTATTTTAAGTGAATATAGCAAGACCAGCGGTAGCATTACCTTAAGTTTCGGAGCTACTACCACTGAAGAAAATTTCACGGAGTATATTGTTTATTACGATATCTCATCGCCCGTAAATGAATCCGGTACGGTTCATGGTTCTACCACTGATTCTAATTTGGTTCATATAAATTTTAACGGCGTTGAAACAACATTGGTTGAAGATTTATTGCCAAACACGCAATATCATTTTGTTATTTACGCTTATGACGAAGTGGGGCATAAAGCCAGCTCAAGTGAAATCAGCATTATAACTAACGCGGTTGTTTCTACACCCGGAGCAATGTTTTATATAAAAAATGATCGCGTTTTATATTATCGCGTTTGGACGGGATCCGCTTGGAACGCGGAGCAATCCGGACCGACTTTGGGAAGCGCGGCCGGTGATAATATCAGCCATATTCGGGCTGAGCGCTCGGACGATGGCGCCAGAATTGCCATTTTAGCCAAAACATGGGACGGAACAAATCAAGAATGGTGGGGAACGGTTTATAGGGTTGCCGCTGATGATTTTGTAAATTCCGGCATTCTCGGATCAGCTTATGCAAGCGCTGATAACAACCAATTAATTACCGGATGCATCGGAGCGTTATCAAGTGGCGAGTTTGTTGTAATCAGAAACAATAACGGCAGTGCCGGCACTTTGGTTTTTTCATGGGATGCCGGCGACGGTTGGACAAGCGAGGGCGCGGGTCCGGGATCAACAGTCGGCGAAGTTGATATAATGAACGGTTGCCGGTTGGCGCGTCGGACAAGTACGGATAATTATTTATTGATTACTTTTGACGACACTATTCACGGAGGCGGTAATTACGGCGATGTGGGAACAAGTTATTATTACGGCGGTTCCTCTTATAATAATAGCAGCTGGACAGTGTGGTTTGAACATTCCAGCTTGGAAGAGGATATTGATAATTATGTCGGAGAAGCGTTTTTTGATCCAAGTGATAATACGCGCGGGGCAATCAATTACTCAAACAGCAATAGTTCGTTTGACGCGAAAGTTAAAAAATTTATAGTAAGTCCGTCTTCTCCTTATATCAGTTATGGAGCGGAAGCCACTTCGCCCGCAACTTGGTCGGGGGATTTTGTTCACGGCGAATTCGGAACAGATCCGAACGGTGTCGGAACGGCTTGGTTTGCGGGTGATGATATTAACGGAGAATTAAATATTTATAAAATTGATATCACAAATAGCGCTCCTTCTTGGACGGCTAGCGCAAACGGAGATAATATATCCGGAACAGGCCTTTATTCATATACGAGTGATTCGCAAAAGCCTTACGCCATCCAATTTTATAAAGACGGATACGGAACAGTCGCGTGGAATGAAGCAATAAGCGCCACTCCCAAGTATAGGATAATAACCGCCTCAACAAATACGATTGATGCCGCTGATACGGCGGTTTCAGGAGCAGAGGCTAATATTTATACTCGCGCGCGTTTTTATAAAGATCCGAATGAAAATGAATTTGTGGCAATTTATCAAAATGATGATGTTGATTATAGCGCGATTTTTTGGGATGGAACAAATGATAGTTTTTACAGTTCAGGCAATCAGGCATGGACTGAGCTTGTTACCGCTTCAGGCGCCGTTGACGCGGACTATGAGGCAGCTACATTTGCTTTTAGCGCCGGCAATGCTACTCCGAATACACCGACAAATTTAATTCAATATAAAAGCGATGCCAGCACAACCATTGCAAACGGAGCTTGGACAGATGAAAATACCGTTAAATTGGTTGCTTCATCCAAAGACGCGGATACCAGCGAAGTATTGTCTGTTTACGCGCAATTAATCGCGGATAATGAAACATTTTCATCTACCACAACCCATCCGATTAATGCCTGCGCCGTTGGCGTGTCTTTTACCGCTTGCAACAGTAAAACTTGGCTGGTTGCTACCAGTTCCGGAGACTATAGCGCGAACGCCCTGGTTGCCACGGCAACTATTACTTTAATTTCTGATTCAGATGTCGGCTATAAATGGCAAGTTATGGCTTGCGATGATGATTCAGCTTGTTCCGGCTGGGCAAAATATAATTTAACTCAGCCGAATTTTTATGTTGATACAATTGACCCGACAGTTCCCGGAGAGCTTGAGCCTATTTCCAAAACCAGTACCAGCATAGATTTAGATTTTGGAGCGACAACAACCGAAGATAATTTTTCTGAATATAAGATATTTTATTCAGAAACCATGCCGATTACAGAATTAAGTTCTGAACATGATGATTCTGATCTGGATAATATTCTTTTTAACGGAACCAGCGGGGTGTCTGTTACTTCTCTGACACCCAATACTTTATATTATTTTAATATTTGGGCATATGATTTTGCCGGAAATGTTGCCAGCTCAACCGTTGTGTCAACCACAACCAATACCACATATAATTTAGTCCAGACTTCTTATTTATTGGAAAATGATGACGCGCTAGATGTTAATTCCAATACTTCGGAAACAACTTTTGATAATCCTTTAAATAATATTAATATTGGAGAGCGGATGAATGTGAGGATTCAGCTTGAAAACAACGGAGGTGATACCGCTTCTACTAAAGTTTATAGCCTGCAATATGAAAATCAGACTGACAACCCCGGCACATGGATTAATGTTGGCGTGGCTACTGAAATTAGTTACTCTTTGGGTTTGTCCGGCGATAATGGACACGTGGTATCGTCAGCAAAAGCTGCCGCAAATTCAAATACTTTCGCGTTTGGCGCTTGGCATGAAGACACATATCAGACAGGATCTTTTTCTTTAATAAATAATTATTATACGGAATTTGTGTTTGCGATTGAAACCGGCAATGCCTTAACAAGCAAAACTTATCGTTTGCGTTTGTATAATGAAACCGATAATAAAGTGCTTGATGGCTACAATAGTACTTCAACTTTTTCCACAGTTGCGACTGAAACTAAAAAATATTCCAAAGAAGAATTGGATTCTTTGCTCACAACAACCGCTGACTTGAAATATTATTTTGACGGCGAAGGATATGATGATGTTTCAACGGATGATAATACGAATTATGATGAAAATGGAACAACAACCGCAAATTACGCTGTAATAAATTTTGCCACTAAGCATACCAATAATACAGATGCCATAACCGTAACTTGGAACGGACAATCAAGCGCATCTCCCGTTTACGCAACCGTGTATTTGCAAGTTTATCAATATGGTTCAATTAATTCATGGATAACAATGGCAAGCAACAGCACAGCCGCAACCGGAACTGATTTTACAATAAGCGCCAATTTAAATTCATCTTTGTCTGAATATTATGGAGCAAGCAATTGGACTTATTGGCGCGTTTATCAGGATGCGGGTAATCAAAATCTAAAAAGTGATTATTTTAATGCCGGTTTTGCCGCGCCTGTTTCGGAGAGCGCGCAAATTCATTATCGCTGGCGCAATGATGACGGTTCTGAAACCACGGGTGATTGGTTGGAAATTGAAGATACCGGCAGTCCAACCGCAAGTTCCAGTGTTGAGATCGGTGATAATATTCGTCTAAGAATAGAGATGGCGAACACGGGCGGAGGGGACGCGACAAATTATAATTATCGTTTGGAGTACGCGACCACTACGGGAAATTGTTCAACTGATCCGGGGAACTGGCTGACAGTGCCGACAGATTCAAGCGGGCATTGGCAAATGGCAACCAGCTCTTATTTTGCTGATAGCGATCCAAGTACCGCGCAGCTAAACAATACGGAATCGTATAGTTTTGTTGCCGGTGATATGGTTGAATATCCTTCAAATAGTTCGGGCAACATTTCTTTGTCTGAAGGATGGTATACAGAAATAGAATATGTAATTAAGGCCACGATTAACGCGCAAAGCGCCGGCACTTATTGTCTTCGCGCCACAAACGCGGGTACGCCGATGGACGCTTATGATATTTTCCCGGTTATTACTCTTTCCGGAGTTACAAATACTTCACCGTTTTTTACTCTGACCGGCGAACCGATTGACAATAATTCCGCCTCTACTTCACCAACCGCTTATGGGCAAGCGATTGTATTTGACACGACCGCAAATGATGATGAAAGCGATGACTATTATTTGGCGATTTGCAAGACCGATAATATAACCGCTGGAAACGATGGACCGCCAATTTGCGGCGGCGGAGAATGGTGTATATCCGAACTTGCGTCAAGCACTGATTCGACAACTTGCAGTTATACGACCGCGACAAGCACGGAAAGTCTGGAATGGTATGGATTTGTTTGTGATAAATATCCCGGTTTTGCCGTGAGCAAATGTTCAGCGAGCTCGCAAGGAGATGATACGGCGGCAAATAATTCGCCGTTTGTAATTAATCATCCGCCAATATTCACGAGTATTTCCACGACTGATGACAATAAAGATCCCGGAGGAATTTTTACGCTTACCGCTATCGCGTCTGACTCTGATGCGGTTGGCGGCGCAGATACTCTTCAGCTTTATGTTTGCTACACTGATGATGCTGGATTAGGAGGTTGTACCGGCGGCCCGACTGATACTGTTTGTTCAGGCGCGAGCAGTTCGCCCAATATTGAATGTGTATATACGGACACCGCTCCAAGCACATCAAGCGATATAACTTATTATGCTTTTGTGTTTGATGGGCATAATTTAGCTTCTGATGATAATTCAAATAGCAATACTTATACGATTAACAATGTCGCGTCGCAACTTGGCAATTTGGTTTTAAATAACGGCGTTGATATCGGTTTGAATATAAAACCGGCAACTACAACTGTTCAGATAGTAAGTACATCAGTAGAAGATCAAAATGGCTGCTCAACAATTCAGAGCGCTGTTGGAAGAGCATATATGTCAAATGTTACCGGCGGCTATAATTGTACGGCTGATGATAATGATTGTTATCACGCGACAATTGGCGATTGCGTGAAAAATTGTACTAGCGATACAACGACCGAGATTACTTGTTCGGTTGCTATGAAATATTTTGCCATCCCGACTGCTGATGATGCTGTTAACAATCCAAATGAATCGTACGATTGGCGTTCATATATGCAAGTTTATGACGGCGCCAATTATTCTTTCGCGACTTCTACCGGAGTTGAAGTTGGAACAGTTATAGCATTTGAAGTCTTAGAAGAGTTAATTGATTTTGGCACAAGTATGTTTGCCGGAGAAAATACAGGAACTGTAAATTCTACCACAACAGTAGTTAATTGTGGAAATTCGCCGATTGATACGAGAATCAAAGGCACGGATTTAAGCGGTTTTCCAAGCGGATCACTTGGTGTTACAAATATCAAATGGAATCTTGATAATTTTGTCTATGCGACAGAAACGCAAACCTTGACAACTTCAGAACAATTAGCGCATTTATTTGCTCCGCGCGCTACAAGCGCAATCGCCGTTGAAGATTTGGTTTTATGGGGAATAGGCATACCGCCTACCGCTGATGCCAGTACTTATACCGGTCAAAATATTTTTAAAGTGAAGTTGGATAGTGATAATTGGTAGTATTTGGTTTTTTGTAAAATTAGTCTTTTATGTTATAATACAAACAATAACATGCCAAAAACTTTATATATAAATATTGCAATATTTTTCGGGATAATTATCTCGGTGTTTTGTATTGGCATGCTGGCAATTACAAATTTAGGTCCATTAACTGTTGCCGCTGAAGAAGATGATGTTTTGCCGCCGCAGATTTCTAATATAAAAATCGGCAATGTTAGCGCTACATCTACGGTTATTACATGGGAAACTGATGAGCTGGCGGATTCATTAGTTAATTTTGGCTTAAATAAAAATTATGGGATTGTACGCGAGCCGCGTTTTGACAAGCTTGAACATGAAGTTATTTTAGATGAGCTTTTATCTGATTCAACTTATTATTTCCGCGTTACTTCCGCGGACGAAAAAGGCAATCAAGGAATATCCAGTGATCATTTTTTTGTTACTCCGACAGATAAACAATCTTCATTAACCGGCGGGAAAGACAAAGTTAACGCCATTGAAGAGATGATTGAAGAAGTTTTGGATTTGGTTAATCAAATTTCCACCGGCGAGGAAATGGATAAAGTTGATGGCCGTCTGGATGATAAAGGCGGCGGCGATGAAAGATATTTTGAAGGTGCTTTGGGCGAGATTTTAGATATGTTGAAATTAATTGCCAGCGAGGAAAATATTGATTTGGAAGAAATTGAACGCGGAAAAGAGGTTGGCCGGCTTGAGGGCGGTGAAGGCAATATGGAATATGTTTCTTTAAAAGAAGTGCTTGAACTTTTAGATTCTATTTATCAGGAAGAAAGCTTGGAAATTATTGAACAAGAAGTTAAAGAAAAAGCGGAAGAAATTTTGGAGCCGCCGACTATTATTTTGGATTATGCCGATGTTGAAATTGGCATTGATTACGCGATAATTTCTTGGGCAACAGACAAAGAGTCAAATTCAATTGTCGCACTAGCCGTTGAAGAAGATTATGACAGTGAAGCAGAGAATCCTTATGTATGGAAAGAGGGCGAACCGGACGAATTAGTGCTGGAACATTTAGTCTATATTAATGGCTTAATTCCCGCCACAACTTATCATTTTCAAGTGCAGTCAAAATCAGCACTTGATTTAACCGGAAAAAGTATGGATAAAATTTTTAGGACTAAATCTATTGCTCCGGAAATATATAATTTGCAAATTGTTAAAATTGAAGAAGAAGCCGCGACAATTCGCTGGACTACCAATGTGCTTTGTTCTTCAATTGTGGAATACACAAATCTTAATAATGCCGAAGCAAAACTTGAGGGAAATTCAAGTTTTATAACAGCGCATTCAATGCGTTTAACAAATTTGGTTTTTGATACTTATTATTCGGCCGTAGTTAAGGTTGAAAGCGAAGACGGCGAAAAAGGGGAAAGTGAAATAATGACATTTATTACCACTCGCGATAAGTATCCGCCTGAAATTTCCCAAGTTAATACCGAGTCAACCATATATCCCGGATCGGACAACAAGATTCAAACGATTGTCAGCTGGCGCACTGATGAAGAAGCAATGTGCCAATTATTTTATCATCAAGGCTTGATATCAATGGACGAGCCGTCTTCATTGCCAAAAGAAGAAGATTACGCGTTTAAGCATGTTGAGGTGGTAACTAATTTTTTACCGGCCAGCGTTTATAAGTTTTGGATTGCTTGTGAAGATGAAGCTGATAACAATTCAAAGTCAGAAGATTTTACTATGTTGACACCGACCCAAGAAGAAAGTATTATTGATATAATTATTAAGAATTTTGAAAGTTCATTCGGTTGGCTTAAGAGAAAATAGTTTATTTGAGAATTAAGAATCAAGAATAAAGAATAAAGGGGAATAAAAATTGCTTCGCAATTTAGTAGAAATAAATCTCCAATGCTTGATTCATAATTCTTTATTCTTTATTCTTAACTAAAAAATATGGGAATAGGAAATTTAATGGGGTTTGGCGGTTCTAAGCCGTCTGGAGGAGGAAATCTTTTTGGTTTGGGCGGTTCAGGCAGCCAGGCGCCAAAGAAAGTAATTAGAAATATTGACTGGAAGAACAGTAAGTTAAAAGAAAAAGCCAGAAATTTTGGTATTGTAAAAGTTAATCGTGTTGAAAAAGTTAATGGGAAAAATGTTGTGACCAGAGAGGTGATAAAAAAATCTAATATTGTGGATTTTTTGAAAAAAGGGGTTAAAAGCGGGCAGACTGTTTCAAGCTATAAGTATAATTTTGACAAAAAGCATACTATGCTTGACCAAAAAAGCGGCGGCAAGGTAAAATATATTTTTAGCAGGGACAGCGCCTTAGATAGAAAAAAGAGCGATAAGATCAGGGATATCTATGATAAAGACGGGCCGACTAAGGATGAAATAGCCGCGGAATTTAAAAAACAAGAAAGGTTTGCGAAAAAAAACGTTTTAGAAACGCAATGGAGCAGAGAAAAAGATGAAATGGCGGGGCAATTAAGCAATCGCAGAAAGAGAGGAGCAAAAAAATCCATAGATATGCGCAGCGGCGATAGAAAAGTTGGCGCTGAAGATATTGGCGCGAGAAGAGAGGAATACAATGTTACAGCTCTTGGTGGTAAGATATCTTCGTCAAACAGAGGAGGAGCGCGGGGTTTTGCCAATAAGATAAAAAATCCGGAAGACAAACAGGGTAATGCGGCCGGTTTAAGCGGGGATAAAGCAAAAGGCATTAACGAAGCTAATGACACGCCAATGTTTCGTCCCGGCGCTGATAAGTAATTTATAGTCAAGGAATTTGAATATTCCCGACTACTGTTAGTGCCCTTTGGGCATAAAATGCCCTTCAGGGTATAACTTGTTTTAATTATGTTTCCAGATATATTTTATTTAATTATCGGTTTTATTTTTTTGATTAAAGGCGCTGATATATTAGTTGACGGCTCCTCATCAATTGCCAAACGTTTCGGTTTGTCAACTTTTTTTATCGGTTTGACCGTGGTTGCTTTTGGCACATCCATGCCCGAGCTTGTGGTTAGCGTTTTGGCAAGTATTGAGGGCAGTCCGGGAATTGCCTTGGGAAATATAATCGGCTCTAATATTTCCAACACTTTGTTAATTTTAGGCGCGTCCGCGATTGTCGCGCCTTTGGTAGTCAAAAAAACCACGGTTAACAAAGAAATCCCATTTTCTTTATTGGCAATTTTGGCGGTAGGTTTTTTAGTTAATGATTTATTAATTGATAATTGCGCGCCCGATGGCTTAACCCGCATTGACGGCTTGGTGCTGATTTTATTTTTCGCGATTTTTATATATTACACTTTTGGCATTAGCCATGAAAAAGAGAATATTTTTAAAAAAACAGTCGGAGATTTAAAAGACGAACCAAAAGAATATCCGGGCTGGCTGGCTGCTGTGATGATTTTTGGCGGTTTGATTTGTTTAGCCGGAGGCGGACAGTTAATTGTGAATAGCGCGACTAACATTTCTTTTTATTTTGGCATCAGCGAGGCTCTTGTCGGCTTGACAATAGTGGCAATCGGCACATCATTGCCTGAATTGGCCGCGTCCGTAATGGCAGCGCGCAAAGGCAAAACCGATATCGCTGTCGGCAATGTTATCGGCTCAAATATATTTAATTTTGTCTGGGTTTTGGGTATTAGCTCCCTTATTAAGCCTATTTCTTATGATGCGATTTTAAATGCTGATTTTGTTGTTTTATTTTGTGTAACAATAATGTTATTATTTCTTATTTATGTCGGCAAAAAGAATATATTGGATAAGTGGGAGGGCTCGGCATTATTGTGTTTGTATGTTTTTTATATTGTTTTTATAATTATTAGAGGATGAAAATCAATTTTATGATTACCATTAAAACTAAAGAAGAAATTGAAATATTAAAAGAGGGCGGAGATATTTTGGCCGGGATTTTAGATAAATTGTGCGAAGCCGTTAAGCCTGGGGCAACTACGGCTGACTTAGAGGATATGACCAGGCGATTAATGAAAGAGGCAGGCGGCCGTCCTGCTCAGCTTGGCTTTAGGATGCCGGATAAAAGATTGTTTCCTGCCGCCTTGTGCGTGTCAATTAACAGTGAAATCGTGCATGCTCCCGCAATGCCCGCGCGAACAATTAACGAAGGCGATATAGTAAGCCTTGATTTTGTAATGGAATATCCAATTAGCGAAAAGTTAAGAGCCGGAAGAATTGTGAATAAACGTTCAGGGCTTGGCGGTTATTACACTGATACAGCAAAAACCGTCGGTGCTGGAAAAATCAGTGAGGAAGCGAAAAATTTAATTAAAATAACCGAGGAGTGTTTGTATGCCGGAATTAGACAGATACAACAGGGGAATAGGCTTAGCGATATCGGCGGCGCCATTCAAAAACATGCTGAAGCAAACGGTTATAGCGTTGTGCGCGAATTAGTGGGGCATGGCGTGGGATACAGCCTGCACGAGGAGCCGCAAGTGGCAAATTATCGCGCAAGCAGTCAAGATATTAAAGATATCATATTAAAGGCAGGAATGGTTTTGGCGATTGAGCCGATGATAACAATCGGTGATTGGCGGATTAAAACCAAGGAAGACGGTTTCGCTTTCGCGACAATAGATGACAGTTTAAGCGCCCATTTTGAGCATTCAGTAGCTGTTACTGAATATGGGCATGAAATTTTGACTAAAAAGAAATGAATTATTCAGAAAAAAAATATTTAGGAGTTGATTGGGGTGAGAAGCGTATTGGTTTAGCCTTGGGCGACAGTGAAACAAAGTTGGCAAGCCCTTTTTGCGTAGTAAAAAGAGCCGATGAAATAATTAATATTATTAAAAATGAAAAAATAGATTATTTAATAATCGGCCAGCCGATTAAAATGTCCGGCGCAAAAGATAATTTTACTGAAGGTTTTAAAGATTTTTTGCGATATATTAAAAATAAAATTAATATTCCAATTAAATTGGTTGACGAAAGGCTAACAAGCAAGGCCGCGGATGCTTTGTCCGGGACAAAAAAAACCAAGGCCTCGCGCGATTCGCTGGCGGCAATGCTGATTTTGCAGAGCTACTTTGACAGTGTTAATTAATCTATATTCGCATGTCCCGCACGTGTGCCGTTCTACGGTATTCGCAGTGCGGGTTCGCGAAGCGAATAACCAATGGAAGAAACTTTTAATATTCAAGCTATTATATTAAATCGGCATATTTTTCGCGAAAACGATAGCAGGGTTTTGGTTTACAGTAAAGAACACGGGAAAATGTTTTTGGTTGCGAGAGGCGCAAGATCTATAAAATCAAAAATGGCCGGACACATTGAACCTTTTTGTTTGTCTGATTTAATGGTGGTTCGCGGGAAAAATTATAATTATATCGGCGGAGCAAAGTCAGGCAATTGTTTTCGCGAACTTAAAAGCGATTTAAAAAAATTGGAAGTTGCCGGCCGTTCTTTCGCGATTTTAAATAAAATAATTAAAGAGCATGAAGTTGATCCAAAATTATTTTTTTTAATAAATGATTTCTTAGAAGCACTATCAGATATTAATAAAAATATTGATTCAAATTTATTTTTGCATGCTTTTATTTTGAAATTAATTTGCCAATTAGGCTATCGCCCGGAGCTTTATTCGTGCGTAATTTGCCGAAAAGATATTAATCCAAACAACAATTATTTTGATTTTAAAAGGGGCGGTTTGGTTTGTTCTAGTTGCCGAAAAAACAGCTTGACAATTCATAAAGATTCCATTAAGCTGTTAAGGTTTATAGTTAAAGAAAATTTTAAAAATATTTCAAAATTGCACTTTAATAAAAAAATCTCTTTAGGGGCAATAAAAAATATTGTTTTGTTTTATAATTATAATTTTAAATGAGGAGGTGAGAAAATGGAAAAGGAAAGGTGCCCGTTTTGCGGAACAATACAGATTATTGATGGTGTTTGTCCTAATTGCGGGACGAATGTGTCAAAAAAGATTAAAAAAATTGAAACTCCACATAAACCCGCATTGGAACCGGATAGCTTGGGCGGAAACCAAGACAACAAGAGAATTGATTATGATAGTGGAAAAAACGAAATATTTTCCGGAAATATGATGCATAAAAGGATTATAAATGAAACTTCACAATGAAAAATCAATGAAATGGCGACTTTATTTACGGTCGCCATTTTTCCTTGACTTAATTTTAATAATTATCTATAATTGTGTATGTAAAGCCGTATTTTTATTTAATTAAAAATGAATTTTGGCAAACACCAAAAAGAGGCGCGGGAAGAAAGCTTCGTCAAAGTGAGTAGAACCTGCCGGGTAAGCCCGTTATAGCTTATGAATTAAGGGTTATATTATTGTTTGGCATATTGGTGATTAAATAATCACTAATTAACTAATCATCAATTAACTAAATATGGGTGGCACCACGGGTTAAAGAACTCGTCCCTGATTATCACGAATTTTGTGGTACTTAAGGACGAGTTTTTTTGTATAAAATTTATTTTTGTTATTTTGGCGAATGCTTTTTTCCTTTTTGTCATTCCTGCAGAAGTTAAGTAATTCGTTGACAAATAAAAGTAAACCCTCCTTACCTTGTCATCCTGGGGCTTGACTGGAGCGACAGCGGAAGTCAAGAACCCGGGATCCAGAAGAAAGAGGTACGTACTATATTCACTTGATATTGTTTATTTGTTTCTCCCACTCCTGGATCCCGGATATTTTTATTTCTACCCCAAGAGCACTTCCGTTGGGCGCGCTGTCGCTCCAATAAAAATTCCAGGATGACAAAAGTATGGAGGTTTGTTAATTTCTGTCAACGAATTGTTAACATCTATAAGAATGACAGGAAAAATTTAAATTTATTAATAAATATCAACATATTGCATGTTATGCGATGCGTGTTATGTGATATGTGAAATAAATATATGTTAAGAACAAACACTTGTGGCGAGCTCACCAAAAAAGAAATCAACAAACAAGTTACGCTTTGCGGCTGGGTGCATCGGCGCCGGGACCATGGTGGAATAATTTTTATTGACCTGCGAGATCGCTACGGTTTGACGCAAATTAAATTTGATCCGGAAATTAATAAAGAAACTCACGCGCGAGCCGATAAACTGCGCAATGAATGGGTGATTCGCGTTGCCGGCAAGGTAATTGCCAGACCCGAAACAATGGTAAATAAAAAATTAAAAACAGGAGAAATTGAGGTGGAGATGGAAAAACTGGAAATATTAAACGAATCAAAAACTCCGCCGTTTGAGTTAAGCGAAGAAAAAGCCAAAGAGGCTAATGAAGAAATAAGAATGGAGTATCGTTATATTGATTTACGGCGGAAAAAAATGCAGAAAAATTTAAAATTAAGAAGCGAAGTTACTAAATTGATTCGCGATTATTTTTACAGGGAAGATTTTTTAGATGTTGAAACTCCTTGCATGGTCAAAGATACTCCTGAGGGCAGCCGTGAATATTTGGTTCCGGCGCGAACGTTTCCCGGACAATTTTATGTTCTTCCACAAAGCCCGCAGCAATTAAAGCAATTTTTAATGATTGGCGGAATTGATAAATATTTTCAAATCGCCCGCTGTTTTCGTGATGAAGATTTGCGCGGCGATAGGCAGCCGGAATTTACTCAGTTTGAAATTGAAATGAGTTTTGCCGAGCAAGAGGATATTATCAATGTTATGGAAGGATGTTTTTTGGAAGTTTCAAAGCAAATTGTGCCTGATAAAAAAATATTAAATAAACCCTTTTTGCAAATGATATGGCAGGACGCAATGGAGCGTTATGGTTCTGATAGTCCGGATATTAGATATGATTTAGGAATTAAGCCGGTTACGGAGCTGGTCAAAGATTGCGGTTTTAAAGTTTTTGCCGATATGGCAAAAAAAGACGGCCATGTAGTTCATGCTTTAAAAATTGACAAAGGCGCTAAATTTACCAGAAAAGAAATTGATGATTTAACCAGAATCGCTCAAGATAACGGCGCTAAAGGCTTGGCTTATATAATTATTAAGGAAGACGGTAAATTGCAATCGCCGATTGTGAAATTTTTAGGAGAAGATTTATCTAAAAATATTTTAAATACGGTTGCCGCGAAGCAGGGAGACATAGTATTTTTCGGGGCAGATGAATTTGCTGCTGCTTGTGAAAGTTTGGGCGCGGTAAGAAAAGAATGCGCTAAAATGTTAGATTTAATCCCTAAGGATATTTTGGCGTATTTGTGGGTAATTGATTTTCCATTATTTGAGAAAAGCAAAGAAACCGGCGGATTGGGCGCCGCGCATCATCCTTTTACCCGCCCGCTTAAAGAGGATATGAAATTATTAGATGAGGATCCGCTTAAGGTCAGATCGCATGCCTATGATTTGGTTTTAAACGGCGTTGAAATCGGCGGCGGTTCTTTAAGAATACATGAAAAAAAATTGCAGGAAAAAATATTTACAGTATTGGGGATATCAGAAAATGATGCCAAGCGACGCTTTGGCCATATGATTAAAGCTTTTGAATATGGAGTTCCGCCTCACGGCGGAATCGCAATGGGTCTGGATAGATTTGTGATGTTATTAGCTGACGAACCAAATATTCGTGAAGTTATGGCTTTTCCTAAAGAGGGCAAAGGGCGCGATTTAATGCTTAATGCTCCTGCCCCGATTGATGAAAAACAATTAAAGGAGCTTGGACTTAGGATTAGAAAAGTTGATTAAAGGCGGGTTTAATAGTATAATAACAAGTATATGGAAGAAATAAAACCAGAAAAAATTAATAATCAAGCGCCGGAATTAGCAAAAAAAATTCCAGATGTGGAAATTGATAATCAAATTTCTGAAAAAAGTTTTGGAAATAATATTCGCACGGAAAAAAAAGTTCTGGAAGATATACGATCAGCCAAAGAAATACCGGAAAAAGAGTATGAGCAAATTAAAACAATGGCCGATTTTATTAGAGTGTTGGAAGATAGACTAGCCGCAACGGAAGACGCGCAAGAAAAAAACGCAATCGCTTATAATTTATTGCGCGTACAAAGCGCCTTTGTCGGATTAAAAGTCAAGCCGGCAAAGTTTAAAATCGGCATTGCCAAAGATGGTAAATTAAGCGTGTATAATAAAAATGTTCAGGAATTTAGAGTTTCTCCGGAATTATTGGAATCAATTGAGGATTGCAAGTTAGACGCGAAAACCATGGGAATATCTTTTAAGGAAGCGGAAATTGAAAAATCAGGCATTCTGGATACAGGATTTCAACAATTAATGATTGAAAAGTCAGGCATCAATTCCGGAGAATACCATAAAGAAGAAAGATGGAGTGTAAAAAGAATATTTGGCAAATGGGGCGAGAAAAATGTTTTAGATTTGGTAAAAGAACCCAAGAAGTTAGCTGATTATTTTTTGGAAAAAGAAATTGAAAAGCGCTTAAAGCAAGCAAGGAAAATAGAGGCAAAAGAATTGGCGCCGTATTTATCCGATCAATTCAAAAAGGGAGCGCCAAAATTGCATGAAAAGTTGAGAAAAAGCGGTTATGGTTTTCGCGGTAGAGTTAAAGAAATTATTTTAAATTTAGAAAATAATTAATAATTATATGGAAAAATTTTCCAGCGATTTTTATAAAGACGAGGAGGAGGCATATGAAATAAAAGAAAAAGCAGACAAAGGCTTAGCCAGAGATTATCAAGAAGCTGATTTAATGCATAAATTACAAAAAACCAAAGATGAGCTTGATGATGCCTGGAATACAATTGAATGGTTAAACAGCAAGCACGAAGGTTTAATCGGCGAATATAAAGATTTATTCGTAGAAAGCACTACCGGTTTGAAGCGCCGTGAATTTTTATATAAAGATATGGATGGGAAGATAGCGGAATTATTAGATATTGAGAAGATAAATAATATTAATGATGAAGAATTTTTAAATATTTTAAAATCAAAGTCTCCGGATGATTTTAAAAATGAACCGTTATACGTAATGTTTGGAGATATGGCATATTTATCGCTCGCCAACGAAGGCGGGCATCGCAGTGGCGATGAACTGTTAAGCGAAACAGGAAAAGCGGTAAAGGATGAATTTTTTGGCGCTTCCCGCCGCGGCGGTGATGAATTTACCACCTTAGTTTTACTTAAAAAGAAAGAGGCTGAAGAAAAGATCAGAAAACTGGAAGAAAAAATAAGAGGTATGAAAAAAATTCCCAGTCTTGAATATTATAATTTAGAGCCGAATATGGATATTGGCATAGCTCATTTTTCAGAGGGGTTAAAAGTTTTTAAAGAAATCGCTAAAAGCATGGAGCAAACAAAAGAAGGGAAAGAGAAATTGTCAAAATTAAATATATTAAAAGAATTGCAAAATATTTGGTTAGAGATTGCTGATAAAAGATCGTCTATTAAAAAAGCAATGGAACGGATTCCTTTGTTGGTAAAAAAGAGAGAGAACGAACCGAAGCAATATGAAGAATTGTATGGATTTTTGAATAAAGGCGCTTACAGCGCTACTGATAGTGATATAGAAAAGATGGCTGAAAAAATAAAAAAAGGGGAAAATCCGGAAGAGGTTATTTTTGATTATATTAAAAACAAGGAGCATAAAAGTTTAAAAAAATTGTTTGGATATGAAAAAGTAAAAGCCGAAATAATTCTAAAAACGGCTGATAATAAAATGTTGTAATTTAATTGATTTGCTTTCTTTTGGAAGAATGGATATTGATATAAGCCTAAGCTTTGCACTTGTGATAATGACTTTAAGCTCTTTATTCGTTTTGGCGGATTATAGCCAAGTATTCAAAAAAATTTTTTAAAATTATGCGAAAATTAATGGAAAATGTAAATAAATCAAATATGGCGCCCGAAAGGAAAATTTTCGGGCGCTTTTTCTCTTTATGCGCTTAAAAGTTAATTTACATTTGCACACCAGCCAAGATCCAAAGCATTTTTTACATTATTCTATTTTTCAGGCAATAGACCGAGCCGCTAAATCGGGTTTTGATGTTTTAGCTCTTACTTGCCATGAAAAATTTGCCTATAAAAAAGAATACGGAGATTATGCTTGCAAAAAGAATATTTTGCTTATTCCCGGAATTGAAGCCAGCATAGAAAGGAAAGATGTTTTGATTTTGAATTGCGATAAGCAAGCTGAAAATATTAAAAATTTTTCTCAGTTAAAACATTATAAAGAAAAAAATAAAAAAATATTTATTATTGCTCCCCACCCGTATTTAAGCGATTTTTCTCAAGTTAGCCTGCAAAAAAAATTAGATGAGCATATAGATTTGTTTGATGCTCTTGAATTGACCATATATTGCAATAAGTATTTTAATTTTAATAAAAAGGCTTTGGCGGCAGCCGATAAATACAATAAGCCGATAATTGCGAATTCCGATACGCATTTTTTAAAAGATTTGGAAAAAGGATATTTTTTTGTTGAAGTTGAAAAAAAAGAGGCGCGTTTAATATTTGAGGCGATAAAAATGAAAAAAGTCAGCAATATAATAAGACCGATGGGTTTTTTTGAAATGTTTGTTTTTCGCATTCATTGTTTATTGGAAAAGCCTTTTGTTTTTTTTAAAAAATAGCAGTATTGCACTTTTTTTGATATCTGTTTTTTGCTATAATATAAGAAAGAATGTAAAGCATTTATAAATTATGACGCAATTAATTTCAATTTTCGGTTTTTTAGCCGTATTAACAAGCTTGGTTTTGGGCGCCTATGTATATTTTGAAGACTTCAATGGCGCGAATATTTATTTATTTATATTTTTATTTATATTAAGTATAATTTTTTGTTTTTATATATTAACCGTTCGCAGAGTAATTGGATTATCCACTTTGTTAAGACGGCTGTTTATCTTTTTATCTTCATTTTTAAGCGTTTTAATTTTCGCGGTATTATTAAAATTTTTAATAAATTCATTGCTATTGTTAACCGGATTTTGGACGGAATTTATTGTTATAATGTCCGCGATTTTAATTTTTTCGTTTGTAAAAAATTTTTATTCATGGGTTGCGAAAACTTTTATTTTTTCATACTATTATAATAGCCAAAATGTTATAGTTGAATTGAATAAAAGCTTAAAAAATACTTTAGATATTAATGAGATATATACAAAATTGTCTGATTTGCTTTGTAAAACTTTTAGGGCAAAATCTTTTGCCGTGTTTAGCTGTGATGAAAATAATAATGATTTTTTTATAGTTTTCAACAAGGGCTTTGATATAAATTTTAAAAATAAGAAAGCTATAGGCAGTATTTTGCGGAAAAATTGTTTCGCGAATAGCGAAGCTATGGTAATTGAAGATTTAATTAATTGCAGCAACAAAGATGATAAATTGATTAAATTTTTAATTAAATTAAGAGCTGGTTCGCTTGTGCCTATAAAAATAAAGCATAAGCTTGCCGGTTTTTTTGTTCTTGGCCTGAAAGATATCGGAAATATTTATGATAAAAAAGATTTACAAACTTTGGAAATAATCGGCGTTCAAGTTTCAATGGCAATTGAAAACGCCTTAATGCACCAAGAAACAAGGAATTTTAATAATAAACTTGAAGAGGAAGTGGCAAGGGCGACAAAAGAATTGCGTGAGGCTAATGAAAAGCTCATGAAATTGGATGAGGCGAAAAGCGAATTTATTTCAATCGCCTCTCATCAGCTAAGAACACCATTAACGGTTATCAAGGGATATGTTTCTATGATGATGGAAGGTAATTTCGGCAAACTTCCAAGAAGTATAATCGGTTCAATTAAAAAGGTTTATGACTCAAATGAAAGATTAATATTGTTGGTTGAAAATTTATTAAATATTTCCCGCATTGAATCGGGTAATTTGCAATTTAATTTAAAAGAAACCGATATAGAAGAATTGGCGATTAGCGTGATAGATGAACTGCAGGATACCGCGCGAAAGAAGAATAATGAATTAGTCTATAAGCCTTCTGCTAAAAAAATACCTTGCGCGATAGTTGATTCTGAAAAAATTCGCCATGTAATCTTAAATTATCTTGATAACGCGATTAAATATTCTGAAAAAGGAGAAATTATTATAAGATTAAGGCAAGAAAACGATAAAATAATTTTTAGCGTAAGCGATTTTGGCATTGGATTTTCCAATGAAGAAATTACAAATTTATTTAAAAAATTTTACCGTGGCTCCTTAACTCCGTTAATTCATACTGAGGGAACCGGACTAGGGCTGTATGTTGCCAAGCAAATGATAGAATCGCATAAAGGCAGAGTATGGGCGGAAAGCAAGGGCAAAGACAAGGGTGCGACATTTTATTTTTCTTTACCCTTGCCTAAATAGCTGTTTTTAAGCTATTATTGTATTATTAATTATTAAGTTTTATTTTTATGGCAATTTCCGTAAACAAGGATACTTGCGTCGGCTGTGGCGCATGCGCGGCTTTATGCCCCGGTGTTTTTAAGATGGATGATGATGGCAAGGCATCCGCGATTAATCAAAAAGATTTAAATTGCGCTAAAGATGCCGGCGGAAGCTGTCCGGTTCAAGCAATTAAAGCTGAATAGCATGTTAAATAAAAAAACAATTTTTCGTTTTTAAAAGATTGTTTTTTTGTTTTTGGTTCTTTATTGTCATTGCGAGCGCTTTTAATTTGTCATTGCGAGCTCGCGAAGCAATCCCGTACCACAGAACATCGTGCGTGGATTTGTAACGGATAGCGCAAATACCGCGGGATTGCTTCGCTAGCGCTCGCAATGACAGAATAATATGGATATAAAAAAAATAAAAGTCTCGCAAAGCCCCGGTGTTTATTATTTTTTAAATAAACAAGGAAAAATAATTTATATCGGGAAAGCGGCGAATTTGAAAAGCCGCGTGTTTTCGTATTGGCGCAAAAGCGCCGGTTTGAGCGGCGCCAAACAGGAAATGATGAGGCAAATCGCGGATATTAAGTGTGTTGAAACCGATTCGGAAATAGAAGCTTTGCTTTTAGAGTCAAATTTAATAAAAAAGCATCAGCCGAAATATAATATTGATTTAAGAGATGATAAACGCTTTGTTTATATCAAAATTTCAACAGAAGATGAAATCCCCGGGGTTTTTATTACCAGAAAAATCGAAAAGCAAGGAAAGTATTTTGGTCCTTTTATATCTGTGTTTGCCGTAAAAGATGCGTTAAAAGCAATTAGAAAAATATGGCCGTATTGTACAGAGCGAAAAATTAAAAATAAGCCTTGTTTTTACGCGCAAATCGGGCGTTGTGTCGGGGTTTGCGGCGGTAATTTTGATTTAAACGAATACAAAGAAAAAATTATTAAGCCGATTGTGATGTTTTTGGGTGGGAAGAAAAATGTGATAATTAAGAATTATGAATTAAGAATTAATAATTTAGAGAAGAAATTAATAAATAATAAAAATGATGAGAAAATTTTGGAAGAGATTACGCGATTAAAGCGGAAATTATTGAATTTAAAGTATATATTGGCGTGCGCGAATGTTATTGGAATTTCTGAAAAGTACGCGGCTGATGTGTTTGAGTTGGCTAAAGTTTTGGGTTTGCCTAAAGTGCCTGAGCGGATAGAAGGGTATGATATATCCAATATTTTCGGGCGTGAAGCGGTTGGGTCAATGGTGGTTTTTTCCAATGGCGAACCTGATAAAAGAGGTTATCGCAAGTTTAAAATAAAAGTTGGCAGTGAAATGGGGGATACGGGGATGTTGAAGGAGGTATTGGAAAGGAGATTGAAGTATGCAGTAAATAATGGCTTGCGCTCCGAAGCTTCAGCGAAGGAGTGGCCTAGTCCCGATTTAATTATTATTGACGGCGGAAAGGGACAGCTTAATTTGGCGGTGAGATTATTAAAAAAAGAAAAATTGGGTATTCCTGTGATAGCCGTGTCAAAAGGCAAGGGGTTAAGGGGCGCGAACGCGCTTGATAAGATATTTTTTCCGGGAGAAAAAAAGCCGCTTGAATTACCATTGGCTTCACCTGCTTTGCATATTATAAAACGTGTTCGCGATGAAGCGCATCGTTTCGCGATTAAATATCATCGGGAGTTGAGGAGGAAAAGTTTTGTGAAAAGTGCAAGAAACTAAGTACATACGATTTTTTTGTTATCCGTAGGAACAGGGCAGTACCCTGTTCCTACGGATAACAAAAAAATCGTAGGTACTTAGTTTCTTTTAATTGTCCGCGGCGTGATGCCGTGTTTTTTATTATAAGCAATTTGCATTTTTCTGCGCCTTTTAGTTTCGTTTACAGCATAAGTAATTGCTGGAGTGATTTTATCGCCGTACATAATAACTCTGCCTTCAACGTGGCGGGAGGTGCGTCCCATTGTTTGCATAAGCGAGGTTTCATTTCTTAAAAAGCCGGACATGTCAGCGTCAAGAATCGCGACCAACGATACTTCCGGCAAATCCAGACCTTCGCGCAGAAGATTGATTCCCACCAGCACATCGTATTTGCCAAGTCTTAAGTCCCTGAGAATATCAACACGCTCCAAGGTTTTTATTTCCGAGTGCAGATATTGGACTTTGATTTTTTCTTCTGCCAAGTATTCTGCCAGTTCTTCAGCCATTCTTTTAGTTAAAGTTGTTACCAATACCCGCTGTTTTTTAATAACTGTTTTTTTTATCTCTTTTAGCAAATCCGGAATCTGCCCGGTGCTTGGACGAACCATAACTTCCGGATCCAAAAGGCCTGTCGGTCGGATAATTTGTTCAACGACTTGTTTTGATTTGCGTATTTCATAGTCTTTTGGCGTGGCGGAAACATAAATTACTTGATTGATTTTAGAATTAAATTCTTTAAAATTTAATGGGCGATTGTCTTTGGCGCTTGGGAGCCGGAAGCCGAAATCAATTAAAGTTTGTTTGCGGGATTGGTCGCCCGCGTACATGCCGCGAATTTGCGGAATACTAACGTGCGACTCATCAATAAATAATAAAAAATCTTTTGGAAAAAAATTCATAAGAGTGGATGGCGGTTTTCCCGGATTGCGGTTGCTTAAATGCCGCGAGTAATTTTCTATGCCATTACAATAGCCGATTTGTTCAATCATTTCCAAGTCAAAATTTGTTTTTCGCTCCAAACGGTACGCTTCTACTTGTTTATTTTGTTTGCTTAATTCATTTAAACGTTTTTTAAGCTCCAGCCGGATATTTGTTAAAGCTTTTTCCATTCGGTCTTTAGGAGTCATAAAATGTTTAGCAGGCAGAATATTTATACTGTCCAGTTTTATCGCCTGCTTGTTTCTTAAGTCTTTTGCCCAAACCGGTTCAGTAGCGCCGGGTTTAACATTGAAAATATAAATATTTTCAATTTTATCGCCATACATTTCAATTCTTACAACCGATTCGCCGGTAGATAAATGAATATCAATCATGCCGCCATTAACCCTGAATTGTCCTCTGTAAAACGCGGTATCGTTTCTTTCATATTGAATGCCGACCATCTGCCGCAAGAGTTCGTTTCTTTTTATTTTTTGCTTAACGCTGAAAATCCGCCCTAAATTTTCATAATCTTTTTTTTCTCCCAAACCGTAAATGCAGGAAACGCTAGCCACTATAATTACATCCTTACGATTAATTAATGATTGCGTTGAGGCATGCCGCAGGCGGTCTATTTCTTCGTTAATTGTCGCTTCTTTTTCAATATAAGTATCAGTTTGCGGAATATAGGCTTCCGGCTGGTAATAATCGTAATAAGACACAAAATAATGCACTGCCGCTTGAGGAAAAAATTGCTTAAATTCTCCGTATAGCTGCGCCGCCAAGGTTTTATTATGGGACATAATTAATGTCGGTTTTTGCGTTTTTTCTATGATATTAGCCATAGTAAAAGTTTTGCCGCTTCCGGTAACGCCAAGCAATGTTTGGTTTTTTTTGCCGGCCTTTAAGCCGGCTGTTAATTTTTTAATCGCAATCGGCTGATCACCGGCCGGCTTGTATTTTGAATGAAGTTTAAATAAGCTCATGTGTTATTTATAGCAGTAATTGTTGGAAAGATAAAGGATTGGAAAATTTTATTTTACAATAGTTTGTGATATAATATTTATATGACAATGGAAAGTAATAGCAAAAAGTGTAATGCTCAAATTCACAAAATTGTTTAAAGAGATAAAAGTATGACTTATAAAATTAAATTTCGTTTAAATGACATACAAAGCGATTCAAATGATCCTTGGGAGTTGCATTTTGGGATTGAAAAAGAGAATGAAAATATCAAAAAACAGCTTAAAAAAGATTTCACTTTTAAATTAAATAATGACTGGATTGTTTCAGCTAATAAAACAAAATTTAGAGGGCGTCCTTATTGGTTTATAAGAGGATCAATTGATTATGTGAGTGGCAATAAAAAATATTATAAAAAAGAATCAAAAACTTTTTATCATAAAAAATATTTTAATAAAGAATTAATTGAGAACTGCCCGCAAATAAAAGAAAAAAATTATGAAGGTGAATTTGATATGAACAAAAAAATTATGACAATAAGGAATCCAATTTTAGAAGATTTGATAAAATATAAACTCAATATTATCTTTTGCGGAATGGCAGCAGGAAAAATTTCAGCTGAAGTTGGCGGTTATTACACTAAGAGTAATAATAAATTTTGGGGCATATTACATGAATTAGGACTTACTACAAAAAATAGAAAATTGAGATGCTGTGAATATAAAGAGTTGCTAGATTTTAATATAGGTTTAACCGATTTAGTAAAAGATCAAATTGGTGGTGACAATAATGTTAATGTTACCGAACATGACTATCATCTTTTAAGGAAAAAAATAATTGAACATAGACCTAAAATATTGGCATTTAATGGTAAAAAATCAGCAAAAAAATTTTTTCATAAAAGAGAAATTGATTACGGAAAAATTAATAATATCGGACAAACCTCTATTTGGGTTTTAGAATCAACTTCACCCGCCGCAAATAGATGGTGGAATAATGGAAAACATTGGAAACAGTTAGCGCAAAAAAATAAAAAAATATATTAACTAAAAATTTTAATCAAAACAAAATGGAATTTAGTTTTTCTACATTTTTATTTATTATTTTTGCAACATTTTGCGAACAAATTATTATCAACAGAGCGAATGGCGTGAATAAAATAAAGATTTTTACTAAGAAAAAAGGTGTTATTTATGATTTTATAAATGGCAATCATCATTATACTAATAAAGATTAATTATTGTGCGTATATAAAGAAGATGTATTTTTTCAACGAATTAGTAAACATCTATAATAATGACAAAGCAAAAAACAGGATTCTGATTCTGTTTTTTTGACCCCCTTAATATTCTATGATATAATATATTTTATAATATTATTAAAAATGATAAGAAAATGAAATATATAGATTTGATAAATAAAGTGCCTGATCCGATATTTAGCATTCAAGATTTAGCTTTAATGGGAATAAAAATATATCCTTATCAACTTTCCCTTTGGTCGCAAAAAAAATATATTCAGAAACTTAAAAACGGGCTTTACGCAATTAGTGAACGGGCAAAAAGTTTAAAAATGGAAACAATTGCCTTTAATTTGTATCAGCCAAGTTATATTAGCTTGGAATGGGCGCTTTTTAAATACGGGTTAATTCCCGAAATCGTGTTTAATCCGACTTCGGTTACCGCTAAAACTACCAGAGTTTTTAAAAATAATTTTGGCTTGTTTTCTTATCGCCACTTAAAAAAAGAATTGTTTTTCGGTTATAGAAAAATTAATGAAAACGGACAGATTTATTTAATTGCCGAACCGGAAAAAGCGCTTTTGGATTATTTATATTTAAATTCGCCAAAAATTAAAACGCAAGAAGATATTAAAGAATTAAGATTCAATGAAATTGAAATAAAAAAACTTAATAAGACAAAATTACGAAAATATACAGAAATGGCAAATAATAAAAATTTGCAAAAATTAATTTATAACATAACAAATGTTAACTTTTGAACAAATAAAAAACGAATATGCGCGAGAAACAATTCAGCGAAATCCCAAGGCGATTTTAGTTGAATATCTTCAGTATGAACTTTTAGATTCGCTATATAAACAAAAAAATAGCGAGCGCTTGAGTTTTATGGGCGGTACTGCAATTAGAATTGTGTATGGCAGCCAAAGATTTTCCGAAGATTTGGATTTTGATAATTTTGGTTTGAGTTATCGGGATTTTGAACAGATTTTAGAAAAAGTAATGGCGGATATGAAAAATAAGGGTTTTGAGATTGAGTTTAGATTATTAAAAAAAGGCGCTTATCATTGCTATATAAAATTTCCAAAACTGCTTTTTGAAAATAATTTATCTGACCATCAAGATGAAAAGATTTTGGTGCGGATAGATACGGTTTTAAAAAAACAATTCAATAAACCAAAGAATTTTATTTTAAACGGATTTGGAGTTTATAGAAAAATTTTGGTTAATTCAGAGGAAGTGATTTTATCTCAAAAAATAATAGCAATCATAGAAAGAAAACGAAGCAAAGGGCGCGATTATTATGATGTTTCCTACTTACTTGGAAAAGTTAATCCAGATTTTGGTTATCTTGAAACTGTTTTGGGAATTAAAGAAAAAGGCGCGATTAAAAATAAATTGATTGAAGTGGCAGACAAAAATAATTTAAACGATTTAGCCAAAGATGTCAGTCCGTTTTTAATTGACAAAAACGGTTCGGATAGGGTTATCGGTTTTAAAGAATATATTGAACAGAGGATGTAAATAAATTAAAATATTAAAAAGATATCCAATGAAAAAACAAGAAAATAATGAGAATAAAATAAAAAAGAACCCTTTTGCGATAATGGAAGAGGATGTTTTAAAATTTTGGGAAAAGAATAAAATTTTTGAAAAATCAATTGAAAAAGAGGCGCCAAAAGGCGATTATGTTTTTTATGACGGGCCGCCGTTTATTACCGGATTGCCGCATTACGCGACGCTTCTTCCAAGTATTGCCAAAGATATGGTGCCGCGCTATTGGACTATGAAAGGTTATAGAGTAGAGCGTGTTTGGGGCTGGGATTGCCATGGCTTGCCTGCGGAAAATAAGGTGGAAACAGAATTGGGTTTGAAAAATAAAAAAGATATTGAAGAGCTGGGGGTTGATAAATTCGTAAACGCTTGCCGTGACTATGTTACCACCGGTTCAGAGCAATGGGAATGGTATATTAATCGTATCGGCCGCTGGGTGGATATGAAAAACGCCTACAAAACCATGGATTTAAAATTTATGGAAAGCGTAATTTGGGCATTTAAAAAATTGTATGACAAAGGCTTGATTTATGAGGGTTATCGTTCTTCACTGCATTGCCCTCGCTGCGCGACTCCGCTTTCAAAGTTTGAAATTACAATGGACGCGGGTTCTTATAAGGATGTTATTGATGATTCGGCTGTTGTTAAGTTTGAGATAAAAAATGTTAATAAAATATTGGCAGACTTGGAGCTTAGTTCCGAAGCTTCGGAGCTAAGCTCCGTGAATAGCAATGTTTATATTTTGGCTTGGACTACTACGCCTTGGACTTTGCCCGGAAATTTAGCTTTGGCGATTAATAAAAGTATTAAGTATCAAGTATTAAGTATTAACGATAATAATTATATTATTGCAAAAGACAGGGTTGAGGAAGTTTTTAAGGATAGAGGATATAAGATAATAAAAGAGTTTAAGGGTAAAGAATTGGTTGGGCTAGAATATGAGCCGTTGTTTGATTTGGGAAATAAAGAAATTTCTGAAAATAAGAATACATATAAAATATATCACGGAGATTTTGTTTCCACTGAGGAGGGGACGGGGGTCGTGCATATCGCGCCGAATTTCGGTGAAGATGATTTTGAATTTGGCAAAGCATATAAATTGCCAATGGTTGATTTAATGGATGAGATGGGAAATTATACTGAATTGGCGGGCGAGGAATGGAATGGATTGTATTTTAAAAAAGTTAATACAAAAGTTTTGGAAATATTGGGTGATAAATTATTTTTAAAGGAGCCCCACGAGCACTCATACCCCTTTTGTTACCGCTGTAATAGCCGTTTGATTTATAAAACTCAAAAGGCCTGGTATTTGCGAATTTCAGAAATTAGAAATAAAATGCTTGAAAGCAATAAAGATATTAACTGGGTGCCGGAATATTTTAAAGAGGGCAGATTCAAATATAATCTGGAAAACGCGCCGGATTGGTGCTTGTCTCGTTCTCGGTATTGGGGTTCGCCGATTCCTGTTTGGCGCTGTGAGGAATGTGATGAAATTAAAGTTGCTGGTTCAGTTGAAGAAATTAAGAAATTAAGCAATGAAGAAGTTAAAGACTTACACAGGCCGGCAATTGATAAAGTTGAGTTTAAATGTGAAAAGTGCCAGGGAAAAATGAAGCGAGTTGTTGAGGTTTTGGATTGCTGGTTTGAGTCTGGATCAATGCCTTTTGCGCAATTTCATTATCCTTTTGAACGAAAAAAAGAATGGAAAAATATTTTTCCGGCAGATTTTATTATTGAATATACGGGCCAATTAAGAGGCTGGTTTTATTATTTGCATGTTTTGTCTAATGCCTTATTTGATTCTTTGGCATTTAAGAATGTAATTGTATCCGGCGTACTCGCGGGAACAGATGGGCGCAAAATGAGCAAGTCATACGGCAATTATCCTGATTCAAAAAATACTTTAGATAAATATGGGGCTGACGCTCTTAGATTGTATTTTATGTCATGTTCAATTATGGCCGGGGATGACACAACTTTAAGCGAAAAAGATATTCAGGATGCTTTGCGAAAAAATGTTATGCTTTTGTGGAATGTCACCAAATTTTATGATATGTTTTGCCATGATAAGGAAACCATAAAAGAAGATTTGGAATTTAAAAATATTTTAGATAGATGGATTGTTTTTAGGTTAGATCAGGTAGTTAAAGAAGTTACAGATAATATGGAAAAATATAGTTTACAAGGAGCGGCGCGTCCGATTACAGGGTTTATTGACGATTTGTCAACCTGGTATCTGAGGCGTTCTCGAGATCGTTTTAAAGGTGATGATAAAAATGATAAAATTCAGGCTTTAAAAACAACAAAATATGTTTTATTAACATTTTCCAAAGTGATCGCGCCGATTATGCCGTTTATTGCGGAACAAGTTTGGCAGAAAGTTAGCGGGAATGATTTTAAGAATGAGAATAAATCAGTACATTTGGAGGGATGGCCTAAACAGGAATTACGAATTACACCCGTCAAGCGAATACAAGCGAATTACGAATTACGAATTTTGGAAGAAATGGAAATAGTTAGGAAAATTGTGGAATTGGCGCTTGCGAAAAGGGATGAGGCGGGAATAAGGGTGAGACAGCCGTTGAGCGAATTACGAATTACGAATTGTGAATTACGAGATGAATATATGGATTTAATTAAGAATGAATTGAATGTTAAAGATATAAAAACAGAAAAAGGCGATGGGGAATTAAATGTGAAATTAGATATAAAATTAACACCGGAATTAAAACAGGAGGGTATGAAAAGAGAGATAGTCAGAACGGTTAACAGCATGCGCAAGAATATTGGCTTAACAATAAACGATAGGATAGTTTTGTTCTGGCAAAGCGAAAATCAAGATATAATTCAAGCAATAAAAAAATATTCTAATGATATTCGCGGCGATGTTTTGGCTGATGAAATAAAAAATGAAAAAAATGATGAAGTTGATATTCAGAAGGAAATAAATTTAGATTGTGGAATATTATTTTTAGGCATAAAAAATAAATAATTAAATCCATATTAGGAATATTTTTATAAAGATAATAAAAATAATAAAATTTGGCAGAATCATACGGAAAGAAACTTAAAAACAGAATCAGCCAAAGTTTTGGCTCAGAAAATCAGGGAATCAAATCCGTTTGAATGGCTTTATAAGCTAGCGGAAGAAAAGACAGGTAGAGATATTAAACAATAAAAGTAAATTTATATTTTTATGCCAAAAACAAAAGCCTTAGTTTTATTTTCTGGCGGCTTGGATTCAATTTTAGCCGTTAAAATGCTACAGACGCAAAAAATAGCGGTAACGGCTATTTGTTTTGAGAGTAATTTTTATGACGCTAAAAAAGCAAAAGAAAGCGCTAAAAAATTAGATATAGATTTAAAAGTAATTGATATTAAAGAAGAAATGCTGGCTTTGGTAAAAAATCCATTTTCAGGGTATGGGAAAAATTTAAATCCTTGTATTGATTGCCATTCGCTGATGATAAAAAAAGCCGGCGCAATCGCGAAAAAAGAAGGTTTTGATTTTGTGGCTACAGGCGAAGTTTTGGGACAGCGTCCTTTTTCGCAAAACAGAAAAGCCTTGGAAAAAGTAAAAGATTTGTCAGGCGTGGAAGTCTTGCGGCCTTTATCCGCGAAATTGCTAGATGAAACCGAGATTGAAAAAAATAAAATATTAATTAGAGGTCTTTTGGGTAGAATTCAGGGCAGAAGCAGAGAAGGGCAAATTGAGCTGGCGCGCAAGTATAAATTAAAAGATTATCCGTTGCCGGCCGGCGGATGTTTGTTGACTGATCCGGGTTTTAGCGAAAGATTAGGGAAAATGCTTGAATATTGGCCGAAATGCGAATGTAATGATATTGAGCTTTTAAAATATGGACGCGTATTTTGGTTTAAATATTTATCTAATAAAAAAGAAAACAAGAAAATTTTAATTATTGTCGGCAGGCATAAAGATGATAATGAAGCGTTAAAAAGACTAGCCAAGAAGGGTGATTTTATGGTAGAATTAAAAGAGATTAACGGACCCTTAACATTAATAAGAGCAAAAGAAAATTTTAAAAAACCGGATTTTCAAAATTTAAAAATAAATATTCCAAATAAGCTTAATTTAGCAAAAATAAATTTAAATTTTCGCGGTGATTTAAATGATATTGTAAAAACTGCCGGAAAATTAACCGGAATATACGCGCTTAAGGCCAGAGGGAGGGAAGTTGATATAGTTATTAAAAAAATAATTTAACATATAAAGAATTTCAATATTATTATTCGCATGTCCCGCATTTGTAGTTGCGGGTTCGCGAAGCGAATAACTTAAAAACTATGGCTTTTTCAAACAAGAAAAAAAATGAAGATAAAATAGATATTATTAAATTGGTAAATGATATTTTTTATCAAGGCATAGAAGAGGGGGCAAGCGATATCCATATTCAGCCGTTTAAAGACGGGATTATAGTGCGTTATCGTATTGATGGAATTTTAAGAACGGTATTTGAAGGTGATAAAGGTTTAAGTGATTTTATGTTTTCGCGCATTAAAATTTTAGCGGATATGGAAACAACAGGATTGCCGCGCCCGCAAGAAGGAAATATTAAATTTAAATTTAATGAAAATCATGTTGATTTGCGCGTATCTATTTTTCCAACCAGCCAGGGAGAAGCGGTGGTGGTGCGTATTTTAGAAAGTAAAAAGTTTTTTAAAGAATATAATGATTTGGGGTTTAACGCTGAGCAAACAGCAGCTTTGGAAAAAATTACAAAAAAGCCATACGGATTAATTTTGGTTACAGGCCCTAATGGCAGCGGAAAATCAACAACGCTTTTTACCGTATTAAATAAGCTTAACATTCCTGAAAAAAGCTTGGTTACTTTAGAGGATCCTGTTGAAAGAAAAATAGATATGGTTAGGCAAACCAATATTAATCCGGCAATCGGATTAACTTTTGCCAAAGGATTAAAATATTTGTTAAGGCAGGATCCCGATGTTTTGATGGTGGGAGAGATTCGCGATAAAGAAACAGCGAATATAGCCGTGCAGGCCGCCGTAACCGGACATTTGGTTTTGGCGACAATTCACACAAATAACGCGGCCGGCGCTATTGTTCGTTTAATTAATATGGGAATTGAACCGTTTTTATTATCTTCAGCCTTAAAATTTGTTTCAGCGCAAAGATTGGCAAGAACAAATTGTCCGCATTGTAAAAAAGAATATCGCCCTTCTAAAGAACTAATTGATATTCTTGGCGCTCCGCGAGGAATTAAATTTTATCATTCAGAAGGCTGTGATGAGTGCGGCGGCAAAGGCATGAAGGGCAGGCAAGGGATTCATGAGGTATTGTTAATTTCCAAATCAGTTCAGGAATTGATTTTACAGCGGCCATCCGATGATCATATTAATAATTTGGCCGTAAAAGAAGGAATGGCAACATTAAGGCAGGCCGCGCTGCAAAATGTTTATAGTGGAAATATCAGCATTGAAGAAGCGATCAGGCTCACGGAATAATGAATAATTAAAAATTAAGAATTAATAATTAACAATTAAAATCACATTCTCGTTCTGCTTTTAAATTTTATTTTTAAGTATTGTGTGGTGCGTGATGCGTGTTTAGAAAAAAATTATGTCTACAGTGTTAATAGTTGTGCTAATAGTGATTGGCGCTTTGGCGATAATTGCTATTGGAATGTATAATAGTTTGATTCGCTTAAAGAATCGCGTAGATGAGGCTTGGAGCGATATTGACGTGCAATTAAAACGCCGTTACGATTTAATTCCAAATTTAATTGAAACGGTTAAGGGTTACGCGAGCCATGAAAAGGAAACTTTTGAAAAAGTTACCAGGGCTAGAACCGAAGCTATGTCTGCCCAAAAATCAGGAGATGCCAAGGCTCAGGCTCAAGCGGAAAATATGCTTAGCTCAACTTTAAAATCTATTTTCGCTTTAAGCGAAAATTATCCGGATTTAAAAGCGAATACTAATTTTTTGGAATTACAGCGTGAATTAAGTGACACGGAAAACAAAATTCAAGCATCAAGAAGATTTTATAATGGCAATGTTCGCGATTTTAATATAAAACTTGAAATTTTTCCAACTAATATTATCGGTAATATGCTTGGGTTTAAATCTCGCGATTATTTTGAAATAGCCGATGAAAGAGAACGAAGTAACGTTAAAGTGAAGTTTTAAGGGTTTTTAACGTGTAAGTTTTGAATGAAATTTATAGATATGCCAACACTCTATAATCACTCAGACTCAAATAAACGAAAAACCTGGCTTTTGCTGTCCGGTTTTTTGATTTTTGTTATCTTAGTCGGATATATTTTTAGCGTTGCCATGGAAAGCCCTATCATCTTGTATTTTGTTGTTGGCTTTAGCATAATTTCAGCATTTGTCAGTTATTGGTGGAGTGATAAAATTGTTTTATCAATGTCTGACGCCAAGCCCGTGAAATTTGATGATAACAAAGAATTGTATAGAATAGTTGAAAATCTTTGCATTACCGCAGGACTGCCGGTGCCAAAGATATACATTATAAACGATACCGCTCCTAATGCGTTTGCTACCGGACGCGATCCCGAGCACGCGGTTGTTGCGGTAACCGCCGGTCTTTTGCAAAAACTGGACAGAAGCGAATTGGAGGGCGTAATCGCGCATGAGCTTTCCCACATAGGGAACAGGGATATTCTGCTCGCTACCGTAGTTACGGTTTTAGTCGGCGTTGTCGTGCTTTTGGCTGATTGGTTCAGGCGCTGGACTTTTTGGGGCGGGGCAAGGAGAAGAAATAATGAAAAAGGCGGACAATTACAGCTTGTTATAATGATTATCGCGATTATTTTATCTATTTTAGCGCCGATTTTCGTTTATATGATGCAATTTGCGATTTCCCGCAAACGAGAATTTTTGGCCGACGCTGACGGTGCTTTGCTGACCCGCTATCCCGAAGGACTGGCGCGCGCTTTGGAAAAAATATCAGCAGATACTGAGCCTCTGGAAGTTGCTAATCGGGCAACAGCACATCTTTATATTTCTTCGCCGTTTGAGGGCAAAAGAGATAGGCGGGATAAGAAGAGTTTTTTTAAGAAGGCTTTTATGACACATCCGCCAGTTAAAGAAAGGGTTGCGGCTTTGAGGGGGATGGAGATTTAATTATCAATTTTCAATTAGGAATTAAAAATTAAAAATTATTTAAAAGCTAATTAAAAAACCATGAAAATAAAATTATCAGAAAAAAAATTAAAAGACATCAAAGCGGATTGCGAGATTGTTTTTGTTGTGAACAAAAATTTAGGACACAAATTTATTCGCGATAAAGAGATTTTAAATGAAATGAATTTTAAGGGCAAGGCTGATGAGGTTTTGTTGTTGCCGGAAAAGAAGAGAATGTATGTTGGGATTGGCGATTTAGAGCTTGAAAGTTTGCGTTGCGCGACAGCGTTAGCGGCGCGAACTATCGTGAAAAGCAAAATCACGTCATTAAAAATCGCTTTATATTTTGCTGATGATGCTGGGAGAGGAATTAAAGCTTTAAGCGAGGGATTTTTGCTTGGCGCTTACAGCTACCAAAAATACAAATCAAAACCTACGAAAAATAACATTAAACAAATAATAATTTCCAGTGAAAATTATTATAATAAAAAAATTGAAATAAAAAATTTAGAAGAAAAAATCAAAGAAGCCGAAATTATTTCTAAGAGCGTAAATTTTGTCCGTGATATCGTGAATGAGCCGCCGTCTGATTTGACTCCGTTAAAATTTTCTGAAATCGCAAAGGCGGAAGCGAAGGAAAACAATTTAACAATAAAAATTTTAGGCAAAAAAGAATTGGAAAAATTGGGAATGGGAGCGTTTTTGGCGGTTAATCAGGCGAGTGCTTATCCGCCGTGGCTTATATATTTGAATTATAAACCCAAAAACGCGAAAAAGAAGATTATATTAGTCGGCAAGGGTTTGACTTATGATACCGGCGGACTGAGTTTAAAATTGGGCGACGGCATGCTGACGATGAAAATGGATATGGGCGGAGCTGGCGCGATTTTGGGAGTAATTATGGCAATAAGCCAATTAAAATTGCCAATTGAAGTTCAGGCGATTATCGGCGCTACGGAAAACGCGATTGGCAAAGACGCGTATAAGCCGGATGATGTTTTAAAAGCAATGAATGGAAAAACAATTGAAGTGAGGGATACTGACGCGGAAGGCAGGCTGGTTTTGGCTGATTGTTTGTGTTACGCGCAAAAAGAAAATTTTGATTATATTATTGATATAGCCACGCTGACCGGAGCATCTATGGTTGCTTTGGGCGAATACACAAGCGCGGTTATGGGGTTTAATCAAGACTTGAATCATAAAATATTAAAATCAGCGGAAAAATCGGGGGAGCTTGTCGGCATTTTGCCGTTTAATAAATATTTGCCTAAATTATTAAAAAGCGAAATTGCGGATATTAATAATCTTCCTTCTTCCAGATATGGCAGAGCAATTACAGCCGGACTGTTTTTAGGAGAATTTATTGAAAAAAGGAATAAGAAAAAATGGGCGCATATTGATATCGCCGGTCCGGCTTTTAAAGACAAACCTTGGGGAGTAAATCCGGTTGGCGCCAGCGGAGCCGGAACGCGCTTGTTAATTGAATGGATTAAGGGTGTTTTGTAAATTGGATAAAAAAATTGTAGGGAACAAAAATTTTTGTTTCTTACAATTTTTTTGATTTGATTTTTTTAGGGATAAGTAATATAATGAATATGTTTTATTTCTGCGAATTAATAATTTTTAACTCTTAATTCTTAATTTATATAAGTATGAGTTTTTTAGATAAAATATTTGGTGATCCAAATGAAAAAGCAGTAAAAAATTTAAATCCGATTGTTGATGAGATTAATTCTCTGGAAAAAAGATTTGAAAAGATGAGCGATGATGAGTTAAAGGCAATGACTCTTGATTTTAAGGATCGTTTGGAAAAAAGCGAGAACGCGGATGAGGCGCTTGATGAAATATTACCCGAGGCTTTCGCTGTTGTCAGGGAGGCAAGCAAGCGGATTTTAGGAATGCGCCATTTTGACGTACAATTAATCGGCGGCATAATTTTGCATCGAGGCAAGATTGCCGAGATGAAAACCGGTGAAGGTAAAACCTTGACCGCGACTCTTCCTCTTTATTTAAACGCTTTAACCGGCAAAGGCGCGCAGTTGATTACCGTAAATGATTATTTGTCGCAAGTTGGCGCCGGTTGGATGGCAAAAGTGTATTATTCCCTCGGAGTTAGTGTCGGCGTAATTATTCATGATGCCGCGCTTGTGTATGATCCCGAATTTAGCGATGAGTCGCAATATGATGAAAGGCTTAAGCATTTTCGTAAAATTGAGCGTAAAGAGGCTTATAATTGCGACATTGTTTATGGAACAAATAATGAATTCGGTTTTGATTATTTAAGGGATAATATGGCGCAAAATTTAAGCGATCAAGCGCAAAGAGATTTGAATTACGTTATTGTTGATGAGATTGATTCTATTTTAATTGATGAAGCGCGCACGCCTTTGATTATCAGCGCCCCGGCGGAAGAATCAACCGACAGGTATTATAAATTCGCGCAATTAGTGGGAAGACTTAAAGAAAATGAGGATTATAATGTTGATGAAAAAATGAAAGCAGCGACTTTGACTGAGAGCGGAATAACACGTATGGAAAAGTGGCTTGGAGTGGATAATATTTATACAACCGGCGGCATTCGCGAAGTGCATCATATTGAGCAGGCGCTAAAGGCGCATACGCTTTTTAAAAAAGACAGGGATTATGTGGTACAAGAAGGCGAGGTGATAATTGTTGATGAATTTACGGGGCGCTTAATGCACGGCCGCAGGTATAGCGAGGGCTTGCATCAGGCGATTGAAGCCAAAGAAGGCGTAAAGATTCAGCGCGAATCACAGACTTTGGCGACAATTACTTTTCAAAATTATTTTCGCATGTATAAAAAATTGTCCGGTATGACCGGTACGGCCGCCACCGAAGCGGAAGAATTTTCAAAAATTTATAAATTAGATACGGTAATTATCCCAACGCATAAGCCCAATATACGCGACAATAAAAACGATTTGATTTATCGTTCTGAAGAAGGCAAATATAAAGCCGTTATTGATGACGTAAAAAAGCGCTCAGAGCTTGGGCAGCCGATTTTGGTGGGTACGATTTCAATTCAAAAAAATGAACTTTTGTCTTCAATGATGGAGCGCAAGGGTTTGAAGCCGAATATTTTGAATGCGAAAAACCATGAAAAAGAAGCTCGTTTTATTGCCGAGGCCGGCGAGCCGGGAGCGATTACAATTGCCACTAATATGGCGGGCAGGGGAGTTGATATTGTTCTTGGCGGCGTAGAACCTGCAAAGAATACACCTGAATATGAAGCATGGCAAAAAGAACATGAGAAAGTGATAAAAGCTGGGGGCTTGCATGTGATTGGTACGGAGCGGCATGAATCGCGCCGGATAGATAATCAATTAAGGGGGCGCGCCGGACGGCAGGGCGATGCCGGTTCCTCGCGGTTTTATGTTTCCATGGAGGATGATTTGATGAGGATATTCGGCGGGGATCGTATGAAGAATATTATGACCACTTTGAATGTTCCCGAGGATATGCCGATTGAGAACCGCTTGATTTCCCGTTCAATAGAATCGGCGCAGAAAAAAGTGGAAGGCAATAATTTTGATATCAGAAAGCATTTGGTTGAATATGATGATGTAATTAATAAGCACAGAGAGTCAATATATGGCAAAAGAAAACGGATTTTGAAAATCGCGGAAAATAAAGAAGAAGAGATAATAAAAAATTCAGATTCAGATATTCAAAACAACAAAAAACAATATAATTCTCTTTCGGAAATTATTTTGGAAAATATAGAGGGCGAAATTGAGCAGGTAGTAAGTTTTCATACTGCCGCGGAGTATATTAAAGATTGGAATTTAGATGAAATTTCGCAGGTTGTATCAACTATTTTTCCTGTAGAAGAAAACTTAAAAGGCGATATTAGCAAATTTATTGAAAATAATAACAAACTTGATAAAGTAAAAGCGCGTACGGCAATGATTGAACATTTGACTGCGATGGCCGAAAAGAAATATAAAGAAATGGCGGATGTGGCAAAAGAATTGAATATTGATTGGGTGAGATTGGAAAAATCGGTTTTGATTCGTTCAATTGATACGCTTTGGGTTGAGCATCTGGAGGCAATGGCAAGCGTTCGGCAAGGAATCGGCCTTAGGGGCTATGGCCAGCGCGATCCATTGGTAGAGTACAAAAAAGAGGCTTATCGCCTTTATAATGAGCTTAATAATTTAATTAACAAGGAAACAGTTTATTCCATATATAAAGTCGGCAATGCCCAGCAAGAGGCGATTGTTCGCCAATTTAACGCGCCAAGTCTTATTGATTTGGCAAAAAATTTCAGCGCTCCGGCAAAAACGGCTGGCGGCAGCACGTCTTCTTTTTCCGGATTCGGCTCAGGTGACAATAAAAACAATGGCAGCGCAAGCGTTTTTTCCGAGCCGCAGGCAAAAGCCAGAGATGAAAGCGGAAAAAAAGTCGGCCGTAACGATCCTTGTCCGTGCGGAAGCGGGAAGAAGTATAAGAAGTGCTGCGGGGCATAATAAGGACATTCTGTCAATATTGCAATTTATTTAATATTAGTTTAAAATAATCATAGTTATTAATAATACCTAAGTTGTAGGTATTATTGTTTTTATTAAATTATTTAATGTTTATTTTATGGCTAGCTTAGCGGAAAAAATATTTAAACCATCTGCCAGAGGCAAAATCTGGCGCGTTTTTTTAGTTATTATTTTATTGGTTTTTATCGGCGGTCTTGTAGATGTTGGTAATTATTATAATAAAGGCACAGATTATATTGCTTGGAAAACCAATGGAACGATTAAGTTGCCAAAGACAAAGGAAATTCCTTTTCGTTTAGGGCTTGATCTACAAGGCGGCAGCCATCTTGTGTATGAAGCTGATATGTCGGAGATTCCAGATAGCGATAGATCCGGAGCGTTGGAGGGTGTAAGAGACGTAATTGAAAGAAGAGTTAATGTTTTCGGCGTAAGCGAACCATTAATACAAACCAGTCTTTCTGGCGGTAACTACCGTATCATTGTGGAATTAGCCGGTATCAAGGACGTGGGTGAGGCAATCAAAATGATTGGAGAAACTCCTTTGCTTGAATTTAAAGAAGAGACCCAGGAAATTAGAGAGCTAACCGAAGAAGAGCAAAAAACCATGGAAAAATATAATACAGAGGCGGATAAAAAAGCGGAAGATGTGTTTGGCAAGTTATTGTCAGGAGGAGATTTTGACGCTTTGGCCAAAGAATATAGCGACGATCAAAATACAAAAGAAACCGGCGGGGATTTGGGCTGGATAACGGAAAAAGAAGCGCCGCAAATTATTGCCAAAATCAAGGATTTTGAAATTGGGCAAATAAGCGAGGATTTGGAAAAGGAAGAATTGGGTTATGATATTTTAAAATTGGAAGATAAGCGCTTGCGCGTTAATCCTTTTGATGAAAGCGAAGTGGAAAAAGAAGTTAAAGCTTCGCATCTATTGCTTTGCCACAATGAAGTTGAAAATTGCGAAAACGGTTTAAGCAAGGACGAGGCTTACGCGAAAATTAAAGAAATAAAAGCGCGAGCCACTCCTGAGAATTTTGCCGGTTTAATAAAAGAGCACTCAACCGAACCCGGAGCCGACACTCGCGCCGGAGATTTGGGCTGGTTTGCCAAGGGAGCGATGGTAAAGCCTTTTGAGGACACTGTTTTTGACCAAGAGACAGGAACAATTTCTTATGTTATTGAAACGCAGTTTGGTTATCATTTGATTTATAAACAAGCCGAAAGGGATATTTATGAGTATAAAATAAGGCGTTTGTTTATCCGTATTTTAACTGAACGAGATATAATCGGCGATCAAAAAGAATGGAAATTAACGGAATTAACAGGAAAAAATTTAGAGCGCGCGGCGGTGCAATTTGACCCAAATGACAATAGTCCGATTGTCAGTTTGGAATTTGACAGCGAAGGCGCGGATTTGTTCGCGGACATTACCGAAAGGAATGTCGGCAAGCCCGTAGCGATATTTTTAGACGGCGAGCCGATAAGCACTCCGAATGTTAATGAAAAAATTACCGGCGGCAAAGCGGTTATATCCGGTAAATTTAATATCCAAGAAGCGAAATTATTAGCCCAAAGGCTTAACGCCGGCGCCTTGCCGGTTCCGATTGAACTTGTCGGCCAGCAGACAGTCGGAGCCAGCCTGGGCAAGATTTTTTTGGAATCAAGTTTGAAGGCCGGATTAATCGGATTAATATTGGTGGCGTTTTTTATGATTTTTTATTATCGTTTGCCTGGGATTTTCGCGGTTATATCATTGGCGATTTACGGTATATTGGTTTTGGCGATATTTAAGCTTTGGCCGGTAACATTGACCTTGTCAGGCATGGCCGGATTTATTCTTTCAATCGGCATGGCGGTTGACGCGAATGTCTTGATTTTTGAGCGCTTAAAAGAAGAGCTTAAGTCGGGCCGACCTTTAATTTTGGCAATTGAAGATTCTTTTTTGCGCGCATGGCCGTCAATTCGCGATGGCAATGTTTCCACTTTGGTTACTTGTCTTATTTTGATTTGGTTTTCAACCGGCGTGGTAAAAGGCTTTGCCATTACTTTGGGTCTGGGTATTTTAGTGTCAATGTTTTCGGCAATAGTGATTACCAGAAATTTATTGTGGCTTTTTAAGCCTGAGTGGCTGGAAAAAAGGATGTGGCTGATCAGTGGCGGGGTTAAAATTAAGAATTAAGAATTAAGAATTAATAATTCAATAATTCTAATTATTTAAATTATATGATTAAGATTATTCAAAAAAGAAATATTTGGCTTAGTTTTTCAGGCGTTTTGGTTGCAGTTTCAATTATCGCACTTGCGGTTTTCGGTTTGAATCTTGGTATTGATTTTACAGGCGGCAGCCTTTTAGAGCTTAAATTTTTAAATGAAAGGCCTGCGGTAAACGATATTCAGCAGTCTGTGGCTGATTTGGAACTAGGCAGTTTGGTTGTTCAGCCTGTTGACGAGCAAAATGTTATTTTAAGATTTCAGGAGACAAGCGAGGAAAAACATCAGGAAGTTTTAAAAAGGCTTGATCAAATTGGAATGGAAACAGAAGCGGAAGAAGCGATTAAAGAAGAAACATCAGGCTTTAAAAACATTGAAGAACTTCGTTTTGATTCTGTGGGTCCGACAATCGGACAAGAGCTGAAAAGCAAATCAGTGTCAGCGGCTATTATCGTGTTAATTGCGATTGTTTTATATATTGCATGGATTTTTCGCAAAGTTTCCAAACCTGTTGAATCATGGAAATACGGAGTGTCAGCCATTATCGCGTTGTTTCATGATTTGATTATAACTTTGGGCATATTTGCCTGTTTGGGGCATTATATGAATGTTGAATTAAATACAGCTTTTGTCGCGGCTATGCTTATGATTTTAGGCTATAGCGTTAATGACACAATCGTGGTTTTTGATCGGATTAGAGAAAATCTGCCAAAGAGCGAAGAGGATTTTGAAGGCACTGTCAACACAAGCGTTAACCAAACCATCAAGCGATCTATCAATACTTCTTTTACCACTTTATTGGTTTTGCTATCTATTTTCTTTTTTGGCGGCGCCACAATCCGCGATTTTGTCCTGGCTTTGTCATTCGGCGTATTAATCGGAACTTATTCTTCAATTTTTTTAGCAAGTCCGGTGTTGGTTTTGTGGGAGAGATTTGGGAGGAAGTAGAGGGGATTTATGATTTGATTTATGATATATTTTTATTTAAGATTAGCTAAAAGATATCAATACTATTTGACAGTATTTTAATAGTATGTTATTGTTGAAAATTAAACAATGGCGTTTAAGTATCTTGAAAACTAAATAAAAAAACAAGAAAAGAAAAATGACTTTTTAAATTGTATAAAGGAGGATGTAATGAAAGTGAGAATTTTTGACCAAAAAAAGGCAACAGAAATAAGTTTAAAAGATTTTTTAGAAAATAAAAAAAATTGGAGCAAGGAGGCATTTCATTATTTTGATTTCGTTGATAAAAAATACGGTAATTACAAGACGTTTTATTTTATTATTGCAAACAATTCGTTCTGCATAGGAACTGAGTCACTAAGTTCATCAAGTCATCTTAAGCTTTCTGAGAGTTTATATAAGATAGACGGCAAGTCTAATGTCTATGGCGGCGGACATATAACGTTTTTGTTATCAGAAAAAAGTAGTAATTTAGTTGTTATTTCTGGTGCATCAGATACTTATAAAAGATGGTGGACAGGAGATGAAATGGCAGGATTTAAGGAAGATGAAAAATTAATAAGAGATTTGGCTGTTTTATTTTCTGCTTCTGTTTATTCTATGAGCGGACCAAATTATCTGGTTTTACAACGAAATGCCATGCTGGAAAGAGTAAGCATAGGAAAAATAGAGTGTTTATAAAAATAAGAAATATAGACATCTAATTCTAACTCTTGTAAGGAGGTAAAAAATGTATTTTCCAGACGATTTTAAGAGAAGATTGAAGGCGGTTTTTCCTGTAGAATATCATGGATATGTGGATGATGGCGTCTTTTCTGTAACTGAAGGTCAATTAGGCAAGGGGAGCAATTTCTCAATTAACGCGGAAACTATTGTTAAAGCACGTAAAGATGGTCGGGAAGAAGAGGACATTTTTAACCCGGCTCAAAATGCGGTTAAAATGCGCAAACTGAATAAAGAGTTGGGGCAGCTCTATAAAAAGCAATTTGGCATCTCAGATTAAGACGCAGAAACTAATTAAGAAATAACAAAAAAAATTATCCTTCGGCCAGTTTGCAAAAGCTGGTCGTTTTTTTATTATATGAACAAATAATACCTAAAATTTAAAATAAATTCAGCGCTTGACGTAAAGGCAAGGATAGTATAAATTATAAGCATGAATAAAATTATATCGCCAATTTACCCCCCGATCAATTTGGATGTTTAGTTTTAGCTTGGGGTTTTATTTTGGCGATAAAATGTTAAAACAATCCTAAGCGGGTTGTTTTTTTGTTATTTTAAAAAAATATAAGGAGGGAAAGATGTCAAGAATTGTGATTAAAATCGGTTCAGCTGTGATTACGGACAATGGCAATGGTCTGGACGGTGATTTTATTGGCGAGATAGCCCATCAAGTTAATGAATTAATTGTTGCCGGTCATGATGTTGTTATTGTAAGCTCAGGAGCGGTGGCCAGCGATCCTAAAAAAAACCGTTCGTGCAATTTAAGAGCGATGATTGGTCAAGGAAAATTAATAGGCGAATACGCGCGCCAGTTTGCGAAATTTGAGTTGGAAGTGGCTCAGCTTTTAGTAAAGGATGAAGATTTTTTAAGGATAAAAAATGATTGCGGTTTGAATCAGCTTGAAATGAATTTGCTGGAGGGGTTTGAAGAAAAAATTGTTACGGTAATAAATTTTAATGATGGAACCAGCGACAGGGAAATGAAAATGCTGCCGCAATGCGCCGATAATGATGTTACAGCGAAAAACGTTTGCCTGTTGCCGGGAATTAATTTTGATTATTTGATTGTATTGGCAAATGTTCAGGGAGTAATGGATGAAAAAGGAGAATTAATCCCTTTAATAGATGGTAATAATTACGAGGAAGTTGTTAAAAATTTGAAAGGGGGAAGTCGGCAAGGTTTTAGCGAAAATGGCATAAAAGTAAAAGCCGAGTCATGCCGCGCGGTTGCAAGAACTGGCAGGGTTGCCATTGTTGCTCCGGGGCATGCTGAAGATTGTGTTCTCCGCGCTTTTAATCGCTTGGAAAGTAAAAGTTGGCTGGATTTTGGCACATTTTTCATTTGACAAAATATCCTGTTTATTGTTATAACTATGGCAGTAAACAGGATAAATTTTTTTGACAAAACATATACAAATAATGTATTATATAGATTAGATAATTATTTAAGTGTTCAAAAAATTTGCACAGCTATTTTTTATGAAACAATCAAAATTATTTGGAAAAACAACAAAAACAATATCAAAAGACATAAAGATAACATCCCATAAGTTATTATATCAGGCCGGATTTATAAGAGAGTCGGTTGCGGGCAGGTATTATTTTTTACCTTTGGGTATGAGAGTGAGAGAAAAAATAGTTAAGATTATTGAGGAGGAAATGAATAAGGCCGGCGCGATAAAGATTATTACACCGGTACTTCATCCCTTGGAGTTATGGAAAGAGACCGCAAGAAATGATTCTGTCGGGTTTGAATTAATGACTATTAAGGATAGAAACGGAAGCGATTTTGCGCTTGGCGGAACAGCCGAAGAGATGATGGTTGATTTGGTAAGAGGTTTTAACTTAAGTTATAAAGATTTGCCTTTTAATATTTATCAATTTTCACAAAAATTTCGAGACGAATTGCGAGCTAGAGGCGGGCTTTTGCGCGTGCGCGAGTTTTTAATGAAAGACGCGTATTCATTTCATGCTGATGAAAACGATTTTAAGAAAGAATATAAAAATATGTGGAATGTTTACAAAAATATTTTCCAGAGGCTCTGCCTTGAAACAGTGGTGGTAGAAGCGGATAATGGATATATTGGAGGAGATTATTGCCATGAATTTGTAGTTGAAAGCGATGTGGGGGAAAGTCGGTTTTTAATAACTGAAGACGGACAATATGCGGCGCATGAAGATGTGGCAATATTTAAAAAAGAAAATAAAAATATTAATGAAAAAGAAAAGGAATTAGCAGAAGTAGAAGCAAAAAGAGGCAATACAATGGATGACGGAGTTAAGTTGCATAATATGCCATTATGGCAGCAAATAAAAGATGTTATGTTTATAGATGATAAGGGCAGGTATATTTTGGCGGTAATAAGGGGAGATTTTGATATAAATGAAACTAAGTTATTAAATATAACGAAGTCTAATGATTTACGGTTAGCTACAAATGATGAAATAAGGAAAATCGGCAGTGAGTCCGGATTTATATCTCCGGTAAGAATTAATAAAAATGTCATTGTGGTTGGGGACGATTCTTTAAGAACCACAAAAAATGCTTATGGAGGAGCAAATAAGAAGCATAGGGATTTATTAAATGTAAATATTGATAGAGATTATAAATTAAATTTGGAAGGGGATATTGCTATGGCGCAGGAAGAATTTTGCGACAATAACAATAAAGTTTTAATAGAAAGAAAAGGTATTGAGGTTGGTAATATTTTTCAATTGGGTTATCATTATAGTAAAAAAATGAATGCTAAATTTACTGATTGCGACGGTCAAGAAAAATTTTATTATATGGGTTGTTACGGTATTGGCGTTGACAGAACAATGGCTGCAATCGCGGAGAAACATAATGATGAAAAAGGCATAATTTGGCCGGAATCGGTTGCTCCGTTTAAAGCGCATTTACTATCGTTAAATCAAAATGAAAAAGCAGAAGAGCTGTACAAAAATTTAGAACAGGCGGGAATTGAAGTTTTGTATGATGATAGAGATTTAAGACCGGGAGAAAAATTCGCTGACGCGGACCTAATCGGTATTCCATACAGAGTAGTTATTAGCGCGAAAACTTTAAAAGAAAATTCAGTTGAACTTAAAAGGCGCGATTCAGAAAAGGTTGAGATGGTTAAGATAGATGAGTTAATTAACAAATTGAAAGTTTAAAAGTAGAAAGTTATAAAGTGTAATTATTAATTGCATCGCACCATTTTTGTTATGTGTTGCGTGTTATGTGTTGTGTGTTTAATAAATTATTAGGAAAATTTAGCAAAGATCTCGGCATAGATTTAGGCACGAAAAATACTCTTGTCTATACCGCTGATAAAGGCATAGTTATTAATGAGCCGTCGGTTGTGGCCGTGAATACGCGCACTGATGAAATTTTGGCTGTGGGGGACGAAGCCAAAAAAATGGTTGGGAAAACTCCAGGCCATATTCAGGCGATAAGGCCTTTGGTTGACGGTGTAATTTCCGATTTTGAAGTTACTGAAAAAATGCTTAAATATTTTATTGATAAGGTTCACGCGGAAAGTTTTACGTTAATTCCGCGTCCGCGAGTTGTTATCGGCATCCCTTTGGATATTACCGAGGTGGAAAAAAAGGCGGTTAAAGACGCTGCAAAATCAGCAGGGGCCAGACAGGTGTATTTAATTGAGGAGTCAATGGCGGCCGCTATCGGCGCGCGTTTGCCGGTAGCCGATCCGACCGCGACTATGATAGTTGATATTGGCGGCGGAACTACGGAAATTTCGGTAATTTCTTTGGGCGGGGTTGTTTCATGGAAATCGCTTAGACAGGCGGGAAATGAATTGGATAATAATATAATTCAATATTTTAGGGATGAGTTTAGCATATTAATCGGCGAGCAAGTAGCGGAAAATGTTAAATTGCAAATCGGTTCGGCCGCTGTTTTAAAAGAGCCGATGGAGATGGAAGCGCGCGGAAGAGATCTTATTAACGGCTTGCCTCGCGCCGTTGTTATTAATGACAGCCAAATTAGAGAAGCTATTAGCAGAACGGTTAATCAAGTCATTGATAACATAAAAATTACCATGGAAACCACTCCGCCCGAATTGGTTTCTGATATATATGAGCATGGCATAACTTTGGCCGGCGGCGGCGCGCTTTTAAGGGGCTTGGATAAAGAAATCGCGCAAGCTACAAAGATTCCCGTGCGAGTAGCGGATGATGCCTTGACTTGCGTTGTTAGGGGCGCGGGGATTTTATTAGAGGATCCTGAATTGCTGGAAAAAGTTTTGACTCCAAATAGCGATGAATTTTAATAAATATTTATTTATTTTTAAATTTTATAGCGGGTTTATATGATTTTTAGTAAAAAGAAAAATATAGTAATATTCATAGCAGCATTTGCGCTGCTTGTTTTTTTGTATGGAATCGGAGTTTTAAAGCCGGTTGAAAATTTGCTTACGCGAATTTTAAATCCGGTTTTGAAGCAATTTTATATAATCGGAACAGATATTAAAAATATTTATGAAGAGCAAACATCAAAATATGATTTGACTAAAGTTGTGAATGAACTGCGGGAAGAGGTTATGGCTTTGTCCGGTGAAAACGCTAAATTAAAAACCGTAGTTAGGGAAAATGATATTTTGCGCGAACATTTAGGTTTTTTGGAAAGAAATGAATTGAAATATGTAATGTCTAATGTCATCTCCAAGGAAGATATTTTAAATGTCGGCGGGCAAACAGAGGTTATAATTATTGATAAAGGCGAACAGAATGGAATTCGCAGGGGTTTGTCAGCGGTGAATAGCCAAGGGGTGATAATCGGCAAGGTTGCGGAAGCAAAGGAGCGAGTAGCAAAGATATATTTGGCAAGCAGTGATAAATGTAAATTAGCGGTTACAATATTGGGGGACGATGATACAAGCGGAATCGCCCAAGGAAGCCTTGGACTGGTTATAAAAATGGATTTTATTCCGCAGATAAAAAATTTAAATATTAACGATATTGTAGTGAGCTCCGGTTTAGAAAAAGATATACCGCGCGGCTTGGTCGTCGGCAAGATTAGCGAAGTGCGCAAAGAAAGCAATAAATTGTGGCAAAGCGCGATTATTGAACCGATGCTGGATATGGATGAATTAATAATCGTATCAGTAATCATACCTTAGATGTATTTAAAAATATTAAACCAAATTATTTTTTTTAGTTTGATAACCCTTATTCAAATCGGTTTTGTCGGAGCTTTGCCCGTTTGGTTTAGCGAATTTAATTTGGTGTTGTTGATTTTGGTTTTTTTTCTCGGGTTTAACAAATTAAAAACAGCTTTATTTTGGGGCGCGGGAATGGGCATTGTTTATGATTTATATTCTTTTGCCCCTTCTGGAGCATATACAATAAGCATGGTAATAACGATTTTTTTGGCTTATTTTTTGATGGAAAATTTTTTAACCAACCGTTCGCTTTACTCTTTTTTGGTTTTGGCGTCATTTACTTTTTTTTGTTTTGAATTTTTTTCTTACGCGATAATAAATATAAGCAGTTTGGCTCTTAACCGGGAATTTTTGTTTATTTTTAATAAATCGTTTTTTTTGCATAAAATGTATGGCTTGTTTTTGAATTTATTTTTGATGTCAATATTTTTGTATTTGTTTAATTTTTTCAGCTTCAGATTTAAGCCGGTTTTTTTAAAAAAGAAAAAAATAATCGCCGCTAAATAACGGGACTGTCGCCAAACTGCTGTTTGGCGATAGTCCCATAGCTATGAAAAAAAATAAGACTATCAATCCTTTTACAATTCAGAGTGGAAGGTTTAAGGACGGACAAATAAATAAGTTTAATAAATCGTCTTGGTTTGAAGACGTTTTTATTTTTGATAAAAAAGAAAGAGAAATGGTTGGAAACAGTTTTAATCCGGGAAAATTAAAAATATTGTCAGCCTTTTTTATTTTTTTGCTTTTGTTTCTTTTGGGAAAATCAGCTTGGCTGCAAATCGTCAAAGGCGATTATTATTATTCAGTCGCGGAGGGAAACCGCGTTAGAATAGAGCGAATTGAGCCGAAAAGAGGGGTGATATATGACAGGTTCGGCAGGCCGCTGGTAAGAAATAGGGCTAATTTTATGCTATATTTCATTCCGGCTGATATAAGCAAAGATGAAAAGGAAAGAAATTTAATATTTAATAAATTAGGCTTGATTCTTGAGGATTTAAGCGCGAGTGATTTAAGCGCAAAATATAATTCAGTTTCGCAAAAATCTTTGGATCCGCAAAAATCTTTGGAGGCTTATCAGCCTTTATTTGTCGTTGATAATATTGGATATGAAAAGGCAATGAAGTTGTATTTATTATCCGATTTTTGGCCGGGAATTGTGTTGTCAAACCGGACAAACCGCGATTACTTAGTGTATGGTCTGGAAAATGAAAGTGAACAAGCCGATTATTTTCTTTCCATGTCGCATATTATGGGCTATACGGGGAAAATTAACAAAACCGAACTTGAGCAATTTGGTGAAGAGTATTTAGCTATTGACTATATTGGAAAGATGGGAATTGAATATTTTTGGGAAAACGAGCTTAAAGGCAAAAGCGGGCGGAAGCAAATTGAAGTTGACGCTTTGGGAAAACAAAAGAAAATTATCGGCATAGTTGAACCTGAAGACGGAAATAATTTGGTTTTGTCTTTGGATGTTATGGCGCAAATTAAGCTTGAAGAAATTTTAAATAAGCATTTAAAAGAATTAAACCTTGCCAAGGCATCGGCGATTGTAATGGATCCTGAAAATGGCGAAATATTATCAATGGTTAGCTTGCCGGCTTATAATAATAATGCTTTCGCGCGCGGTATATCGCACGAGGAATATAACGTTTTGGTTAATCATCCCTATAACCCATTATTTAATCGTTCAATTAGCGGTGAATATCCTTCCGGCTCCACAATTAAGCCTCTTATTTCAGCGGCGGCCTTGGAAGAAGGAATTATTAGCGAACACACAAGCTTTTTAAGCGTTGGAGGACTTAGGATAGGAGAATGGTTTTTTCCGGATTGGCTCGCCGGCGGGCACGGAAGAACAAACGTTCGTAAAGCAATCGCACAGTCGGTAAATACTTTTTTTTATTATATTGGCGGAGGCTATGAAGATTTTCGCGGGCTGGGAGTTGACAGGATCGTTGAATACGGCCGTTTGTTCGGCTTGGGCGCGCAAATGGGAATTGATTTAGCCGGCGAGTCAAGCGGATTTTTACCAACCAGAGAATGGAAGGAGAATTATAAAAACGAGCCATGGTATATCGGCGATACATATCATTTGGCAATCGGCCAAGGGGACTTGCTGGTTACGCCATTGCAAGTAGCGGTTTTTACAAGCGTTTTCGCGAATTCAGGAAAATTATATCGCCCGCATTTTATCAAGGAAATTTTATCAAGCGATGATAAGGTAATAAGAATTTCCGAAAATGAGCCGGTAAGAAAAGATTTTATTGACCCTTATAATATCCACGTGGTGCGGCAAGGAATGCGCCAGACAGTAACTTCCGGTTCTGCCCGCAGTATGCAGACAGTACCGGTGGAGGTTGCGGGAAAAACCGGAACCGCCCAATGGTCAAGCAAGCACGAGACCCACGCATGGTTTACCGGTTTCGCGCCTTATGACAATCCTGAATTGGTAATCACAGTTTTAATTGAACAAGGCGGAGAAGGCAGCAGTGTTGCCGTACCGATTGCAAAAGAATTTTTGCAGTGGTATTTTGGGGAGTATAAAAATGAGGAGTAGGGAGTGATTGGATTTTATTTAATTTTTTTGTGAATAATATAAATTAGTTTTAACTAAAAATATGATAAAAGCGATAGTCTTTGATTTTGACGGGGTTTTGGGGGATACATGGGATACCAGTATTGGTATTTGCAGGGAATTAAATATAGATTTTACTATTGATGATTTTAAGGATCATCATAATGGCAATGTATTTGAAAGACCAAAACTTGAATTTTCAAAAAAACAAGCTGATGAATTTTTTTTAGCTTATGAAGAAAAGATTAGCGGCAATAAACTCTTTCCTTTGCAGCCGGAGCTTAAAAGGCTTAATCAAAAATATAAAATATTCGTGATTTCAAGCAGCAAGGAAACGGCTATTAAAAAATATTTTGTTTTGGGGGAGTGGGATCACTATTTTGAAAAAATATTTGGCATTGAAATTGATAAATCAAAATTAAAAAAGTTTAAAAAATTATTTCAAGATTATAATTTAAAGCCGGAAGAATGTGTTTTTGTTACCGATACATTGGGGGACTTGATAGAAGGTGAAAAGGCGGGAGTAAAAACATTAGCGGTTACTTGGGGTTACCACGGAGAGATGAGATTAAAAAAAGGAAATCCGGATAAAATAATTCATAATTTTAACGAACTCGCTAACGCGGTTGGCTCAATATGAATTTTAAAATAGCTGTAAAAGGAATTATAAGGCGGGGTGATGGGAAAATTTTGATTGTCAAAAGGAGCAGTCAGGATAGTTTTATGCCGGGAATTTGGGAAACTGTCGGCGGCGGCGTTAAAGAAAAAGATAATCCAAAGAAGGCCTTGGAAAGAGAAATTATGGAAGAGGTTGGGCTTACGGTTAGGATTGGCGAGCCCTTTAATGTTTTTACTTTTAACAATAACAAAGGCGAGTTTAAAATTGGCATTACTTTTGTGTGCGATTATCTTGGCGGCGAAATCAAGCTAAGCTCGGAACATAGTGATTTTAAATGGATTGATCCGACGATTATTAAACAATTTTACTCTATTCCATTATTCTATAATGAAATAACAGCTTATTCAAACAAGTACAGCGCTGATTATGAAAGGTTTACAGTTAGCCAAAAAGCGGTTATTATCCGTGATGATAAATGTTTTGTCGCGGAAATTAACAAGACACCCGGAATATGGGATTTGCCTGGCGGACGGATTGACAGGCGCGAAGACGCCGAAAAGGCCTTTAGGCGGGAAATAAAAGAAGAAATCGGCGTGAGCGATTTTGAAATTTTAGCCACTTATGACTGTGATACTTGGCTGTCTCCTGTTGGAGCGGCGGTTTACGGCAGTGTCAGTTTAATTAGTACTGACAAGAAAATCGTGTTAAGCACTGAACACGCGCAATGCAAATGGATAAACAAATCCGAAATTGACGATTATAATTATATTTGGCCGGCCATGAATCGGATGATAAAGAAGGGGTTTTGGTATTATGGTTTGTTAAGGGGTGGGGATTGATTTTTTTGTGTGTGGGGTGAATAAATATAGTTATTTTGCCATATGAGTTAAAATATTATAAAATAAAAATAGAAAAGATAAATTAATTATAAAATTTTATATATGACAAAGAAAAATTATAATAAAGTCAATTTAACATCATCGGATTTATCTCAAGAAAAACAGAAAGAATTAAGAAAAATTCTTCCAGAGGCATTTAGCGAGAATAAGATAGATTGGGAAAAATTAAAGCAGGGCTTGACGTATTTAAAAACGGCAATATAGCAGTTAATACGGTTGGTTCATCAAGGACTGAGCTTAATATTAAAAACATACCTGGTTATTTGGAGTTTTATAAAAATTTGAAGGGTGAATATGAGGGTAATTAATTATAAAAGAAAATTAATAATTGTCGGAGTAATATTATCGGCGGTGCTTGTTGTTATTTTTAATATATTCAAAGAATATTCTGATAAGTGGGAGGTAAATCGAAATGACAAACTTCCGATTGTGTATTCAGATAATTATGATATTACTTTGTTTGGCATGCAAAAATTGCATCCGTTTGATTCAGAAAAATATAGTAAAGTGGCTAATTATTTAATTAAGAATGTTGAAATTGAAAAGAGCAGATTTTACGCGCCAAAAAAAATAAATGGAAGTTATTTATTATTGGTTCATACTCAAGAGTATTTAGATTCGCTTAAGAATTCAAGAGTAGTAGCGCAAATCGCCGAGTTGGGATTATTAGCAATAATGCCGAATTTTATAATACAGGAGAGATTACTTGATTCTGTCCGGTATGGAACTGGAGGAACTGTGTTGGGTGCCGAGCTTGCCATGGAAGAGGGATGGGCAATTAATCTGGCAGGCGGATATCATCATACTAAAGCGGATACAAGCGGTGGATTTGGTTTTTATGCTGATGTGCCGATAGCGGTAAATAAACTGTGGCAGAATAATCCTAAGCTTAAAGTATTGATAATTGACTTAGATGCTCATCAAGGAAACGGGAATGAAGCTATATTTAAGGATGATCCTAGAGTATTTATTTTGGATATGTATCACGAAGATAATTACCCTAAAGACGATAAGGTCAAGAAGTATATTGACTTTGATATACCGGTGGGGTTTATGGATACTCAAGGCTACTTAGCGATTATCAATCGGGATATTCCGAAAGCTATTGAACAGTCTCAACCAGATTTGATTATTTATAATGCCGGTACGGATATTTACAGTCGAGATCCGTTGGGTAAAATGAATGTATCAAAGGAAGGAATTATCAAGCGCGATGAAGTTATATTTCGATATGCCAAAGAGAATAATATACCTATTTTGATGGTATTGTCCGGCGGTTATGCTTTTGAGAGCGCACGGATAATAGGGGAGTCAATAGAAAATATATTAATTAACATAGTCAAATATGAACAATAACAAATTAACCCCAAAAGTCGGTGTTGGTGTTTTAATTCAAAATAGCAATAACGAAGTTTTGCTTGGCGAAAGGATTGGCTCGCATGGCGAAGGCGAGTGGTGTTTTCCGGGCGGGCATTTGGATTTTGGCGAGACTATTTTTCAAACCGCGAAAAGAGAAGTAAAAGAAGAGACAGGACTTATCGTTGACGAATTTGAGTTGATTTCCGTTGCTGATGAACTTAGATATATCAAAACCGACAACAAGCATTATTTGAATATTGGCATCAAGGCAAAGTATAAAGGCGACGAACCTAAAATAATAGAGCCTGATAAATGCAAGGAGTGGCGCTGGTTTAAATTAAACAATTTGCCGGATAAAATGTTTGAGGGCACGGAACTTACGATTAAAAATTTTAAAGCAGGCAAGATTTATCAGAATAATAATTAAATTGTAATTTTTTAAATATGCCATTAGAAGCAACGCATATTCGTTTCGCGCTTGATTTGAAAGACGAATATAAAATTAAAGATATTAAAAAATATATTTCAGGAACAGTTTATCCTGACAGTCGTTATATTACCGGAATTGATAGAAATTTAACTCATCATGAGGATATTCTAAAATCGGAGTTTGCAAAAGATGATTTTAAAAAAGGCTGGCAAGTTCATCAAATTTGCGACATGATTATGAACAAGGAAAAGAAAAAGGTTTTATCTAGTTCGTTTGTTGACGGGCGCGCTGGTTTTAATGAAGAAGAATGGATAATTTCGTCAGCTATGAAAATTATTCAAGATATGAATGATATGCAAAATTTTGATTTGCAAAAAAATTTAAAATATCTTAATTTCGCGTATAACCCCAATGGTGAAAATTTAAGCGACATAAGGAAATATAATCAAATAATAATTGATTTGTATAAAAATAAAAAAGTTACCACATGTAGAGGATAATTATAAAATGTGGATTGCTCTTGGGATAAATAAAGAGCAGGGTGATAAAATAAAAGAGAAGACGGAAGATTTTTTAAAAGATAAAGGATTGGTTAAAAGAATTGAAGCAATATATGACGATATGATTGTTAATTATAAAGATGTTTTGTTTTGATTAAAAAATAAAAAATCATAAAAATAAAATATTAGACAATATGTTAAGCGGGCGTTTTTAAATGCCGTTTTTTATTATCTAAAATAAGCCAAAAAATAAATATTTTTAGCACTCTTGACACAAGAGTGCTAGTTGGTGTATTATGTCATTATGGACGAAAGAAAAGAGTTGATTTTAAATACAATTATTAAGGAACATATAAAAACAGGGCTTCCTGTGAGTTCCGGCGTTTTGGTGGAAAAGTATAAATTGAATATATCACCAGCTACGGTTAGGAATGAAATGGCTGTACTGGAAGACGAAGAGTATATAATTCAACCGCATACTTCCGCGGGAAGAATTCCAACGGAAAAAGCTTATAAATTATTTATTGAAAATATTCAGCCTAAAAAAATAAATCAATCGGATAGAGCGGGCTTAGAAGAATTGCTTGAACAATCCACTGAGGAGAATTTGAAAAACGCGGCCAAAAAACTTTCCAGCCTTTCAGGCGCAACTGTTTTTTGGGCTTTTCATAGGCATAATTTGTATTACACCGGAATATCAAATTTATTTCAGCAGCCTGAATTTTCCGAGCTTAGTATTATTTATGATATTTCCGCGATTATTGACAGGATTGATGAGATAATAAATGATATATTTGACGAAATTGAAGATGGGATAAATATCAGAATCGGTTCAGACAGTCCGTTCGGGAGTTTTAGCGGCACTATTATGGCTAAATATAAAATCGGCGAGCACACGGGTTTGTTCGGAGTTTTAAGCCCTGTTAGAATGGATTATGAAAAAAATTTAACTTTAATAAATTTTGTTTATGATAGACTAAAAATAATCTAATTATAATTTTATTTTAATAAATTTTGTGTATATTATAGATTAAAGACGCTTTAAAGTATAATCTTATGGGAGAAAAAAAGATTAAGAATCCAAAAATAAAACCGGAAAAAGTTAAAAAGCTATCGGACAAAGAAAAGTATGAAGATTTAAATAATAAATATAGGCGCGCTTTAGCGGATTATCAAAATTTATTAAAGAGAACAGCCGTGGAAAATCAAGAATTTATTAAATACGCGAATGAAAGATTGTTGCATGAAATTTTACCGGTTTATGATAATTTAAAAATTTCATTATCCCATATTGACGAAGAGGCGCAAGGCAACGGCTGGGCCGAAGGCATTAAATATGTAGTTAAACAGTTTAAAGATGTTTTAAATAATTTAGGGGTAGAGGAAATAAAAATAAATGGCGAGAAATTTGACCATAACACTATGGAAGCGGTTGAAGGCAAAGGCGAAAAAGTCAAAAAGGAAATAAAAGCCGGCTATAAGCTGAATGGAAAAGTTATTATTCCGGCAAAGGTTGCGGTTAATTAATAATTAAGAATTAACAATTAATTAACTAAGCTCTTAGTTAGCGCAAGGAGCATCAATTATGGTGTTATTCCTAACTAAGAAAAAACAAAAGTATGGCACTTATTAAATGGACACCATTCCTTGAGCCGTTTGAGGGTATGGAAAAAATATTATCAGATTGGCCTGCTTTAAGAGGCGGGCAAAGCGGTTTTACGCCTGCGATTGATGTTTATGAAGATAAGGATAATGTAATAGTGGAAACTCAATTAGCCGGCATAGATCCTGAAAAAGTTAATGTTTCAATTGAAAATGACGTGCTTTCAATTAAAGGAGAAAGCGAGAAAAAAAGCGAGGTGGAAGATGAAAATTATTACCGTAAAGAAATAAGGCGAGGCAGTTTTTATAGAAGCGTGGCTTTGCCTACCCATGTTTTAGGAGATGAAGCCAGCGCTGATGCCGTTGACGGTGTTTTAAAGATTACAATTCCCAAGTCTGCCGAAGTTAAGCCGAAAAGAATAGAAATTAAAACCGCTAAAAAATAAAAAGTGAAAATTATAATGGAGTTGCCGCTAAATCTATTTTAGCGGCAGTATCTATTATAAAGAATTTACAATTAAAATGAAAAATTATGGGTATAAAAATGGATGGCGTGAAAATATCTGTCAGTAATGAAGCAGATAACCAAGAAGAAAAACCCTCCTCCGCTAAAGCTTCCTCCGACGCTAAAGCTATGGCGGACAAGACGGCGGGCGAGGCAAGAAAACCGGTTAAGGAAAAGGCCGTTGTTAGGAAAAAAGCTGTTCGGAAAAGAGTTATAAAAGAAGCCGCGGCAGGCGCGAAGACGGAAAAAAGGGAAAAGGAAAGAGGCATTTTAACTATGATTATATCGATTTTTGTGACAGCTTTGGTTGTCGGCGGAGCAATTTATGCTTGGCAAAGCAAGGTAGCGGAAATGGGAGCTGAGAAAATCAGTTCTGACGCGCGTTCCACTCGGCAGGAGTTTGAAAAGCGCTTGGATAATTTAAAGAAAAAATTATCAGGTACGGAAAAAGAAAAAGAAGAATTGCTTAAAACCAAGCAAGAGCTTGAAGAAAAAGCAAAATTGCTTAAGGACGCGAAAAAAAGCTATGTAAATGACGAGATGGGCTTTTCATTTTTGTACCCGGCAATTTTCGGGGAAGCGGAAATTGAAACAATTGAAACGGCAACCGGAACAAAGTTTATCGGAAAATTTTCCAAGAATGATAAATTAATATTTGGCGGAGCAAGTACGAATTATGAACGCGTAAGCACTTCAACCGCAATGGATTTTATTGATACTCGCGGGTTTATTGATGAAAAAAATAAATATTATTATCAGCCGGGCGGCATGGATAAAAATACGGATTTTGAAATTCAGCCGGCAAAAATCGTCGGATACCGTGGCGGCGAGGCCTTGCTATTAGACAAAAAAAGTTTTGTCGGACAGGATGAGTTTACTGAAAATGCCGGCAAGCCCTTTGTTAATATTGATGAGAATTTGGGCGGACTTTTTAATTTAAAGAAAGATGAATACAAGGGCGTTGCTTTCGTGAATATGGATTTTGGTTTGATGAGTATAGAGGCGTTTACTGAGATGTTAAAAACTATTGAAGTTAAATAAGAACATGGATTTGGAATTCAAAATTAGAATTTATAAAAATTTTTAATGATTTAATGTTTTAAAAATTAATTCATTAAAAAATTAGTTATTGTTTGGAAATTCAAAATTTAAAATTGAAAATTATAGTCTAATAATTAAATAGAATTAATTAAAAATTTATAGCGATTATCTGTATTTAAGATGTGGCTTATAAATAAAAAATATTATGTCAAAAATTTTAGGAATTGATTTAGGCACCACTAATTGCGCCATGGCGATTATGGAAGGCGGACAGCCGAAAATTTTAGAAAATTCAGAAGGAAACCGCACCACGCCGTCAATTGTGGCCATTTCAAAAGGCGGAGAAAGATTGGTGGGCCAAACCGCGAAAAGGCAAGCCGTAACCAATCCGGAAAATACTGTTTTTGCGGTTAAGCGTTTAATCGGCCGCAAGTTTGAAGATGAAGAAGTGCAAAAAGATATTAGTACAGCACCTTATAAAATCGTTAAAAGCGGTGAAGGAGTCAAGGTTTCCATGAATGGAAAGGATTACTCTCCGCAAGAAGTGTCGGCTATGATTTTATCTAAATTAAAAATTGACGCCGAGGCTAAAATCGGAGAAAAAATTACCGAAGCGATTATAACCGTGCCGGCGTATTTTAATGACTCGCAAAGGCAGGCGACTAAAGATGCCGGAAAAATTGCCGGTTTGGAAGTAAAAAGAATTATCAATGAACCAACCGCGGCCGCGCTTGCTTACGGTTTTGAAAAGAAAAAAGGAGAGCAAATCGCCGTGTATGATTTAGGCGGCGGCACTTTTGATATTTCAATATTAGATGTTTCTGAAGATACCGTGGAAGTAAAAGCCACTAACGGCGATACGCATCTCGGAGGCGAAGATTTTGATCAAATAATTATTAAATGGATTATTGATGAATTCAAAAAAGACACAGGCTTAAATTTAGCTAATGATAATTTGGCCAGGCAAAGAATCAAAGAGGCCGCGGAAAAGGCAAAAATAGAATTGTCAAATACAATGGAAACAGAAATAAACCAGCCGTTTATTACTACTGACGCAAGCGGGCCAAAGCATTTAATGATGAAATTAAGTCGCGCCAAGCTTGAGGAATTGGTTGGAAATTTAGTTGAAAAAACTTTAGGTCCCTGCCGCGATGCCTTGAAGGATGCCGGTTATAAAGCGGATGAAATTGAAGAAGTAATATTAGTCGGCGGTATGACCAGGATGCCTTTGGTGCAAGAAAAGGTAAAAAAGTTTTTCGGCAAAGAGCCGAATCTAAGCGTTAATCCTGATGAGGTGGTCGCGGTCGGCGCCGCTATTCAAGCCGGAGTTATGCGAGGCGAGGTAAAGGACGTTTTACTTTTGGATGTTACTCCGCTTTCTTTGGGGATTGAAACTTTGGGAGGAATTGCCACTCCTTTGATTGAGCGCAATACGACTATTCCAACCAGCAAATCACAAATTTTTTCAACCGCGGCTGACAGTCAGCCCGGCGTTGAAATCCATATTGTGCAAGGCGAACGCGGCATGGCGGCTGACAATAAGACTTTGGGCAGATTTATGCTTGACGGAATACCGCCTGCTCCGCGCGGAGTGCCGCAAATTGAAGTATCTTTTGATATTGACGCTAACGGCATTTTAAATGTTAGCGCCAAAGATAAAGCCACTAGCAAAGAGCAAAAAATTACCATTACCGCGTCTTCCGGTTTAAATGAAGAAGAAGTTGAAAAAATGAAAAAAGAGGCTGAAGAACATGCTGATGAAGATAAAAAAAAGAAAGAACAAGTGGAAATTAAAAATCAGGCCGATACGGTTGTGTTTACAACGGAAAAATTATTAAAAGAGTCCGGTGAAAAAATGAAGCCTGAAGATAAAAAAGAATTGGAAGAAAAATTGGAAGAGCTTAAAAAAGTAAAAGATTCCGATAATTTGGATGATATCAAAAAGAAAATGGAAGAAATGAATCAAGTGGCGCAAAGAATCGGCACAGCTATGTATCAAGCGCAAACGGCGGAGAAGGCTCAAGAAGGCGTGGCAGGGCAAGGCGGACAGGCAGGCGGTGAAGAAAAAAGCGGTGAAGATAAAAAAGACGAGCCGGTTGAGGGGGAGTTTGAAGAGAAAAAATAGGAAATTAGGATATTAGGTAATTAGGGAGCAGTATTAAAGTTTTTATAGGCTGCCTGAAATTAGTTCTGGCAGTTAATTAAAAAATTTATTGTTCATTTGGAAGTTTTATTTTATTTTACAATGGAGGTGGTATTATGAAAATGTTGGTATTTAGAGGCCGTAATAACGTGTGTTATATATTTCCGGAAAATATTGTTAAACGAGCTGCCTTACAAAAATCAGATGATTCCATAGTTGATTATGAAGTTTGCCGGAAGGGAGATTTTGAAAAAGTGAATTTAATCCATAGAGATGGAACAAAAAGTAGAATCTTTTCGGATCGCATTAAGCGAAAAAGAAGAAAAAAATAAAACAGAAAAAAACGGGCGGAAATTTTATTTTCGCCCACCCCTGTTTTGTCAAAAAGACAAGAAACATTTAAATTAATAAATTATTTAAATAATAAAATAAAAAAATATGAATTCTAAAAATCAACAAAAAATTGCGGGAAGTCCCCAAGGGAAGCAAGAAGTAAAAATAGCCGATAATATTCCCGGCGCGGAATACGCTAATGCAATGCAGGTTAATCATAATCGGGATGAATTTCAGTTAATGTTTTTGAATATTTTGGGTGCAAGCGGAAGAGTCGGCGGTAAAATTATCACAACCCCGGGCCATTATAAAAGAATGATTGCCGCAATGCGGGATAATTTAAAAAAATATGAATCTCAATTCGGTGAAATTAAAGAGTCAGCCGGTTTAGATAGCAAGGAGATTGGATTTAAAGGGTAAAATAGTTAAAAAGTATAAAGTTACAAAGTTGTAAAGTATAGTATATTTTTTGTTAATGCTTTAAACTTTATAACTTTATACTTTAAAAACTAAAATGAGCAAAGATTATTATAATATATTAGGCGTAGATAAAAACGCTAACCAGGATGAAATAAAAAAAGCTTTTCGCAAAAAGGCGCATAAATATCATCCTGATAAAGCCAGCGGTGATGAAGCGAAGTTTAAAGAAGTGAATGAGGCTTATCAGGTTTTAGGCAACTCGCAGAAAAAATCGCAATATGATAAATTCGGTTCAACTTTTGAACAGGCGCAGGCTGGCGGCGGTTTTAGCGGTTTTGACGGATTTAGGGATTTTTCCGGTTTTGCCAACGGTTTTTCCAATGGAGGCGGTGGTGTTAAGATGGATTTTGAAGATTTGGGGGAGATGTTTGGCGGGATTGGCGATATTTTTGGTTTTTCTTCCGGAGCAAAAAATAAAAGGCGGCAAAGGGGCAATGACATTCAAGTCGCGCTGACAATTGATTTTGAAGAAGCGGTTTTTGGCGTGGAAAAGGAAATAAGCCTGCGAAAACATGTTATTTGCGATCATTGCAATGGCAACTTGGCTGAGCCCGGGACAAAAATTGAAACTTGTAAAACTTGCAATGGGACAGGACGGGTAACAAAGATACAAAGAACCATATTGGGGAATATGCAAGTACAGGCAGTATGTGAGACTTGTGGCGGCGAAGGGAAAATTTACGAGCGAAAATGCAAAAAATGCCATGGCAGAGGCATAGTAATGGATGGCGCGAAGATTAAAATAAAAATCCCGGCCGGAATTGATAATGGTGAAACTATACGAATTTCAGGCCATGGCGAGGTTGGGGAAAGAGGCGCCGCTGCCGGAGATTTGTATATAGAAGTCCATGTTAGAAGCGATAAAAAATTTAAGCGCGACGGTTATGATATTAAATCAAGCGTATTTATCAGCTTTATTCAAGCGGCTTTGGGTGATAAAATTGACGTGGAGACGATCGCGGGCGATGTTAAATTGAAAATTCCGGCAGGTACGCAATCTTCAACAATATTTAAGCTGCGCGGAAAAGGAATTAACAGGCTTAGAGGCGGCGGGCGAGGCGATCATTTTGTGGAAGTAAAAGTTAGAATTCCTGATAGCTTAAGCAGAAAACAAAAACAATTATTAAAAGAATTAAATTTATAGTATGCAAGAGCAATTACGCGATAATTTTTCTGAGACAGAGAATAACAACAGAGAAGGACTTGAGATAGCGGAAAATATTTTTTTAGACGAAAAGAAAAAAGAAATCACGGTTTATCGTGACGGATGGTGTATAGAATTTTTGTATCAGAAAAACAAATTAGATGTTTTAAGCGAGACAAATTATAGCTGGGGCTCGGGCGAAGGGGTTACCAGGTATGGAAAATTAAATAAAGTAAAAAATGAAGTTTTATCGGCTTTAAAAAAATTTCAAAGTAAAAAGAGTTCAATTGTTACAAAGGAAATGATTGAAAGCGCTAGAAGATTTGAAACTGCCGAGGAAAAAAGATCTCATGGCGGGTTTGATGATGAGGATGTTGTTCTGTGTGAGTGATTTATTATCCACAGCCAAACCCTTGAAAAAAATATAAAATCTATTATAATTTTATATAAAGATAGTTAAAAAATACACAATTATAAATAAATAGCGTATTATTTTATTAGTAGCTATTTTTTATTATTTATACTCAATCACATTATTATTAGTATAATACGCCGTAGCTAACTTAAAATTATATTTAATGTTGCGATATAGTTTAAACTTTATAAAAAGTAAAACTTTAAAATCTTAAGGCGAAGGCGTATAGAATTATAAACACATGATAGAAATTAAAAATTTAACAAAAAAATTCGGCAATACGAAAGTTTTGGATGATATCAGTTTAGAAGTTAAAAGGGGGGAAATTTTAGGATTTTTAGGCCCGAACGGGGCTGGAAAAACAACTACAATGAAAATTATTACCGGTTTTTGGTCGCCAAGCTCGGGAAGCGTAAAAATTGATGGCATAGATGTTGTTAAAAACTCCGTAGAAACCAGAAAAAAAATCGGTTATTTGCCGGAAACAGTACCTTTGTATGAAGATATGCGGGTTTATGAATATTTAAAATTTATCGCCGAAATAAGAGGAATTAATAAAGGCGATATCAAGGGCAGAATTAAAGAAGTCGTTAATGATTGCGGTTTGTCAAAAGTTTTAAGAAAGCCGATTGAAGAGCTGTCTAAGGGTTATCGCCAAAGAGTAGGTTTGGCGCAGGCGATTATGCATGAGCCTGATATTTTAATTTTGGACGAGCCCACGACAGGATTGGATCCGAATCAAATTACTGAAATCCGCGATCTTATCAAATCAATCGGCAAAGAAAAAACAGTAATTTTTTCCACGCATATTTTAAGCGAGGTAAGCGCTACATGCGATCGAGTAATTATTGTCAATAACGGCAAAATTGTCGGAGAAGGAAAACCTGATGAGCTTGCAAAAAAAGCCGGGTCAAAAGAATTGATTTACGTAAAAATTAAAGGTCCTAAAAATGAAGTTTTAAAAACATTGGAAAATATGGACAATATTGAAAAGGCAAGCGTTAAAGATAAGGAAACGGATGAAATTTACGGCTATGAAATTGAGCCTAAAGCGGGAGTTGACTTGCGCGAGTATTTATCAATGACTGTGATGAAAAGGGGCTGGAGTATTTTTGAGTTCTCTAAGAGAAGTATGAGTCTGGAAGACGTCTTTAAAGAATTAACTAAATAAAGCATATATGAATAAAGAATATTTAAAAACAATTTATTGTTTATTTAAAAAAGAGCTGATGTCTTATTTTAACTCGCCGATTGCCTATATTTTTATCGGCGTATTTTTGGTGGTTGGAAATTGGCTGTTTTTTAAGAGTTTCTTCTTAATCGGGCAAGTGTCAATGCGCGGATATTTTGATTTATTGCCTTGGATATTTTTATTTTTATCTCCGGCTATTACTATGCGTTTGTGGTCGGAAGAAAAAAAGTCAGGTACGATTGAGTTTTTATTAACCCTGCCCGTAACTGATTGGCAAGTAGTGTGGGCTAAATTTTTAGGGGCTTTAAGCTTTTTGTTTATTTCCTTGCTTTTAACATTTACCATTCCGATAAGCATGGCCACTTTGGGTAATATTGATTGGGGACCGGTCGTTGGCAGTTATCTTGGTTCTTTATTTTTGGGCGGATCTTATTTGGCTTTGGGCTTATTTATTTCCAGCTTAACCAAGAATCAAATAATCGCTTTTATTTTGGCTTTAGTCGGTTCTTTCGCGGCATTTATGCTTAGCGCGGAATTTGTCTTAATGGGCGCGCCGAATTTTTTAGCGCCGATTTTGAAATTTCTGGGACTGGGAAGCCATTTTTACAATATCGCCAAAGGGGTTATTGATTCCAAAGACATAATCTATTATTGTTCTTTTATTTTTATTTTTTTGTGGCTGAATGTCAAGGTTATTGAGACTCGGGGGTGGAAGTGAAAAATGAATTAAGAATTAAGAAAAATTTAAATAAATATTTATGACTGAAAAATATAAAATTAAAAAATCAGATCTTTCAATTACTGTTTTTTTGCTGATTGGCATATTAATCGTGGTGAATATTTTTTCTTATCAAATTTTTTATCGTTGGGATTTGACTCAAGGAAAAGTTTATTCCATTTCCAAAGCAAGCAAGAATACGGTTGCTAATTTGGATGATATTGTTAACATTAAAGCCTATTTTAGCGAGAGTCTGCCCAGTCAATTTATCAGTTTAAAACAAGAAGTGGCTGATATTCTTGAAGAGTATGAGGCATTTTCAAACGGCAATATCAGGGTTGAATTTATTGACCCGTCAGACGATGATTCAATGAAAAGAGAATTAATGATGATTGGGATTCCGCAATTGACTTTTGAGGTTTATGAAAAAGACAAAAGGCAGTTAATAAACGGTTATATGGGGATCGCCATCAGTTTTGGGTCTAACACCGAGTCTATTCCGGCGGTTAAAAGAAATACCAGTGATTTGGAATATCAATTAACTACTGCCATTAAAAAAGTTGTCAGTGATGAAATTGCGACAATCGGGTTTTTAACAACTCAAGGAACGGCAAGCCTTGAAAACAATATCAGAACCGCAGGCGATGAATTGGCGGGATTATACACAATTGTTCCGGTTTCTTTAGCGGAAGAATCGCCAAGCGTTCCTGATAGTGTTGACACTTTAATTATTGTCGGGCCAAAAGAGAAATTTATTGATGAGCAGTTAAAGGCGATTAATGCTTTTGTTGTAAGAGGCGGAGCGCTTTTGGTTTTAATGGATGGCGTAAATATAAAAGAAGGCTTGCAAGCCGCAAATAACGAATCCAATTTAGACGAATTATTGGTAAGATACGGCATAATTTTAAATAAAAATTTAGTTGCTGACAGAAGAAGCGGAATGGCATCGTTTTCACAAGGATTTTTTACTTTTTCAAGCAATTATGCTTTTTGGCCGCAAATTACCAATGAGGGTTTTAATTCTGAACATAGCGCGGTTTCCAATCTTGAAAATGTAATAATGCCTTGGGCTAGCAGTGTTAGTGTTGATACCGCGAAAATCAGCGAGGAAAGTGTTAAAAATTTAGCTTTTACAACAAAAGGCGCCTGGTCAATAAAAGATTCTTATGATATTACTCCGAATTCCGCTAACACGCCAAAAGGCGCGACGCAAGAATATGTTTTGGCTGTGGCTGTTAACGGCATGGTTCCGAATGCTTACGCCGATGATTATCCTGAAGAACAAAAAGATATTAACGGCCGTTTAATTGTTGTCGGAGACAGCGATTTTATCAGTGACAATTTTCTCAGAAATACACCTGACAATTTAACGCTTTTTCAAAATTTAGTTGATGCCTTGAGTTTTGACGAAGATTTAATCGGTATCCGCTCCAAAGGAGTTACCAGCCGTCCAATTAAAGAATTAAGCGACAGCGGCCGGATGACAATGCGCTATTTAAACGTTTTCGGAATCACGATTATTGTTATCACTTTCGGTATGATAAGATATTATATAAGAAGGAGAAGTAGGTTTGTTGATGATTTGTAATGAATAATGCTAATCCGCTAATAAATGCTAATCTGCGAATTGCTAATGAATATTTGTAAATAAAATTTATGAGGAGGGAATTAATATGTAAGGAATTATCTTATATTATTTGTGGTATTTTATTTGATGTGCATAATGAATTAGGAAAATATTGTAATGAAAAACAGTACGGTGATTTATTGGAAAGAAAATTATCTGAAAAAAGAATAAAATTTATTAGAGAATTAAATATTCCAATATCTTTTGAGGGTGAGAAAAGTAATAGAAATAGAGTGGATTTTATAATAGAAGATAAAATTATTATTGAGTTAAAATGTGTTAGAGCGATTGGAAAAAATGAGTATTATCAAGTAAGGCGATATTTGCAAGCGCTTAACAAAAAGTTGGGTTTAATAGTAAATTTTAGAGAGAGATATTTAAAACCCAGAAGAATATTAAATTCAGAAATAACTACTAATTATTAATTCGCAATTCGCAGATTAGCATTTATTAGCGGATTAGCATTACAATCGTATGAAGATTTTAAAAATCGGCGCTGTTTGGTGTAAGGAATGTCTGGTTATGAATCCGATGTGGGAAGAAATTGAAGCTGAAATGCCCGAATTAAAAACAGAGTATTTTGAATCAGACGAAAATCCTGAACTTTTGGAAAAATACGGAATAAAAGATATCCCCACATTTATTTTTCTGGATAAAGACGAAAAAGAAATTTCGCGCCTAAACGGTCTGCAAAACAAGGAGGAATTAATTAAACTTATTAAGGAGAATATTGAAAAATAGCAGAAGTTCTTAATTCTTAATTTTTAATTCTTAATTCAACACTATGTCTAAAAAAAATTTATATCTGGGAGGGATTTTAATAGCTTTAGCTTTTGTCGCTTATCTTTATAACGGTCCTTTGCAAAAATGGCAGGAAGATAAAAATAAGTCTGAAAATTTTTTAGCGAAAATTGATGTTAATCAAATCGATTTTATTGATATCGCAAACAAGGGGGAATTAATTACATTGGAAAAACAAAACGATAAATGGAAAGTTAGCGGAACAAAAGATTTTTTTGTTGAAAGCGCGTTAGCAACCGAATTGGATACAAAAATAAAAGACGCGATTAATGGAAAAATGGAACTGGTTAGTAATAATAAAGAAAATAAAAAAGATTTTGATTTAGACGAAAAGAGTGGCGTTTTAATTAAATTACGCCAAGGCGAAAATACGTTGAAAGAATTTTTAGTCGGCGGTTTTGGCAGTGATTATAATAGTACTTATATTGCCGAAGCAGAGAGCGATGAATCTTATTTGATTAATGTGGCTTTGAATAATATTTTTGCCAACAGCGAATGGTATGATAAAACAATTTTTCAAACCAATCCCGAAAAAATTACCAAAATCAGATTTCAATATCCTGACCGCGAGATTATCATTGAGCGGGACGGAGAAGATTGGAACGGAATTGCGCCTTATGAATTCAGCGCAGACGCGGAAAAAGTTGGAAATGTGTTAAATGTTATTGCTAATTTGGAAGCCGGAGATATTCCTGAACAAAAATTTGAAGGCACCCGTTTGGAAGAAAATTTAATTATCGTAGAGGCTAGTGGCGAGGGGACTAATAATACCATTATGATTGGCGGCGCTGAATCAGAAGAAGATGATGCTTCGTATTATGCCAAGAAAGGCGATAGTGATAATATATATTTGATTAGTTTGGAAAATAGAGATATTTTGGATGTTAGCATAAGGGACTTGCGGTGATTTTTTTAACTATAGAATTTTTAAAACCGGATATTTATTAATAAATATCCGGTTTTTGATTATTGAAAAATCATAAAAAATATGCTAATATTAATATATGACAAATAAGATAAATAAACAAAAAATTATGCGTAAATATGATTTTATAACAATAGGAGGAACAACCGAGGATATTACTTTTTACACTAATGAAGCGATAATGATTGATAACAAGAAGGACATTTTGGCGCAAAAATTAATGGCTTTTGAGTATGGCGCAAAGCTTAGGATTGACGGGTCTTATTCTACTTTTGGCGGCGGGGCTTCTAACGCGGCCGCGTGCCTCTCCAAACTTGGCTTTAATGTGGCGGCAATTGTCGCGCTTGGGAATGATAATCGCGGGAAAGATATAATTTTGAATTTTAAAAAAAATAAAGTGGATACAAATTTAATACAAAAAATAAAGACGCATGAAACCGGTTTTACTTTTTTTATTGTCGGCAATGATAAAGAGCATGTTGGTTTTTCCAATCGCGCGGCTAACACGAAATTAAGCATTGGCGCGAAAGAATTAAAAGAAATGGATAAAGCAAAATATATTTATTTAACTTCGCTTTCCGGAAAATGGCGTGAATTTTTAAAAAATGTATTTAAAACCAAAGCAAAAATCGCATGGAACCCGGGACACATTCAGCTCCATGCCGGCTTTAACGCGATTGGTAAATTTTTAAAGAAAACTTATATTTTAACTGTTAATAGAGATGAGGCAATTGAGCTTGTAGTCTCAAATCCCAAGTATAAAGAAAAAAACGGAAAATTTTTAAATGAAATTCCGAATTTATTAAAAGCAATAAGAAGCTATGGTCCGGAAATTGTGGTAATTACCAATGGAAAATACGGAGCTTACGCTTATGACGGTAAAAAGATATATTATCAAAAAATATTAAAAGAGAAAAAACGAGTGGACACAACCGGCGTAGGCGACGCTTTTGGTTCAACTTTTGCCGCCGGCTTAGAATTATTTAAAGGCGATATTAAAAAAGCAATGTTGGCAGGCGTTAAAAACACGGCATCGGTAATCGGACAGCAGGGCGCGCAAAATGGGCTGCTTAGCAGGAGAGGGATATTGAAATAAGTAAATTTTGTTACTTTTCGCGCCTAAAGCCCCGCCCTTCGCGA
>JAGLYP010000027.1 GCA_023132155.1 Candidatus Parcubacteria bacterium
GCGAAGGGCGGGGCTTTAGGCGCTACGCGGTATGATAAAAAAATTATTTTCAGGACAAATAAACAGCATAACCATGGCTGCGCTTTTGGTAGCACTCTCTTCTTTGCTTAGCAGATTTTTGGGTGTATTTCGCGACCGTATTTTGGCCGGCGAATTTGGGGCTGGAGATATTCTTGATGTTTATTATGCCGCCTTTAGAATCCCTGATTTGATTTTTAATTTATTGGTTTTAGGAGCATTGTCTGCCGGGTTTATACCGATTCTAAGCTGTTTGATCGGCAAATCGTCTTCTTTGAAATGTTTTAGCTTAAAAAGAAAATCCAATAAGGAAGCTTGGGAGTTTGTGAGCAATATTTTGAATATTTTAGGAATTATTTTGTTAATTTTGTCCGGAATCGGCATAATTTTCGCGCCGGAGATAATGAGATTCATTACTCCGGGTTTTTCCGGAGAAAAACAGCAAGCAGTTGTTGAATTGACCAGAATAATGTTTTTATCGCCGATATTTTTGGGTATATCAAGCGTTTTAGGCGGAATTTTGCAGTCTTTTAAACGTTTTTTTTTATATTCATTGTCGCCTATTTTTTATAATGTAGGCATAATTATCGGAGCCTTGTATTTTGTGCCAATCTGGGGTATTCACGGTTTGGCTTGGGGAGTTGTCTTTGGCGCCTTTATGCACATGGCCTTGCAAATTCCAATGGTTTTTAAATTGGGTTACCGCTATAGACCGATAATTGATTTTAAAAATAAAAATTTAATAAAAGTCGCGATTATGACAATACCGCGCACTTTGAGTTTGGCTGTTTCGCAAGTTAATTTATTGGTTATAACCATTATTGCCTCCACCTTGGCCAGCGGTTCATTGGCAATTTTTAATTTTGCCAATAATTTGCAATTTTTGCCAATAAGCGTTTTTGGCATATCTTTCGCGGTTGCCGCTTTTCCAACCTTATCAACCGTGGCCTTTGATCGCAAAAAATTAATTTTTAATTTTTCTAATACATTTCGGCAGATTTTATTTTTTGTTGTTCCGGCAACGGTATTGCTTTTAACTTTGCGCGCGCAAATAATCCGCGTTGTCCTTGGAACAGGCAGTTTTGATTGGAATGATACGATTTTAACCATAGATACGCTCGGGTTTTTCGCGATATCTATTTTCGCGCAAGCTAGCATTCCTTTATTTGTAAGAATGTTTTACGCGCGCCATAATTCCAAAACGCCTTTCATTGTCGGCATGGTAAGCGCTTTAATAAACGTCGGCTTGTCTTTTTATTTTTCGGGCAAACTTGGAGTTCCGGGTCTGGCTTTGGCTTTTTCCATTTCCAGTATAATTAATTTTATGTTTTTATGGATGGCTTTGCGTTTTGATATCGGCGATATGGATGAATTCCATATTCTTATTTCATCTTTAAAATTTTCTTTGGCGGCGGTGGCGGCCGGTGTTGCCGTGCAAGGCGGAAAATATTTGATGGCCGATTTTTTTGGCACAGATACCTTTTTAAAGGTTTTGTCCCAAGGTCTTTTTGCCGGCATTGTCGGAATCGGAGTTTATGTTGTTTTTTGTTCTTTATTAAAAAGCGAAGAATTGTTCAGTTTTTGGAGCTCAATTAAAAGGCGTTTGCCTTGGAAAAAAATTGAAACCGGCGATCAGGGCGAGGCGCGGGGAATTTAATTTTCAATTATCAATTTTCAATTACGAATTAATTAAAAATTAAAAATTAAAAATTAAGAATATTTATAATTAGCAGCCTATTAATGTTTTTGTCAAGGCAATTTAAAAATGTTATAATATATATAATTTTATATGAAAATTAAATCTATAAAAAATATTAAAAATTTAGCGGGGAAAAGGGTTTTGTTGCGCTGTGATTTTAATGTTCCCGTTAAAAACGGGAGGATTTTGGATGATTATAAAATTATTAAAGGGCTTGAAACAATAGAATATTTATTAAAAAAGAAAAGCAAAGTTATTATTGTGTCTCATCTGGGAAGACCTGATACGGCAAAAAAAGACGCGAAATATTCTTTATTGCCTGTGGCAAAATTTTTAAAAGAGAAAATTAAAAAACAAGTTAATTTTGTAAATGATATATCCGGTTTTCAAGCAGGAACCGCGGTTTCCAGGATGAAAAATTCTGAAATTGTATTTTTGGAAAATATTCGTTTTGAAAAAGGCGAGAAAAAGAACAGCGCGATTTTGGCTCGTCATCTGGCAAAATTGGCTGATATATATGTTAATGACGCCTTTGCCGTAAGCCATCGCGCGCACGCTTCTGTAAGCGCGATAAAAAAATATTTGCCCAGTTACGCGGGTTTGCTTTTGGAAAAAGAAATTTTGCATTTAGAAAAAGCTTTAAAGCCGAAACAGCCGCTAATTTTAATTATCGGCGGAGTAAAATTAGCGACAAAAATTCCTTTAATAACAAAATTTCGGAAAAAAGCCCATCGTATTTTATTGGGCGGGGCATTGGCTAATAATTTTTTTACGGCTCATGGCTATGAAATCGGCCGTTCTTTAGTTGATAAAGAAAGCGTGAAATTCGCGAAGAAACTTATTAAGAAAGGCTGGGATAAAAATATCATTTTGCCGATTGATTTGCGAGTGAGCAATAAAAAAAGTTTTTGGGACGCGCATAATAAAAAATTAAATGAAATCGGAAAAAGGGATTATATTTTAGATATTGGCTATGGAACAGTTGATTTTTATAAAAAATATATAAAGAGCGCGGCTACTGTTGTTTGGAACGGTCCCATGGGGATGCTTGAAGAGCAAAAATTCAAGTACGGCACATTGGCTTTGGCCCGTTCTTTGGCGATTAATTCGGAAAAATCGGTTTTTAGCATTGTTGGCGGCGGAGAAACTATTGAAGCCTTAAAAATGACTAAAACAATCAATGATATTAATTGGGTTTCTACCGGCGGCGGCGCAATGCTTGCCTTTTTGAGCGGAGAAAAGATGCCGGGGATTAAAGGACTTGTTAGCGGTTTACACTCTTCCTTTTGTCATCTCGCGCGAGCTTAAGCGAGGAGAGATCTATAATATGTGAATTATATAAAAAAATTAAAATAAAAATATAATATTTAAACCCACAAAATTATTCAAAAAATTTTTTGATAAATAATAAACAGATTGAGATTTAAAACTAAAAATTCTATATGTTTGATCATTTAGGCAACAAACAAAACGGGACAAGCGGAGAAATTCATAAAAATAACCGCGCGGAAGATTTAAAAATTAAAAAAAATATTAGCCGCTTAACAGGCGGACGGCTTAGCGCTTTAGCGGATTATAGCGAGAATAACAAAAAATTTGATGAAAGGATCAGGAGTTTGGAAAAAAAAGGAAAAAAAAGAGGAAAGTGCTTTTCGCTAATTGGCATTATCGGCGGTTTCTTGATTGCCTTGTTAGTAATGTATGCCGTATATTTTTTATTGTTGGAAGTGATTGATATGAGCGGGAAAATTGATGAAACTACGGCCAGTATTCCGGATATTTCAAAAAGTATTAATAAGAAAGATATTTTGCCAACTTGGAAAAAATGCGAACTTAATTTAGATTGTATAGTAACAAAAAAGGGGTGCTGCGAATGTGCATCCGGCGGCTCTCAAGAAGCGATTAATAAAAAATATTTGGAAGAATGGAACAGCAAGCTGAATAATAATTGCCATACGGTTGTCTGTCCGCAGTTATATAGATGCGAAGATGGCAGGGCGATTTGTGATAATGGTTTGTGTATATTTGAGGTCGGGGCAATTGAAGATTTTATCAAAGAAGAAACGCCGGTAGAAATTTCAACTTCAACGCGAAAAAATGAAACGCTAAATCAGGCAACAGGTACGGAGGCTCTTGAAGGTATTTGTTTAGATGAAGAATGTTTAAATTTGCTAGATTCTGATAATGACGGCTTGAGTGATTATGACGAAAATAATGTTTATTTCACCAATCCGGAATTAAGCGATACGGACGGAGACGGATACTCGGACGGAGATGAGGTTAAAAACGGTTATGATCCAAAGGAAAAATAAATTTAATCCCTTTACGCTAAAGCTTCGGAGGGACGAGTAAATTTTTGTAATTAAGATATAAATTTTAACTATAAATCTATATGAAAAAAATAAAAAAAATTATCGCGAGAGAGATTTTGGATTCTCGCGGACATCCTACCGTGGAAACTAAAATAGTCCTTGATGACGGTTTAAGCGCTAAGGCAAGCGTTCCTTCCGGCGCTTCAACAGGGATACATGAGGCTTGGGAGCTAAGGGATAATGACTCCAAAAGATATGAAGGCAAGGGAGTGTTAATGGCTGTGAAAAATGTTAATGAAAAAATATTTAAAGCCTTAAAAGGCAAAGACGTTACGAAGCAAGAACAGATTGACGATATAATGATTAAGCTGGACGGAACAGAAAATAAAAAGAAGCTAGGCGCTAACGCCATTCTTTCTGTTTCTTTAGCTTGCGCGCGCGCGGCGTCAATTGCGAAAAAACAAGAATTATATGAATATATTTCTAAGACCTATAAGATAAAGCAAAAAGAATATAGTTTACCAACCCCATCTTTTAATATTTTTAACGGCGGAAAGCACGCAGATACTAATTTGGATTTTCAGGAGTTTATGATTTTGCCAATGAGAAAAATAAGCTTTAAGGAAAAAGTCAGAATGGGCGCGGAAATTTTTCATGAGCTGGGATATGTTTTAAAAAAGGCCGGTTTTGATACGGATGTCGGCAATGAAGGCGGCTATGCCCCTGATATTTCGTCCAGTATCCAGGCGGTGGAATTAATAATGGCGGCTATAATTAATGCCGGCTATGAGCCTGGAAGAGATATCGGATTGGGAACTGATGTCGGGTCGTCAGAGTTGTATAATAAGGAAACGGGCAAATATATTTTTAAATTAGACAATGCCCAGTATTCAGGCGATACTTTAATAGGCCTATATTACGAATGGTTTAGAAAATTTCCGATTATTTCCATTGAGGACGGATTAGATCAGGATGACTGGGAAGGATGGCGCGAATTAAATAAGGAGTTAGGCTCGGAAATGCTTTTGATTGGCGATGATTTGTTTGCAACCAATATTAAAAGGTTAAGAAGGGGGCTTAAAGAAAAAGCGGCAAACGCGATTTTAATTAAGCCGAATCAAGTGGGAACTTTGTCGGAAACAATGGAGTGTATTAAATTGGCGCATAAGCATAATTATAAAATTATGGCATCACACAGAAGCGGTGAAACTTGTGATACTTTTATCGCTGATTTAGCTGTTGGGGCTAACGCTGATTTTATAAAAGCGGGTTCCTTGTCGCGCAGCGAAAGATTGGCAAAATATAATCGTTTAATGGAGATTGAGGAGGGTTTATGCTAAAGAAAATAAAAAATAACAATTTGCCTTTAATATTAATTATTCTTGACGGCTGGGGAATAGACAAAGCAAACAAAGGAAACGCGATTACCTTGGCGAAAATTCCGGTTTTGGATTTTTTGTTTAAAAAGTATCCCTTTACAAAGCTGCGCGCTCATGGCAAGTACGTCGGCTTGCCAGTCAAGCAAGTTGGAAACAGCGAGGCCGGACATATGAATATCGGCGCAGGCAGGCTGGTTGAGCAGGATGTCGTAAAAATAAGCAGGAGCATCAAAGACGGGACTTTTTTTAAAAACTCCGCTTTTTTAGGCGCGATTAGGCATGTGCATAAAATGAATTCAAAAATTCATGTCATGGGCATGCTGTCAAACGGACAAAGTCCGCATAGCGACCCCAAGCATTTTATCGCCCTTTTAAGTTTACTTAAAAAAAATAAAGTTGAAAATGTAAGTTTGCATTTATTTACGGACGGACGTGATTCGCCGCAATACGCCTCTTTGCAATTGGTTGATGATTTGGAAAAGTATTTTTTTAATAATGAAAAAATAGCAACCATAATGGGCCGGTTTTACGCGATGGATCGTAAAAAGAAATGGGAAAGAACAGAAAAGGCTTATGATGCGTTAGTTTTGAATAAGGGGCGTTTGGCAAAAAACGCTCAAGACGCTATTACGCAATCGTATAATCGCGGCGATAGCGATGAATTTATAGAGCCATGCGTAATCGGCGAGCATGGAGGAAAAAATTCCCGGATTAGCGACGGCGATAGCGTGATATTTTTTAATTTGCGTTCTGATCGAAGCCGCCAATTAGCTAAAGTTTTTGTTCAAAATAACTTTGATAAAATGAACCCCGGCGCGTTTAACAGAAAAAAACAGTTGAAACATTTATATTTCGTGGCTATGACGGATTTTGGCCCTGATCTTGATGATATTTTAACCGCTTATCCCGGAATAGATTTGCAAAATACTTTGCCAATGGCATTATCGGGTTTAAGGCAATTATATATCGCGGAAACTGAGAAATACGCGCATGTAACTTATTTTCTTAATGGCGGGTATTCCGGACAAGTCGGCGACGAAGATCAGTATATGATTCCATCTCCGGATGTTAAATCTTATGATCAAACGCCTGCCATGAGTTCGGAAAAATTAAGCAAAAAAGTTATTGATAATCTTTGTTTAAAGCCTTCTGGCAGGAAATCGTGGAAGTATGATTTTACTTTGTTAAATTTTGCAGCTCCCGACATGGTAGGGCATACGGGGAATATCAAGGCTGGAATCAAGTGCTGTGAGGCGGTTGATAAATGCGTTTCCGATATTGTTGAAGCTTATTTAAAAATTAACGGAACGGTTATTATTACGGCCGATCATGGTAATGTTGAAAAGATGCTGAATTTAAAAACCGGAGAAATTCATACAGAACATACTGTAAATCCGGTTCCGTTCGTTATTATAAATAAAAATACGCGAAATATAAAATTAAAAAGAAATGGCATATTAGGCGATATTGCGCCAACTGTTTTAAAAATTGTAAATAAAAAAATTCCCAAAGAAATGACTGGGAAAAGTTTATTTTAGTTTTATGGATAATATTAATAAAAATAAACGTCCGAAACCATTGGTTTTAATAATTTTGGATGGCTGGGGGATTAACAGGGATTATCCCGGAAACGCGATCACACAAGCCTCCACGCCTTTTTATGACAGTTTGATAAGCGAATATCCGGCGACAACATTGCGCGCTTCAGGCGAGGCAGTCGGCTTGCCTTGGGGGGAAAGCGGAAATAGCGAAGTCGGGCATCTTAATCTGGGGCTTGGATATATTTTGTATCAAGATTTATCCCGCATTAACAAGGATATAGGGGATAGAAGTTTTTTTCATAACGAAGTTTTATTGGAAAGCATAGATCACGTTAAAAAAAATAATTCAAAACTTCATTTAATCGGGCTCGTTTCCAACGGCGCTGTTCATTCATCCATTGATCATTTGCATGCTTTATTGGAACTGGCAAAACAAAATAATGTTACCGAAATTTGCATTCATGTCATATTGGACGGCAGAGACACACCGTATAATAGCGGTAAAAATTACATCAGAGAAATTGAGCGCAAATTGAAAAAAAATAAATTCGGCAGGATTGTTTCCGTAATTGGCCGCTTTTACACAATGGACAGGAATAATAATTGGGATAGAATTGAACGGGCATATTTAGCAATGACTGCCGGAAAGGGAAACATAAGCAATTCCGCGCTTGGAGCCGTAACAGACAGTTATAGTAAAAAAATTTTTGATGAAGAATTTATTCCAACGGTTATTACCGGTGATAATAAAAAATTTTCCGTAGTAGAGGATAATGACGCTGTTATTTTTTTTAATTACCGGCCGGATAGAGCCAGGCAAATTACTAAAGCATTTATTTTGCCTAATTTTACGGGGTTTAAGCGTTCTCGTTTATTAAAAAATCTTTTTTTTGTAAGTTTTACTGAATATGAAAAACGTTTGCCGGCAAAAATAGCTTTCCCGCCAAATATAATAAAAATTACTTTAGGGGATGTAATATCACAAAACGGTTTAAAACAGCTGCGGATAGCGGAAACGGAAAAATACGCGCATGTAACTTATTTTTTTAACGGAGGGCGTGAAGAAAAAAATCCAGGCGAAGATCATATACTTGTCCCTTCGCCGGCAGTTTCAAGCTATGATCAAAAACCGGAGATGTCAGTTTATGAAATAACCAAGAAATTAACGCAATATATTAACGAGGATAGATATGATTTTATCTTGGTTAATTTTGCCAATTGCGATATGGTCGGGCATACTGGAAATATTAAAGCCGCAATCAGGGCAATAGAAAGCATTGATGAATGTTTGGAAAAAACCATAAAGGCAATATTAAAACAAGACGGTTTGGCAATTATTATTGCTGATCACGGAAACGCCGATGTTATGTTTAATATGCAAACTGGAAGAATAGACAAAGAGCATACTACTAATCCTGTTCCTTTTATTTTGGTTGGCAATGATTATGTTGGAAGAAATTTCGGATGGGGAGACGTTCCCAATAATGATTTGAGTTTGATTAGGCCGCATGGCATATTATCTGATGTAGCCCCAACAATATTAAAGATATTAAGCATTAAAAAGCCAGAGGAAATGACCAGTAAAAGTTTAATTTGATATGAAAATTTTAAATATCGCGAAAAATACTTCATATTTCACCTTGGCTTTAATTATTCAGAAAATAATCAGTTTTAGTTATTTTACGATTATTGCCCGCAATTTATTACCCGATGATTTAGGCAAATATTATTTTGCCATTTCCCTTACTACTATTTTCGCGATTTTTATTGATTTGGGACTTTCCAATGTTTTAATGCGCGAGGTTCCAAAAATCAAAGAAAAAATAAAAGAAGTTGAAAAAATTCTGGGTTCCGTGATTGCGATAAAATTGCCTTTGGCTCTTATATCTATTGTGAGTGTGATTTTTTTGGTGAATGTTTTGGGCTATCCGCAAATTACAAAGTATTTAGTTTATTTGTCGTGTTTGGCAATGGTTTTAGATTCTTTTAGCACTACTTTTTTTTCAACGATTCGCGGTTTTCATAATTTAAAATTTGAAAGTATTGCTAGCATATTGCTGCAAGCGATAATTTTAAGCATAGGCTTGATTGTTTTAAAAATGAATTTGGGGCTTTTGTTTTTAATGGGGGCAATGATTACAGGCAGTGTATTTAATTTTATTTTTTCATTAAGCCTGATTAAGTTTAAATGGAAAATTAATATTAAATTGAATTATAATTCGCGTTTTATAAAATCATTAGCGGTATTAACGGTTCCTTTCGCGCTTTTCGCCGTATTGCAGCGTTTTTATATGTATTTTGATACCGTGCTTTTATCAAAGCTGGCTTCAGATTATTATGTCGGACTTTATCAGATACCTTTTAAAATAATATTTGCTTTGCAATTCTTGCCTTTAGCTTTTATGGCGTCGCTTTATCCCGCGTTTTCGTCATATTGGAAATCAAATAAAGAGCAATTATCAATATCTTTTGTTAGGGCGCTGAATTATTTGATTGTCATCAGTTTGCCGATTAGCGCCGGGGTAATAGTTTTGGCGGATAAAATTTTGCTTATTTTCAAGCCGGAATATATGGCGGCTGTTGTTCCATTGCAAATTATAATTGCGAGCCTCTTTTTTATTTTTGTTAATTTTCCAATTGGCGCGCTTTTAAACGCTTGCGATAAGCAAAAAACAAATACAAGAAATATGGCGATTACTTTATTTGCCAGCGTATGTTTAAATATTATTTTAATTACAAAATACCAAGCGGTTGGAGCAAGCATTACCGTTTTAACGACAAATTTTTTAATGTTCGTCCTTGGCGCTTCAGTTGTGCCGTCAATTACAAAATTTAATATTAAAAAAGTGGCTTTAATTTTTATTAAGTCTTGCGCGTCAGCAGTGGCTATGGGTTTTTTAATTGTGTATTTTAAAAATCAATTTTCGATTTTAATTTTAATTCCTTTTGGCGCTTTTGTTTATTTATTATTGGTATTTATCTCAGGCGCGATTAAAAAAGAAGACATAAAAAGCATTTTAAAGACCGTGAGATAATTTTGATTTAATGTAAATGAATTTTAATATCAACATTCGCATGTCCCGCATTCGTAGCGCGGGTTCGCGAAGCGAATAACCATGAAGACATTACTTTTCACAATTGAATATCCGCCGTTTAAAGGCGGGGTGTCAAATTATTACGGAAATTTAGTTAAGTATTGGCCGGAAAAAAACAATATAACAGTTTTAAATAATAATTCCGGTATTTTGTTATCTGGTAAAATTTGGCCGAAATGGCTGCTTGCGTTTTGGCAGTTTGTAAAAATAAACAAACAAGAAAAATTTAACCATGTTATAGTCGGACAGTTATTGCCTTTGGGGATTATATTATATATTTATTCCATTTTTAATAAAATTTCTTATAGCGTCATTATTCATGGAATGGATATGAATTATGCCTTGCGTAGGAGCAGAAAAAGAATAATCAGTTTTAAAATTTTAAAAAAAGCAAGGCATATTTTTTGCGCGAATTCCTACACTGCCGAATTAGTTAAAGATTTTATCAGTCAGGAAAATCACAGCAAGGTTAAAGTGGTAAATCCCGGAGTTGATATTAATATCAATTTTGATAAATATCAAAATGAAAAAGTTTTAAAGAAATACAATTTGCAGGATAAAATCGTTTTATTTACAATTTCCCGTTTGGTAAAAAGAAAAGGGCAAGACAGGGTGATAGAGGCTTTGAAAAAAATATATATGGTTAATTCCAATATCCATTATTTTATTGCGGGCATTGGCGAGGACGAAAAGTATTTAGAGAAAATCGCTGGCATTTGCCCTAATATTCATTTTTTGGGATTGTTAGGCGATGATGAAAAGTGGCAGTGGCTGAAAAGTTCTGATATATTTATAATGCCGGCGCGAGATATTAAAGGGGATTTTGAAGGCTTTGGCATTGTTTATTTAGAAGCGGCGCTAGCCTCGTTACCGGTAATCGGAGGAAATGTCGGAGGAGTAAGCGACGCAATTGTTGACGGTGAAACAGGACTGCTTATTGACCCGCAAAATGTTGATGACATCGCAGGCGCAATATTAAAATTAGCTCAAGACGAAGAATTAAGAAAAAAAATGGGCGCGCAAGGTCGGAAGCGGGCAATCAGGGACTTTGAATGGAGCAAACAGATTAAAAAAATATATGAATATATAAATATATGATTTCAATTATTATCCCGCTTTACAATCAGGCGAAAAAATTTGATAAATGTCTGGAAAGCATTCTTAAGCAGACTTATTCCAATTATGAAATTATTATAGTTAACGATCGCTCTTCTGATTGTTTGTCAAAGATAGTTGAAAAATACAAAAAAGAGTTTGGCATAAAAGTCGCGTTTATTCATAATTCAATTAATCACGGAGCGCCGTATTCGCGCAATAAGGGGTTCTTAAAGTCCAAAGGTGAATATGTTATTTTTTGCGATGCTGATTTGGAACTATATCCTGACGCTTTAGAAATAATGCAAAATGAATTAAATAATCACAAAGAGGCGGCTTATGCTTATCCCGGGCACATTTTCGGGCATAAAAAATTTGCAAGTTTTGAATTTAATGAAGAGCGATTAAAACAGATGCCGTATATTCATTCTACTGCATTAATAAGGCGGGAATGTTTGCCCGCATTGCCTTGGGATGAAGATTTAAAAAGATTGCAAGACTGGGATTTATGGCTGTCGCTTTTGGAAAAAGGGCATAAAGGCTATTGGATAAATAAAATATTATTCAAAGTCCAGCCCGGCGGAACAATGAGCAATTGGCTGCCGTCATTTGCTTATAAATTTCTGCCGTTTTTGCCTAGGGTAAAGAAATATAAAGAGGCGGTTCAAATTATCAAGGATAAACATAAACTGTCTTGAACTATGATTTTTTTGATTATTATGATGGGCTATGATTATTAAAAAAAATAATCATAGCCCATCATTTAATCATTTTAATCATAGTTCAAGACAATTATAAAAGCGCATGTTCTTGCTATGCGCTTTTGTTTGAATGTTTAAGTGGAATTTATTTTTCCACTTCAAGTTTGTTTATTGTTTTGTAAATCTTTTCATAGGCCGTTCTTATTGTTCGGATGGTAGGAGCGGATTTTGATTCATCGGCTTGGTGAATTAGGTCAATGAGTTTACCGCTAAAGGCTAACGCAATTGTTTCAGTTGTCATATCGTGTAGTAATAAAGAAAATTTCGTATGGTTCAATTCTTTATATTTTTCAAATTCGTCAAAAAGATTCATTAGTATTTCATTTTTAATTGCCGTTGTTCCAATTTCATTTAAGTCTTTTATTTCCATAATCCCTCCCTTTTTGTGGGTTAAAAAACGATTTTATAAATTAGCATACAATTAATATAATGTCAAGACAACAATTTTTAAAAACAATTTCCACAATTATTTTATTAACCCTTTGCTTTATTGTTTTTTTGTTTTATAATGAGCAAAGAAAGGAACAAGATCAATCAATCGCGCCAGCGGTTCAGATTAATGACATAATAATTCCAGTTGAATTAGCGGATACTCAGAAAAAGCATATTCAGGGTTTAAGCGACAAAAAAGAATTAATCGGCGGGATGCTGTTTTTATTTGATAATAAGCAGGTGAGAAATTTTTGGATGAAAAATATGAATTTTCCGATTGATATAATTTGGATTGGTGACGGGGAAATCATTAATATTTCACCGGATTTGCAGCCGGAAGGAGAAAATCCCAAAAAAATATACAGCTCAATTTATCCGGTAAATTATGTACTGGAAGTAAACGCGGGTTTTTGCGAAAAAAATAATATCTTAATAGGAGATAAAGTTGAAATTATTAATTAGCCCTATTCTTTGTCATTGCGAGCTTGCGAAGCAATCCCGTGGTACCTGCACCGTCCATTGTTAATTCACGCACGGTGTTCTGTGGCACGGGATTACTTCGCAAGCTCGCAATGACAAACTGAAAGCACCCGCAATGACATTAATCATTAACTAAAATGCAAATATTCGGAAAAACATTTTATATAACTCTGTCCGCGATTTTTTCAGTTGAATTAATGTCGCTATTAGTGCATTTTTATCCATCGGCCGGATCATACGCTTTTGCAATGCTTGCCGTATTGTTTTTAGTTTTTTGTATTGTAAAAATTGAATACGGACTGTTGATATTGCTAACGGAATTATTTATCGGCTCTTTTGGCAGGCTTTTTGTTTTTGAGCTTGCGGATAAAGACATATCAATTAGAATGGTTTTTTGGCTGATATTTTTAACGGTTTGGGCTGGCAGGCAGATTTGGTTTTTTATTAAAAAAGATGAAAGGTTTTTAAGAATCAAAGAATTTAAAGGCAATAAAATATTTCATTTATACGCGCTGTTATTTGTTTTTATTATTTGGGGGCTTGTAAACGCTTTTTTGAATAATACAAGTTTCGTGAATGTATTTTTTGATTTTAACGCATGGGCTTTTTTTATTTTATTACTGCCGATTTATGAAATATTTAAGCATTCTGAGAAATTTATTGATAATTTGTTTCAAGTATTCATGGCCGCGATTATTTGGCTGTCAATAAAAACTTATGTTTTGCTTTTTATTTTTTCGCATAATATTTTCAGCCTGATGCCTGATATTTACGCTTGGATTCGCGATACAAGAATTGGAGAATTAACGCAAATGCAAACAGGTTTTACGCGAATATTTTTCCAATCCCATATTTTCGTTTTGGTCGGAGTGTTTGTAGCTGCTGTTTTTTTGCTTAAATATTTTCAAAAGTTTTTCAAAAATAATAATAAAATAATTTTAAAAGAATTTTTTACCAAAGAATTTTTTGTTTATTTTTTATTATTATCATTTTTTATATCAGTAAATTTAATTTCTTTTTCACGCAGTAATTGGATGGGGTTAGCAGCCGCCTTTTTTTTGTTTTTTATAATTGTTTTTAGATTATTAAAAATAAAAAAAACATTATATTTTTTCGGGATTTTTTTATTAAGCGGTATTTTGGCTTTATTTTTAATCACTGTTACAGTAAAATTTCCATACCCAAATTCTGAAAATAATTTTAATGCCGCTAAACTAATAACTGAACGGGCGAAAACAGTCAGCGGGGAGGCCGGAGTTTCTTCGCGTTGGTCGCTTTTGCCGGAATTGTGGCAGGAAATAAAAAAAGCGCCAATAAGAGGACAGGGCTTTGGCGCGGAAGTTACTTACAAATCCAGCGACCCCAGGGTTTTGGAGAAAAATCCTGATGGATTTTATACTACTTACGCTTTTGAGTGGGGCTGGCTTGATATTTGGCTGAAGATCGGTTTTTTCGGATTTCTAATTTATGCTGTTTTAATATTTATTATTGTTTATAAAATTATTTGTCCGATTATCAAAGAGGGGAAATTTAATTTAGATGCCAAAAACGGATTTAAGCTGTCTTTGGCTGTTGGTTTGGCGGCAATAGCAATTATAAATTTTTTCAGCCCCTATTTAAACCATCCGCTTGGAATCGGTTATTTATTGCTGTTAACTTCCCTGCATTTATCATTCCAGCCTTGAAATTTACGGAGATAGCCCAAGAAGCTTAGCTTCGAGTAACCGAAGCTAAGCTTCTTTTGTTGGTACTTGCGTGATTTTTGAAAATATTATATAGTAAAAATTATAAAAAACAATTTATGGTCAAGGAATTTGAATACCCTAAGGGCACTTCCTTTGGGGCGTATTCCCGACCACTGTTAGCGCCCTTTGGGCATAACTTGTAAAAAAGAAATTATGACTGATCAAATTATTTCTCAAGAGGGGTATGATAAATTGAAAAATGAATTAGATTACCTCGCCAACGTAAAAAGAAGAGAAATCGCCGTTCGCATTCAGACCGCGAAAGATATGGGCGATTTGAGTGAAAACGCGGAGTATAGCGAAGCCAAGGACGCTCAAGCCTTTAATGAGGGGCGTATCGCGGAAATAACCCAAATATTTAAAAATTTAACTGTTGTCAAAAATGGAAAAAACGGAGGAAAAGCCGCGATGGGCTCAAAAGTTACGGTTAGAAGCGAAAATAAAGAAAGAGTTTATACTATTGTCAGCTTTAATGAAGCCGATCCTTCGGAAGGAAAAATTTCTAATGAGTCTCCTTTGGGCCGGTCATTTTTAAATAAAAAGAAAGGTGAAAAGGTAAAAGCGCAAACACCCAAGGGTGAGATTGAATATGAAATTTTAAAAGTTGAGTAATTATGGGATTTTGCAAAATAAAAAATCGTTAAATTTTAAATTTGACGATTTTTTTATTGTAGTGAAAGTTTAAAGAAAATTAATTTTTAATTCATGCTATTTTAATAATATTGTGTTAATCTGAATTATAATGAAAGCAAGATTTTTTCTTTAGTCTACTTATATTGCTTTAAAGTAAAGATTAAAATTTAACTTCTTACTGATTATTGATTTCGCCTAATCTAATTGGGTGTTAAATTTGATTAGCACTTGAAGGAGGTGTGCTTTTAAAATATAAGTCAAGGTATTGAAAAATACTTGCTTTCGGCCAAAAATAATTAATTTATAGTCAAGGAATTTGAATATTCCCGACTACTGTTAGTGCCCTTTGGGCATAACTTGTATATTTTATGAATTATTTTAAAAAATTGGTAAAAATAAAATTATCGCGGGTATTTACCGGATTTTTTAGGGGTAGAGACGGTCCTTACCAGATGTCTATTTTTGATTTTGACTAATAAATTAATATATTATATAATTTAAGAACAGCCAACAGTAAAATTGGTTGTTTCTTTTATTGATTAATTTATGGAATTGCCCGAGTTTATAAAAAATATTTTTAAAAAAATCACGGATAGCGGATCCGAAGCTTATGTCGTGGGCGGATGCGTACGGGATCTTTTAATTGCTGAAAAAAGAGGTGAAATTTTTGAACCCAAGGATTGGGATATTACCACCAACGCGAAACCGGAGGAGATTTTAAAAATTTTTCCCAAAGGCAAATATGAAAATAAATTCGGCACTGTTTTAGTGCCGATAAAAAATAAAAACAATGAAACGGAAAATATTGTGGAAATTACCACATATAGAAGCGAGCGCGGCTATTCAGACAGCCGCCGTCCGGATGAAATAATATTTGAAGAAAAATTGGAAAATGATTTAGCGCGGCGCGATTTTACTGTTAATGCTTTGGCTTGGGACGGGAAAAGCCGCGAAATTGTTGATTTGTTTGGCGGTGAAAAAGATATTAAGAAAAAAATAATCAGAGCGGTGGGGGAGCCGGTTGATAGATTCAAGGAGGATGCTTTGCGTATGATGCGCGGGGCAAGATTTGTCAGCGAATTAAATTTTACAATGGAGCCGAAAACGGAAAGGGGAATCATAAAAATGGCGGGCAGCCTGAAATTTATCGCCAAAGAAAGAATCAAAGATGAGCTTATTAAAATATTATCTTCCGGCAGCCCTTATGAGGGGATTATGATGCTTTATAAATTAAAATTATTGCAATATGTTATTCCGGAACTTTTAGAAGGGAAAAATATGAAGCAGAACCACCACCATATTTATACGGTTTTTAAGCATAGTGTTTTGTCGTTAAAATTTTGTCCAAGCAAAGATTGGAGAGTTCGTTTGGCGTCTTTATTCCATGATATTGGCAAGCCTAAGACGCGAGGTTTTAAAAACGGCGCGGCAACTTTTTATAACCATGAATACGCGGGCGAGCGCATGACGCGCAAAATTATGAAGCGTTTAAAATTTTCAGCGGCTGATACGGAGAAAACGGCAATTCTGGTTCGCAATCATATGTTTTATTATGATGTTGATGAGGTGACCGCGAGTTCTGTAAGGCGTTTAATCAAAAAAATCGGCAAGGAAAATTTAAAAGATTTAATTTATATACGCGTTGCCGATCGTCTGGGTTCCGGAACGCCCAAGGCTAAGCCTTATAAATTAAGGCATTTGGAATATATGTTTGAGCGGGTGCAGAATGATCCGGTATCGGTTAAATGCTTGAAAATAAGCGGTGATTATATGATTAAGAAAATGGGCTTTGAACCGGGTCCGAAAATGGGCGCGGTGCTTGATGTTTTGCTTTCCGAAGTAATTGAAGATCCAAAATTGAATAATTTGGAATATTTGGCCGCAAAGGCAAGAGAGCTTAAAAGCGATAATTTGGAAAAACTTCGCGAAAAGGCCAAAGAAAAAATTGAAATTAAAAGAAAACAAGATGACAGAAAAATGAAAAAAGGGTATTATGTTAAATAATATTAAATAAACAAAAAATTATGAAAAAAATATTTTTTATCGCGGCGTTAATATTTTTATTTAGCGGTTGTAGCCAAAGTGCCGGCGGCTTAAGCGTTAATGAAAAAAACGCTGAAACTCAAGAGGCTCAAGAAATTAATAAAATTAATAATAATCAAATGACGACAAACAATCCCGCGGAATTAAATGATTTAGCCAGAGAACACGAATCGGCAATCATTAAAACAAATTTGGGCGATATTAAAGTTAAATTTTACAATGAAATTTCGCCTATAACCGTAAATAATTTTTTAAATTTAGCTAAAGACGGTTTTTATGACGGCACCAGATTTCATCGCGTTATCAATGATTTTATGATCCAGGGCGGCGATCCCAATTCAAAAGATTTGTCCAAAAAGAATCTTTGGGGAACCGGAGATCCGGGATATAAATTCGCGGATGAATTTAATAATGAAAAATTGATTCGCGGCTCATTGGCAATGGCGAATTCCGGCCCCGATACAAACGGTTCGCAATTTTTTATTGTTACCGCGGAAGCGACTTCTTGGCTTGACGGCAAGCATACGAATTTCGGTGAAATTATCGCCGGAATGGATGTTGTTGAAAAAATTGAGGCAGGTGAAACCGACGCGAGAGACTGCCCGCTTGAAGATATAATTATAGAAAGTATTGAATTAGTCAAATAAAGAAAAATAGCGCGTGCAAGTAATTAGAATACCCGCACGCGCTTGTCGAAAGAAGTTAAGAAGTTAAGGAGGAAGTTGATGAAAAAATTTTTCTTCCTAAATAAATATTAACATATTGAAAATATTTGTCAAGTTTTATTTTTTGTTTAATACTAGCTTAAAAATTATATGAAAATTATTTTAAAATTATTGATAACTTCTTTCGCGGTTATTATTGGCGCTTATTTAATTCCGAGCGTAACGGTCGCCTCTCCCTGGTCCGCTCTTTGGGTGGCTTTGATTTTGGGTTTGATTAATATAACCGTAAAGCCGCTTTTGGTGGTTTTAACATTGCCGATAAATATTTTGACATTAGGGCTTTTCACTTTTATTATTAATGCCGGAATGATTTTGCTGGTTTCTTCAATCGTAAAAGGATTTGAAGTGGAAGGATTTCTAGCGGCTTTTATTTTTGGCATTACCTTGTCAATTTTAAATTATGTGTTAAATAAAATTTTTAAAGCATAATATAATATGGTATAATATTAATATAAAAAAAATAAAAAATTAGTTTAAATGTCAAAAGAAAAGAAAAAAAATTCTAAATCTAAAGAATGGTTTTTATTTTTTTTGTTTGGCGGTTTTTTGTTGAAATTGGTGTTTTTTTTGTTTAAAAAGGGGAAATCTTCGCAAATTAGAAAAAATTTTAAAAAATATATCAACAAAGAAGAGAAAGAAATTGAGGAATTTTCATACCAAGAAGAGAATTTGCCTGAATTTTTGCATGATTCCTTAAGGCTGTTTAAAGATTTTTTTATTCCGCATAAAGGCAACGGGCATAGGCCGAAAATATTGCGCGCGAGATCTTTGGCGCTTATAGTTTTCGCGCTGGCGATTTTAAAGGTTTCAATTTTGGCTTATGTTTTTTCTGTTAATTCTTATCAGGCAAAGATGAGCGAGAATATTTCCGGCCAAATTGTTGATTTGATTAATCGTGATCGCAAGACGCAAAATCTTGAGCCTTTGGAGGCTAATGCCGTTTTAAATTCCTCGGCTTTTTCAAAGGCCGAGGATTTAATCATAAAAGATTATTTTGCCCATTATAGCCCGGACGGCAGAAAACCTTGGGATTTTATTGACCGCGGTAAATATGAATATCTTTATGTCGGTGAAAATTTGGCTATGAATTTTACTTCAGCAAAATCCGCGCATCAAGCCCTAATGCTTTCACCGACTCATAAGCAAAATATTTTAAGCGATAAATACTCGGATATCGGAATCGCCGTTGTAAACGGAGAACTTGACGGCAAAAGAACCAATGTTTTAGTGCAATTTTTTGCGGTAAAAAAGCTTGCGCCAATTAAAATTGCTTTAGCGGAAGACAAAACCGCCGGAACCACTGAAATCACGATTACCGAAATTGAAGAAAAAGCGATTGAAAGCGATTTGGCGCCAAAAAAAGAGGAAATCATTGATTATAATAAAGAGCCTGTGAGCGTTGTTGGCGAGAGCTATAAGCAAGGCAGTGAAGAAATTAAAACAATTGATACCGGACGGCCGGATAAGCTTAAAATTCCGGATAGCATCCCAATTCCAATCCAAAAGGAAAATTCATTATCCCTGTTTCCCAAGGCAAAAAATATTGCCGGATACAATGATAAAAATTTAATTGCCAAGGCTGAAATTAGCCCTAATATCGCGATTGAAGAAAATATTGTTACTGACGTAAAAAGTTTTAATAATATCTTTGATAAAAATGATATTATTGTTTCCGACAAGGTGAAAGCCGCCAATGTAATTACTATTATAGTTTTAGGAATTTTATTTATTGTGATGATAATAAATATCGTAGTGCGAGCGGAAATTCAGCATAAAAAAGTTTTTATACATACAATAATCGCGATTATTTGCTTGACAGGAATTATTTATTTAAATTTTAGTTTTCCTGAAAATATTTTACCGAAATTATTGATTATTTAATAAGTAATAGTTCAAATTTTAAATTAAATGAAAAAAGTGTTAGTTGCCATATCCGGAGGGGTGGATTCCAGCGTGTGCGCCCTGCTTTTAAAAAAGCAGGGTTTTGATGTTTTGGGCGTGTACATGCGGCTTAACAAAAATTATAAGAAAGATGAAAGAGCCGCCAGGCAGGTATGCGGAGTTTTGGGAATAAAATTCTATCCGCTGAATTTTTCAGAAAAATTTAAAAAAGAAGTGATTGATTATTTTGTTTCAAGCTATAGGGTGGGTGCGACTCCTAACCCGTGCGTAAAATGCAATTATTTAATAAAATTTAATGAGCTTTTAAGAGTAAAAAATGAGCTAGGAGCTGTTTTTTTGGCAACAGGCCATTACGCGAGAATTATCAAGGAAAGAAATAATTTTAATTTATTTCGCGGAAAAGATAAAAGCAAGGATCAGAGTTATTTTCTATATAATTTAAAGCAAGAGTGGCTGAAAGAAATATTATTTCCTTTGGGAGATTTAACTAAAGAGGAAATTAAAACACAAGCCGCAAAAGCGAATTTGCCTAATTTAAAAATTGAAAGCCAGGATGTGTGTTTTTTGCTTGAGGAAGGAAAAATAATTGAGCATAATGAGTATTTAAAAAAATATCTTAAAAAAAATCCCGGACCGATTATGACTTTGGACGGTAAAAAAGTCGGCGAACATCAAGGGCTGTATTTTTATACCATAGGCCAGCGCAGAGGAATTGAGATCGGCGGAACCGGACCGTATTACGCCGCGAAAACGGATTATAAAAATAATATATTATATGTAGTTGCCGACGCGAATGACCCGGCATTGTTTGGTGATAATTTTTCAGTTGGAGACGCGAATTGGCTTGACGCGAAAATTAAGTTTCCTTTGCGCGCGGAAGTTGTCATCCGTTATCGCCACAAAAGCTCTGAATGTAAAATTTTTAATGAAAAAAATAAGCAATATCAAGTTAAATTAAAACAGGCCGAGCGCGCGATTACACCCGGCCAGTCCGCGGTTTTTTATCAGGGTGATAAAGTTTTAGGCGGAGGAATAATTATTTTATAATTATTTTATATTTATTTTATATTTACTTCATATTTTTTTAATTAGTTTTTAATTATTTTGTTGTAAGATAAATTTGTAAGATAAATTTATCTTAAAATAAATAAATTTAAAAATGCTAATTTTTTAAAAAAATATGAATAATTTTATAATTTTTTCAGACATAATAAAAATAAATTGGAATTATATTTTTTCGTATTTTTGTACAGCCTGATGTTTTTACGACATGAGGTTTTTTTATTTTTATTTTTAAATATTTCTATGCCAGGCAGTTCATATAATTTTATTTGGAGGTGCGCTAAATGCTCTAATCATTTTGCAAATATTACAAAAATGGATGGCATACTTAAGCAAGAAAAAAAATGCCCGAAGTGCAAATCAATTAATATGATAACCTTGGCTAATAAAGAAATATTTATTCATTGCAAATTGTATGACCCGGGCACCAACGATTATAGGAATGAATTTGAAAGCAACAGTCCTTATCCGGAATGAAGTAAAATGTTTTTAAAAATTAAATAAAATAATCAAGGTATAAACGTTTCATAGCAAACATCAGCGCCTATTATTCAAGAACAGTATATGTTGTTTTTGTATAGGGCGTTTTATTTTTGCAAGTTAATTTTTAAGTGTTTTAAAGGTCGATTTCAGAATGTTTCTGAAACTTAAAAATATTTTATGTGTTTTTCAAGCGCAAGAACGCGTTTGGGGGGTATATAGAAATATTAATTCACGCTTGTTATCAAGAAAACTGTTAATTTATTAAAATTACATGGTATAAAGGTCGGACATGTTTTAAATTAACGGTCTTGATAAGAAGCAAAATTAAGGAGAAAACATATGAAAAAAGTAATTATT
>JAGLYP010000028.1 GCA_023132155.1 Candidatus Parcubacteria bacterium
TTGAATTTAAGCGTTTCCCATGACGGAATACATACAATTCCGGCGCGCGGAATTTTAAATAAAAAGCAAATGCGAGAGATCGCTTTGGACTGCGAAAAAAAGAATGGCAAAGTTTTAGAGCGCGATATTGGTGGCGGTGAAACCGAGATATATGAAATGAACATTACTTATCCGAGCGCAATCGGCGAAGTTAATAAATATTTGGCAAGCCAGTCAATACAGCTGGCATTGCGGGGAGTGCCTTTGATTTATCTTAATAATTTAATCGGAGCGGATAATTGGAGCGAGGGGGTTGAAAAATTAGGCTATGGCCGCGCGATTAACCGTGAAAAATTTGATTATGATAAATTAACAAAAGAGCTTGACAATGCTGATTCGCGCAAGCATAAAATTTTTAAGGGTTATAAAAAATTATTAAAAGCGCGAAGCAAGGAACCGCTATTCTCGCCTTTGGCAAAACAAAAAATATTGGATTTGGGGCAAAGCGTAATGGCTATTTTGAGGTTTGACAAAAATTCAAATAATTTGCTGGCCATAAGCAATGTTACAAACCGCGCGATAAAAATTGACGCGGGTAAAATCAAAAAGGAGATACAAAAAAACGAGGTAAAAGATATTTTAAGCCAAGAGAAATTAAAATTAGAAGAATATCTGACTTTAAAGCCGTATCAGGTTAGGTGGTTAAAATAATTTAATCAATAATTTTTCTTTTGCGGGTTATTAAATAGTAAACGGACACAATAATAACCGTGGTTATTACGCCCAGTATATCCATGGACAGGTCATTGGCCGTATCCGTTCCCGGGCCCAAACGGTTTGTATGAAAAAAAACATCTTCCAGATATTCCTCTACCTCATAAAGCGCTCCCAAGCTGATTGTTGAAGCAGAGGCAAGAAACAAGGAGAGTTTTAATCGGCCTTCTTTTAAGAGCAGGCTATATTTAAATTTATCAATCCAAAAAGCATTGATTACGGCAAATAAGGTAAAGGCCATGATGGCGCTTACCGAATAATGGACAGTCTGGTCCCACCAGGATATTTTTTCGTAAAGATGAAAAAAATCACCGGCGGCATCCAAGCTTAGGGCGGTTGTTACTATTATCCATATTGACCAATGAAGATAATGCCCCTTTTTTTGCCTGTATTTATAAGCTGTGATTTCCAGCAGCGTTAAAATAGAAATAGAAGTAATTACCAGGCCCAGCCAGGTAAACTGGGTATTGAATTCCAAGATTTTTAAAAAATTCAGTATTTCAAAAACAATTAAGCCGGCAAATAAAAGACGGGCAAAATTAATTACAATTAATGTGTCCCGTTCTTTTTTACTTTTGCTATTGTTGTGAAAAATTTTCATAAAATTTTAAAAATATTTTATTAAAATCTATTGCCGATTAAGTAGTTATCGGTTCAATATAATTATTTTAGCATTTTTTGTTATTAGTTTCAAATTAATGCATTCATTTGTCATTCCATGGGCGCGGAGCGCAACCTGGAATCAGGGAGAGCGAGAAATAAACAAGCAATAACAGATGAATTCAAGTACATGCACCCCGGATTCCGGATATTTTATTTGCGTTATTTTTATTATTAGTATATAATAATACCAGCAATAAGCCAATAATGATAAAAATATGGTATCAAAAAATACAATTTTAAGCGCTAAAGACAGTAAATTAATAGAAAAAGTCATTATAAAACATGGTGATATTGTTGCTGTCGGCAGTATTTTAAAAATATTTCAAAAAGAATATTCACTTCTTGCCGCCCGCAACAGAATACACCAGCTGAAAAAAAGAGGCTGGTTTGTCCGTGTTAAACAAGGGCTTTATGTTGTTGTTAGCGATATTGCATCAAGATCAACGAGCAATATATCTTTATTTAGAATAGCTCAGACTCTAAATAACAAATCTTATGTAAGTTTTGATTACGCGTTAAATTACTATAATATGTTTGACCAATACGCGAAAACGATTACATCAATTACGACAACACGAGCAAAAAAATATGAATTTCAAGAAATAATTTTTAAGTTTGTTAAAATTAATAAAAATTATTATTTTGGTTTTTCCAAAAAACGAATTGAAGGCAAATTAGTCAACATAGCCGATTTGGAAAAAGTTATTATTGATTATCTTTATTTTAATAAAACTTCCTATATTTTAAGCTTGATGCTGGAAAAATTAAAAAATTATAAAAATGATTTTGATTTTGAAAAGATGCAAAATTATGCTTCGCGCTGCAACATAACAACACAGCGTAAAATCGGTTTTTTATTGGATGAAATAGGAGTTGATACTAAAAAATTATATAATAAAGTAAAATCAAACAACAAGGGATATTCTCGTTTTAGCAAAGATTCAAAAAAATTTAACAGTAAATGGCGCGTATATTATGATTATAGAATTATTAAACAAAAGAGAACTTGAAATTTTCAATAAACATTTAAAATATCCTTTGGCTATCGCGGAAAAGGATTATTTTTTAGCGCTTGTGTCTAAAATAATTTATAATTCCGTTTTGCGTGAAAAATTAGTATTTAAGGGCGGTACAGCTTTGTATCATGTCTATTTAAAGCAATTGCGGTTTTCCGAAGATTTGGATTTTACCGCGGTCAAAAAGCCGGTTATCATTGATGAAATAAAAAAAATATTCGCTCCGTATGATTTTTTGGAAATTAAAAAAGAACATACTTCAAAAGCGACAATTAAATTAGAAAGATTAAAGTTCAATGGTCCGCTGGGACAGCCGAATTCTTTAAAAATAGATATTGATTTTATTCAAAATGTTGTTTTACCCCCGGTGGATATGGAATACAGGAATAATTACGGCGTAAAAACAAAAGTCAGGGTTATGGATATACGCGAAATATGCGCTGAAAAAATCAGGACAATAAGCGATAGGGCGAGATATAGGGATTTTTATGATTTAACCATGATATTCAGAAATTTCAAAATTCATCCTGAAGAAATCATCAGTTTAATAAAGCAAAAAGAAATTCGCCGGCCAATTACAAAAAAGTCAATGTTGAAAAATTGGAAAATTGTTAAACAAGACAAACGGAACGGGTTGTCTAGTATTTATTATTCAGAAGAAATAAGCGATAATGAAATTCAGCAAATGATAAAGGGGCTAAGGCTGAAAATACATTAAAAAATTTTATCATAATCCGTAGAGACGCATTGCAATGCGTCTTTACGGAATGCGTTTATGTGAAATATGTTTTTATAAAAAATGCTAAAGATAACCAATGGCCATATTTTTTTATAAACAGTGAGTTTTTTTATTTAAGTGAATAATATCTAATTTTTAGATATATTTTATAAAAATTTCATAATTATTTTATAATAATTTTATTTATTTGCAACAAAAATTAGTATTTGTCAAATTTTTGTAAATTTTTAGTTTTTTTCTATTTTTAGCTATTTTTAGCTATTTTTTTTATTGACAAATTTGTTTTTATATGCTAGATTTTAAATGCAAGTTATGCCCAAAGGGCACTAACAGTAGTCGGGAATACGCCCCAAAGGAAGTGCCCTTGGGGTATTCAAATTCCTTGACTATAAATTAAAAAATAATTATAAGTAAAAATAATATGTATTTATCAGTAGTTGTTCCAATACTTGACGAGGAGGGTTCTGTTTTGGATTTATATAATGATATAATTCTTTCTTGTGCAAAGATAGAAAAAGAATTTGAAATTATTTTTGTTAATGACGGTTCAAACGATAGAACCTTGGAAATAATAAAAAAACTAAAGCCTCTTAAAATTATAAGTTTTAGAAAAAATTTCGGGCAGACAGCGGCAATGGACGCGGGTATTAAGCACGCCCAAGGCAAATATATTGTTACTATGGACGGCGATGGACAAAATGATCCTGCGGATATTCCAAAATTGATTGAGAAATTGGAATCAGGCGGACTTGATGTCGTGTCGGGCTGGAGAAAAAACAGAAAAGATAATTTTTTAAAGAAATTTTCATCAAAGTGCGCGGCCGCTTTAAGGCGAGTATTGATTAATGACGGCATCCATGACAGCGGCTGCTCTTTAAAGGTTTATAAAAAAGAATGTTTTGAGTGCGTTGATCTTTACGGCGAGATGCATCGCTTTATTCCGGCAGTGTTGAAGATAAAGGGCTTTAAAATAGGGGAAGTTGTAGTCAATCATAATCCGCGAACTACTGGCAAGACAAAGTATAACTGGAAAAGGGGAGTTAAGGGCATTCTTGATATGTTCGCGGTTTGGTTTTGGAAAAAATATTCAAATCGTCCGCTTCATTTTTTCGGCGGCCTGGGCATTCTTTTAATGTTTGTTTCCGTTGTTTCCGGCGTTTGGGCGGTTTATAAAAAGTTTTTTTTAAACGTTGATTTATCCGATACTTCTTTAACGATTTTAAGCATGGGCGGTTTTTTTATGGGAGTTTTATTTTTCGTTTTCGGCCTTTTGTCTGATATTCTTTCAAAAATTTATTATTCATCAGGCATAGACAAGCCGTATCATATAAAGGAGATTATTAACAACGATTAAATAGAAATACAGAGGCATCTCTGTAGTTTCAATTTTATGAAAAAAGCACACTTCTTCTTTTGTCATTCCCGACACACCCAATCTCGCCCTCTTTTTTGTCATTCTCTACACATCTTTGCCCCGCTCACTTTTGTCATTCCCGACACTCCCAGCCTCGCAGAGAAGTTATATTAAATGATCGGGAATCTCTTTAAAAGGCACAACTGATAAATAACCAATAAAGACGAAAAAAGAATATACTAAAATATTAATATACAGAGCTATCTCTGTAGTTTCAATTTTATGAAAACACACAAAAGAAACATAAGAAAACTCGCCAAGGTCGGCGGCGGCTCTACTTACGCAATTACTTTGCCGATTGATGGCGTGCGGGAATTAGGTTGGCAGGAAAAGCAAAAATTGGTTGTTGAGCTTGATAAGAGGCGGAAGAGGTTTATTATTAAAGATTGGGAGAGATAATATGAAAAATGAAAAAATAATATTGTTAATAATACTTGCTGTATTCGTTTTTCTGCCAATTACGGCTGATGCCAGAAGCGGCTGCTGTTCTTGGCATGGGGGCGTTTGCGGCTGTAGCTGTTGTGATGGCACGCCGCTTTCCGCAACATGCGCTCCGTATTATCCGTGGTGTTCCGGAGGTTCTTCTTATTCTTCTCCGTCTTATTCTTCTCCGTCTTACAGTACGCCGTCTTGTCCGTCTAATTCATCATATAGTTATTTAAGCAAAAGCTGTAAGTGTAATAGCGGATATGTCGCAAATACCGGCGGGAGCGGGTGCATATCCGGAAATTCTTATTGTCGTGATAAATACGGGTGGAATTCAAGCTATAATAGCTTGAATAGCAATTGCGAATGCAATTATGGGTATATTTTAAGCGGTGGAAAATGTATTTCTAACGATGATTATTGCGAAGACCTTTACGGATGGAATTCCAGCTATAATATTTTATATGATAATTGTAAATGTGATTATGGATATGAATTAAAATATGGAAGTTGTACAAAAAAAGTTGATACATCATATCAATACAGCGATATTGATTATGATAAAATATCAGAATTACTCAAAGAATACAAAACTGAAAGTAATTGTCCTATAAATTCTAGTGTTGGTAGTGATGATAAGTGTTATTGTAATGACGGATATAAAATAAATAGTAATAAAGACGGTTGTGTTAGAATATTATGTTCCACTCACTCAAAATTAATAGGAAATGAATGTATATGTGATGAGGGATATATAAAAAACGGATTATTTTGCATTACTCATACTGAAAATTGCAAGAAATCATTTGGCGATAATGTTGTTGGCGTTCAAGACGACAGCGATTCATCTTGTTATTGTTCGGATGGGTATGAGTGGAATCATGATAAAACTAATTGCGTGAAAATTTCTTGCCAAATAAAATATGGGTTATACAGTGTTTTAAAAAATAATCAATGCGTTTGTTTGGACGGATATATTTTAAGCGGTGGAAAATGTATTTCTGAAGAAAATAAAATAGATAATTTTATTAAAAAAGAAAAAGAATTAATAAAAGAGATTGATTTAAAATTATCCGAAAGATTAAAAGGAAAAATATTATTGCAGGTAGAAAAGAACGGAGAGGCTTGGTATGTAAGTCCAAAGGACAGAAAAAGATATTATATGGCTAATGGAGAAGAAGCATACAATATTATGAGGGATTTGGGTGTCGGTATTACAAATAAGGATTTAGAAAATTTATTATTAGAGAATGAAATGGCTAAAAAGCATAGCGGTAAAATATTTTTAAAGGTTGAAGATATGGGTCAGGCATATTATATTGATTTTGACGGTTCAGCTTATTATTTAAAAAACGGAGATGAGGCGTATAATATTATGAGGGATTTGGGAATGGGTATTACAAATAGTGATATAAGGAAAATTGAAATGTCGGATATTTTGTAGGAACGCGCCGCGGCGCGTTCTTGATAAAAAGGAAACGGTTTATTATTAAAGATTGGAAGAAGTAATCATTAATCAAAGTTCTTAGAGTTCGTAGTGCAATTATGTTTGTCAAAAAAACGACCCTCCTTGTTTTCGCGATAGTTTTTTTGCACTACGAATTTTGTGAATTTTATTATTAAAGATTTTAGGAAAAAAATGAAAAATATTTTTGTTTTGAATTATGAATTTTCGCCACTGGGTGGAGGTGCTGGTAACGCGGCGTATTATTTGTTGAAAGAGTTTTTTAAAGAATAAAAGATGGAAGAAGAAAAATTACAAATTGCGATTTATAGAATAAATACTGAAAATGATTTATTATTTGAAGCGGAAGACAGCTTCGCTTGTTTAAGTGAGCGCATAAAAAGCAAAGGATTTAGCAGTCAAAATTTGCAAGACGATTTAATAGGTGATTATGATATAGGGCTTTTTTACAAAAAGAGTCCATTAAAACCAAAATGGAAAGATTTTTTCAATGGTATTGCAAAAGATAATCAAGATATTCTAAAGTTAAATCAAGGTTGGACTGAAAGTTTTGTAATACTTTTTTTAAATAATATTTCTAATAATTTGTATGCAATAACAGGTGGTTCAGGATATCATGTTATTCAAGAATTTATTGACGATGATTTTGGAGTAGATATTTTATCTTGTCTGATAACGAAAGAAGATAAAATTTTAAAATCAGTGAAAGAAAAAAGTGTTATGGGCGGAATATTAGGAGCAACTAAGTATTTTAGAAAAAATTATAATCTTTTTGAAAATGATGGTTTCGGGAAAATTTATCAGGAGCTAAAGGCATGTTTAGATAAAAATATACTTCAAGATCAGTTTGGTTTTTCTGCGGAGGATTTGAAAAAAGAATCTGCCTGTATTGCAAAAACATCTTTTAAAATAAACAAAGCAATTACTTTTAATCAGATTTTTCAAATTATAGATAGGTGCGAATATATTTTAGAGAATCCAGATAATGACCCAAGACTGAAACCAATATCAATAAATAATGTTGAAAAAATTGTAAAAAAGAAAAAACAAAGGTTAATCCGTGAATTAGAAAATGAGTTGTTTAATCAACTCTGGAAAAGATATTGTGATGAAAATGAGAATATAGATTTTGATCTTTGCCATAAAGATTTTGAAAAGTATTTAACAGCTTCAAAATATATTGTTAAAAAAAATATTTCTAAAAATAATCTTTTTGATGATTTTGAGTTCACGGATGATAAAAAATTGGAAAATATTGATGAATTATTTAAGCAAATAAAAGAATTAGATGGTAGTCCAAGCGACAAGGATGAACTTGAAAGTTTAATAAAATCTTTAAAAATTTATTCATATAATGATGAAGATGAAATTAATGAGTTGACTAAAGGTTATGTGCTTCATCATATTTTTGGAGATGTTTCTTTTGATGGAAAAAAATATTTTTTGATTGACAATAATTGGTATAAAATAAAAGATGATTTTATTGATGAATTAAATCAAAGTTGTGAAAGTTTTATTAATAGCAATCATGATGATGGTCTGGATAAAAAATGGAATTATCCAACTATTAGCGAAAATCAATATAATGAAAGCTATCTGGGTGAAAATAAAACGATTGTTTTGGATAAAATTACTCCTGACAATATTGAGCCATGTGATATTTTGAAATGGGATGATGAAAATTTATATTTTTATCATGTAAAGGCTGGTTTTGGAAATACAATGAGAGATTTATGTTCGCAAATTTTTATTGCCGCAAATAAAATAAAGAAAGATATAAATTCTTCAAAAGAATATATTGGTAAAATTTATGATCAATTAAAAAATAAAAAAGGGAGTACAGATGAATATTTTGATAAGATAGGGAAACAGACAGAAATTGTATCAAAAGATGATTTCATAAATTTTTTTACAAGCAAAAAACTTGTTTTTGTTTTATCAGTTTTAGACACAGCAACTGAAAGGAATTTAAAAACTGATATTTCTGAGTTTAACTCAAATATAGCAAAATTTTCGTTACAAGAGTTAGTAAAAGCAATGAAAGGGATTGATGTAGAATTTAGAATTATACAAATTTTTAAGCAAACAGAATAGTGAACCCCTCCCTGCGGCAGAGACCGCTGGGTGTTGCCTTTTTATAAATTATAAAATAATGAATAAAAATAACAAAAAGAAAATTTTATTTATTGCCCCGCAACCTTTTTTTGAAATTAGAGGAACGCCAATTGCAAATAAAAATATGTTAGAAATTTTGTCTTCTGAATATGAGATTGATTTTTTATCATATCCAATTGGAGAAAATATTAATATAAAAAATGTTAATTTTTTTAGGTCAAAGTTTTTTGGAGTAAAAGATATTAAAATTGGTTTTTCGTTAAAGAAAATTATTTTAGATTTTGGTTTATATCTGAAAACAAAAGAATTATTGAAGAAAAAAAAGTATGATGTTATTCATGCTAATGAAGAATCAATTTTGTGGGCCAGTAGATTGGCTAAAAAATATAATATAAGATTTGTTTATGACATGGATTCAATTATCTCAGAACAATTAAAAAATAAAGACAACGTTTTTTTGGCAAAAATAATGAAAAAAATTGAAGCTAATGCAGTTATGCAGTCAAATTTAATTCTAGGTATTAGCTCTAATTTTGAAAATTTTTGTAAAAGAATAAAAAATAATGTTAATTATGTTACTATTTGGGACGTTCCGCAGATAACTGATAAATTCAAGTTGGAGAATCGTTTTTTAAGTAAGTTAGATAATAATAAATTTAAAATTTCGTATATAGGGAATAATGAGTATTACCAAGGGACTGATATTATTTTAGAATTGGCAAAAGAGCTACCTGAATATCAGTTTATTTTGGCGGGAGTTGGAATAGACTCTGTTGAAAATAATGTAGTTAGATTTTCAAAGGTTCCAATGGGTCAAATTTTTGATCTAATGAGTAGAGTGAATTTATTAATTTCACCAAGGCGAAACGGAACAAATCCTCCAATGAAAATTTATACATATATGTCATCTGGAAAACCGATTATTGCTAGCAATATTCCTGCACATAATATTTTAATAAATTGTGGGTTTCTCGTTGATCAAGATATTGATTCTTATAAATGTGGAATAAGAAAAGCTTTATCTAAAAAAGGAAAGATTTTAGCAAAAAAAGCAAAATTAAAAGTTTACAGAGAATTTAGTTTTGAAAAATTAAAAAATTTAGTTTTGAAAAAATATGGAGAAATATAAAATAGTTCATATAATAAAAGGTGATTATGGGGGTATGGACTTTTTAGCAAAAAAAATATTTAAAAAATATAATCAAAAATATAATCAAAAAATATTTTTTTTTGAAAATTATGGAAAAAAATTGTACAAAAATTATGTAAACAAAAAAATATTTTCAATTAAAATAAAAAATGAAGTAGTTTATCTTAATTTATGGTTTAATTTAAAAGATTTATTTCAAGCAGATATAATACACATTCAGCATACAAAGATATGGATTTTATTTTCTCCATTATGTTTTTTTTGGAGAAAAAATATTTTTTCTTTTCATATAAATTTTGGAGTTGCTGTAAAAAAAAGTTTTTTTATAAGAATTATAATTAGTTTAATAATTTCATATATTGCTTTGTTTTCTAAACAAATTATTTGTCTTACGATTGGACAACAAAAAAATCTCAAACAATATAGCTTGCTAAAACGAAAATTTAATAAAAAAGCGGTAGTTATTAATAATTTTATTAGTAAAAAAATAATTGTTAAAGAGAAAAATAATTTTAATAATAAAATTTTATTTGTAGGTAGATATGAAAAATTAAAAGGGTTTTATGATTTGCTCAAAGTTTCTAAGAATATTATTGATATAGAGTTTTGTTTTATTGGTGGAGATAAAATTGAAATGGAACAAAAAAATATAATTAATTATGGCAAAATTGAAAATTCTCAAATTTTAGAATATTATGATAAATGCTCTATTTTTATTTTGCCCTCATATACAGAGGCTTTTCCAATGACAATTCTTGAAGCAATGAGCAGGGGATTGGTTATTTTGGTTTCTAATATTCCAGGAATGAACGAAATTATAAAGGATGGGCATAATGGGTATTTGTTTAGCACTGGAGATACAAAAAAGATGAAAGAAATAATTGAGTATTTAAAAGATAATCCATGTGAAATAAAAAGAATTTCAAAAAATAATCTTAAAGATGTTCAAAGATTCACAGAAGAAAAATTAATTAAAGGATATGAAAAATTATATAAAAAGGTAATAGAAGAAAATGCTTAAACAAAAATATAGACAACACAAAGAAATAATTGATAATTTTCTTTGGAGAATATTACAAATATTGGGAAAGCAGGGGACTGTTTTTTTAATATTTTTTGTCTCAGCAAAATTTTTACTACCTGAAAATTTTGGATTATTGAATTATTTAATGGCAATAATTGCATTGTTCATGATTTTTTGCGATTTTGGATTATCATCTTCAATTTCAAAATATTCGGCAGAATATAAAAATAAAGATAAAAATAAGCTACCCGATTTATTGAATTCGTCTTTATTAATTATTTTTGGGTTGTCGTTTTTGGTAAGTTTTATTATTGTTTTTTGTGGACAAAAAATAATTGGTAATAATTTATTGTTATATTTTATTCCCTATATTTTTTTGTATCCAATAACAAGTTTGTTTGACGGTTATTATCGTGGAATAAAAGAATTTAAAAAGATTTCCATTATAACAATATTTTCTGGAATTATTTCAATTTTATTATCATTTGTTTTAATTTCAAAATATTTATTTATTGGAGCAATTATTTCACAAAATTTATTTTTTATTTTATTGGGATTTTTATTTTTTATTACGAAAAAAAAAGAAAAAATTAGTTTTAATAAAGAAATAGCAAGGCAAGTTATAAAATATGGGTTAGTTATAGGAATTATCAATGTTTTGTTTTTTTTATACACAAAAGTAGATATTATTATTTTAAAATATTTTGGATATATTGTTGAAATTGGATATTATGAAATTGTCAATAAAATATTTATGATTTTATTAATACCTTTCGTGATAATAGGACAAGTAATTGCGCCTAATATTACAAAGCTATATTCTGATAAAAAATATCAAATTGTAAAAAAGAAATTTTGGCAGTATATGATATTTTTTTCAATTATTTCTTTTGTATTGGCAATTTTTGTTTATTTTATTTTTCCAATAATTCTTAAGATTGCTTTGTTTAAATATTTTACTAATGACACAATTTTAATTTTTCAATTTTTAATATTACTTTTTCCGTTAAAAGCTGTCGCTGCAATAATAAATCATGCGCATACTGTTCCAACAGGCAATGCTAAGTTTTCCATGTGGACGATGATTCCTGCCGGGATTGCAAATGTTTTTTTAGATTTTATATTTATCGCAAAATATGGTTTTATAGGAGTTGTTTACTCAACAATAATTTGTTATATTTTTGCAACCGTGTCATTTATAATTTTATACTATTTAAAGTTAAATAAATTAATAAAAATACAGATAAATGAAAAATACTAATCCTAAAATTTCCGTTATAATGTCAACCTATAACGAGCCGTTAGAATGGATAAAAAAAAGCATAGATTCTATTTTAAATCAAACCTTTATAGATTTTGAGTTTATTATAATAAATGATAATCCAGATAGAATTGAATTACAAAAGTTTTTAGAAAATCATAAAAGGCAAGATAAAAGAATTATTTTAATAAAAAATAATAAAAATTCAGGATTAACAAAATCATTAAATGAAGGATTAAAAATAGCAAAAGGTAAATATATCGCAAGGATGGATGCGGATGATATTTCTTTTTTAGATAGATTTAAAATACAATATGAATATTTAGAAAAGAATAATAGTATTTATTTAGTTGGCTCTGGTGCGATATTAATTAATGAGCAGGAGAGTACAATAGGAGCTTTTACGCCATTGACAGATACTAAAAAGATAGAAAATAGGCTAAAAAAGACAAATTGTATTTATCATCCGACCATTATGTTTAAAAATGAGAAAATATTTTATAGAGAAAAAATGTTTTATTGTGAGGACTACGATTTGTATTTACGGTTATTATCTAAAGATAAACAATTATCTAATATTAGTGATACTTTAATCGAGTATAGGATAAATTCTAATTCAATATCAAAGTCTAAAAAATTATATCAAAAATTATTTACAAAAAAAGCTAAAGATTTTTATTTTCAAAGAGCAAAAAATGGCTTTGATGATTATAAAAATTTTGATTTTAATAAAATTTTAAATAGTAATTTTTTTAACTCTCCGATACAAATAGTTTATGTGATTTTAAAAATTTATTATTTTAAGATTGAGTTTATTTTTAAAAAAATGTTATACAAAATGAAAAATATATTTTAATAATCTGCCAAAAATTTACAAGGCGTAGGATTGTGAAAGTTTACTCCCATTTATAAATTCTATGGTAGTTGACGGATTTAATAAATTTAAATGTTTTTTTATGAGGGTGTAAAATATTTTGCGAAATTAGCAAAAAAAATTTATTTGAATTAATTTTGAAATATAAAAAAATTATAATCACCTATTCTTTTTTCAAGAATAAATTTGTTTTTGATATCGTACTCTTTAATTATTTGCCCCCTCTCTCCAATATCTTTGAAGTATTCATAGTTTTTATCTAATTTTGAAAAAATTATATCTGTCCTCCTATAAGATGTTTTTTGTAAATCTTTGTCCGTAAATATATTAGCGTATTTTTCATAATCGGGAGATTCCTTGGCCGTAATTAAGTATTTTATTTTATATTTTTTCATGGTTTCTGAAAATCCATTTTGCCTAACAGACAATTTAAAAGATGGCTTATCAAAAAAAGAATAATCTCCAAGCCTGCCCCTTCCAGTGCTTATAGTAAGCGGAAGCACGGTAGATTCGTCAATATAGATTTCGTCTTCATAGGTGTGGGAAATTAAATAATTTGATGCTTCAGATAGTCCGTTTAATCGTATAGATAATAATGCTGTTGTTTTCTGAAAAGTTAAAATTGACGAAGAACATATAAGTATAATTAAAAATATTTTAGAAAACCGTGATTTAAAAGTCATTAATAAAGTAGATGTTGCGATACAAAAAGAAATCATAATAATTATTGTATAGTAATTATGAAAAAAAATAATTTTAGATGCTAAAATCCAGTATATTAAACTTCCCAAAATAAATGATTTTAGTAAAATTTTTGATCTAGTATTTATATTATAAAAATTTATAATACCAATTAATCCAAAAAAGAAAATTAAACTAGTCATATATTCTTTGAATTGATTTATTAACATATATTTATAAAAAGAAAAATTCAAGATTAATCTATGGTCAGTTAAAAATTCTTCAAAGTAGTACTTTAATCCAAGCAGATTTAAGAATATTATTGTTAATGAAATTAAAATAAAAAAGAATATGGCTAAGAGAATTTTTTTTTCGGACAATTTATAAAAAATTTTATCAATTTTTTTGTTATATTTATTTATTTTTTTAATCAATGTAAATATTAAAATTATACTTATTAAAAACAAAAAAATTCCTCTATTAGCATTTGATGGTAAAATTTCTATAGATAATTTAGATATAAGCAAAGGGGCAGATATAGAGAAAAAAAAGATAGAAGAACTTTTTAAAAAAAGATAAAGTTTAGTTTGTTTATAGTAAAGGAATGTTAAATAAATTGGAATTGCGAATAATGCTAGATTGTATTTTCCAGAAATTCCAATACCTAGTATTAATCCTGAAATAATTAATGAATTAATATTATTTTTTTTAAAATAAATATTTAAATAAATTAATGAAAGAAACATTATGGCGATACACAGACTGTCATAGATAGTGACAAATGTTGAAAATAAAATTATAGGATTAAGCGCAATTAATAATGAAATTAATAAGGATGTTTGTTTTAAAAATATTTCTTTCAAAAAAATATATGAAAAAATAATAATTAATATCCCAATAAAATGCATAACGATTCTTGTAGAAAATTCTATACTAGTTTGTGGCAGTATTTTGTATACTGCCGAAAGTGACCATTCCAAAATTGGTAAATGTCCGAATTTTTGGAAAATACCTTGTTTGTTATCTATTGGATCTATATTATATTTTTTTTGAAATAAAAAAGGATTATTTTTTTCTGCCATATATTTAGCTGGCTCTACATATGCATTATATTTCATCCTGTGTTTTCCTGAAAAATCCGTATTTAAATACGGAGCTTTAATGAAAGTGAATAAAAATATAATAAACAACAAGATTAAAAAATATCCCCATCCTTCTTTATATATCCATCGAATAAAGTTTCTTAATCCCCAAATTTTGTTTATTTTTTGGAATTTTTTATAAAATTTTTCGTATCGTTTTTGTTCTATTTTCTCTTCGTTTAATTTTTTTATTTCAATTTCTTTTTCAATTCTATTTCTATTTGCGTAAAAAGTAAGAAAACCAATCATTATTGAAACACAAGATATTTCAAAAGTATAATTGATTATTATTTCGTTTTTTAAAAATTGATTTATTGCTATTATCGCTAATGAAAATAAAAATAAACAAGAGAATGTTTTAATTAATTTTGATTTCTCTCTTTTGTTTTCCGGAATATTTTTAATAATTTGCGAGAAATAAAAAGTAATAGAAATTATAGAAATCGCAAAAATATATTTAATTTCAATATAAAAAGAAATAATATTATTAAAGAAGACATTATAAAACAACACTATTATATAAAAAAGTAGTGTTGTTATTGATATATAAAGCGATATTTTTTTCCAATCAATTTTTTTAAATTTATTCCACATCAATTTTTATTTCCTTAAATAATATCGGATTTTGAATAATATTCTCAGTAAGCGCAAAATCAAAATTTTCCTTGTTGTCAGTAATAATTTTTATTGGCAATAAATCGTCTTTGTTTAAAAAAATATTATCAGGCAATAATAAAATTGCTTCGCTTGGCAAAGAATTTTTTAACCAAGATATTAAATCCGTTGCGAGAGAATTTGTGTTTTTTAATTCGTTATTGCCAAATAATTTATATTCATTAAACTGCGCCAACGGGCTATATCCTTTTGTATACAGAAAATTTTCATTTTTAAATTGTTTATATAGCTCATTATTTCTAATTTGAAAAGTTATAGATTTTAAATTATCTGATTTTTCAATATTCTTTAATGAAAATAGTTTATCAACCTTTAACCAGTTATTCGCCAATTTAGTATAATTTGTATCAGAAATTATAATATCAGTCCCAATATTTGTAAAAGTATTAGTGTAAATTTCAAAATAATTATTTTTATCAATAGAAAAATTAAAACCATCTGTGCGCTGATCTCCTTTTGTAGTAATAATATTTTCTCCGCTTAACATATCTGTGTATTGCCATTTACCCAGTCGTATATCATCTATAACAATATCTTGTTCAATATTTTCTGATTTAATTTTTATTGTTTGCACCGCGTTTCCATGCCACGCGTAAAATCCAACATTTAGTATCCCTTTATTATTCGTATATAATTTTGCATCATCAAGTATTAAAGATTTTTCTGCAAATATAATTTTATTAGTATTAATTTTAAAGTTAGTAATTGTCCAGTCATAATTTATTAAGTCAGGATTAGCTATATCAAGAGCCAATTTATAAACTCCGCTACTTGGAACATCAAAACTTATATCCTTCCTAACAACCGGCGTAAATTTTTTGCTTGCATCCTCAATCCCATCATCATCCAAAAAATCCTCTTCAATCAAATTATCATCCAAATCATACAAAGCAACCCGCACCCTATCAGCACCCTCATAATTATTCAAATCCTTCTTAATAACTTCCATCTCCAACCCACCCTCCAAATAAACAAAAAACTCATGCGGACCCCTTATAGTCTTATCCATAGTCGTCCATTCCCCCTTATGAAAATCAATATCAGGATTAACCAATTTAGACTTAGGAAAAACCTCATTCTTAATCTCAATAGAATCATCAGGACTGGCATTAAGCCCGATCCACTCCTCAATAGAATCAGCAGATATATAATCATCCCGCTTTTCTTTAGTATAAATATGAACCCCATCAAAAGTAGCAGCCAAAAAATAATCGCCCATCTTGCCGTCGTAAAACGCCTGCCAATTGTATTTTTCTTCCTTTTCACAATTCGGACACACAAGTGAAATCTCCCATTCGCCGTCGCCTTGCAAAATCATAGAAACAGTAATGTTTTTATTAAGCGGAAACTCCTCCGGTTGGAAAACAAAAGAAATAGGGGAGCCTTCAACTTGGGCGATAGTGCCGGTGTCGGTCTCTTCAAAATAAGAAAACTTTGGAGAATTTTGCAGTTCGTTAATATACAGAGGGAGCTCTGTATTTTTGAAATTTTCTTCGTTAAAGTCTACTGAATAGCTCGCATTGTAATTTTGCGCGTCATAGAATTTTACGCCTAAGTAAATTAAAATAGAAAAAGGAAGCAACAGCGCGATAATTTTCGCGATTGTGTTTAAATTATCCCATTTGTACCTTAGCCTTATTACAAGATGTTTTTTTGGTTTTCTTATATGTTTTTTAATTTGTTTTCTTAGCATATTGTTTTTTCGTCTTTAATTGTTTATTTTATGGTTGCCGGTAATTCATATATTATAGATTTCTCCGCTCCGTTCCGCTGTCGCTCCACTCCGGTCGAAATGACAAAAAGGCGAGGCTGGGGTTGCGACAAAATCACGACAGTGATCGCGACACTAAGTATTTAGCGCATAAAAATTGGCAATGTGTTAGCAGATAGTTAACGGACAAATAACGGACATTTTAACGGACAGCCTATTGGTTTAAATACATTTTTGAAATCCCGCACTAATCCCGCACTTTATCCCGCATCCAATTTTAAATATTTAAGACATAGTGAGTGGCTGAACCTTTACCAATTTTTTTTAAAAGTTTTATTGATTCAAGTTCTTGTAAATATTTTTGAGCCATTCTTTCTTTAATATTTAAAATATCTTGTACGTCCTTACTATCAACTTTCCCCATAGTCATCATAAAATCAACGATTTTGATTTGTTTTTTATCCAGATAAACATGCCCGCCGATTTTTTTTAACATTTTGGCATCCAAGCTTAACGGTACGATAATATTATAAATTTTTTCCATTTCATGCGCAAATCCTTTACTGAAATACGTTATCCAATTAGTTAAATCGCCTTGCGCTCTTTCCTGATAATTTTTACCCAAATGAATCGCCTTGTAATATGACGGGCGATCTTGATTATAATAATCTTCCAAAGCAAAAAGGCGGCGGAAGTCATAGCCTGATTTATAAAGGATTAAAGTCGCTAAAAGGCGGGCCGTTCTGCCATTACCGTCCGCGAAAGGATGAATGGCGGCAATTTCCGCGTGCGCTATGCTTGATATTATAATAGGGCAGATATTTTCTTTTTTTGATTTTTCCATCCAATCAATTAAATTTTTTACCAATTTTGGCACTTGTCTTGCAATCGGTCCTGTGTAAGACACCTTGATAATCTTATTGCCGCGGCGGCTAACCACATAAACATCGCTTTTTCTGAATTTTCCGCATTTTTCTTTATCAAGCACATTTTTAGTGGTAAGCCGATGAATTTCAAGAATTGTTTTAACAGTGATTTTTTGTTTTTTTTCAATAAGCTTTGTAATATAATACAAAGCGTCGCGGTAATTTTTAACCTCGGCAATATCTCGCTTGGGAGCATCAACTTTTTCGCCTGCCAAAACCTTTTCCACTTCATAACGATTTAAAATATTTCCCTCAATGCTTGTGGAAGAATGGATCATTCTAATCATCGCTTCTCGCCTTAATTTTAATTCCTGCCGCGGCATAATAGGAGTATGCGCGACCAATGACTTAATCTCGGCAATACCGATTAAATCATTAAGAATTGAATGAGTAATTGTGTATTTTGGTTTAAACATATTATTAAAATTTATAAACCCAAATTTCAGAATAAGAATTTATTTTATTATTAAAAATTAATTCAGAATTATTTGTTATATAGTCAATTTCATTTTTTGGAATGCGATTATCAATAGACATAAAATCAAATACCGCGCAGCCATGATTATTTTGCATTATTTGTTTTAACTCCTTTAAATCATCAATAACCTTTGCTCCGACATAATATTCCCTGTCTTCATTTATGGCGCTTACATTGTCTTCAATTCCAAGATAATCATATTTTAGCCAATAGCCGGGGCGGTTTAAAAATATTTTGTTAAAATGAGGATGGGATGAAATTACTATTTCATTGTTTTTTAAATTATTTTCTATAACTGCGTAAGCCGAATTAAAATCCGGCTGGGGCGTATAAGCGTAATGCGGACGTTGTCCTAATTTGTCCGGATCATCAGATTCAAGCAAATAAAAAGAGCGAGGCAAAATCGCTCCGTTGCTGATAAAAAAAGCTAAAATTACCGCGGAAATAAAAATATATTTCAAATAAATATACCTTATTTTACCGAAAAAGTCAAGAATAGCCACAGACGCTAAAATGTAAATTGCCGGAGTTATATGGAAAAGATAGCGGTAATGAACTATGTTTGTAAAAAAAGAAAGAAGAATTAAATAAGCGAAAATCGGCAAAAGCATGAAATATATTTTTTTTTTGTTTTGGAAGCTAAAAACAGCCAAAACGCTAAAAATAATTAAAAGCCAATAATTTCTTAAATAAAAACTTAAATAATACGGCAGGTTATAATGAAGTGATATTTTATTTAAAAAAGCTTCAATAAAAGTAATTCCAAAAACGAATTTTAAAATTAAAACCAAAAAAATCGTAAAAACAGAACCTGTTGCCAAATATTTCAGTAAAGATTTATTTTTGGATAAAATTATTTCAACAACAATCCAGCCAAGCATAATCAGCGGCAGAAGTATTGCAATGTGATGGGTTAGGATCGCAAGAAGCGTAAACAAAAAAACCAAAGACCCGTTAAGAATTTTTTTTCGCTTGTTATATAATAATTTATAAAAGAAAAAAAGCGCCAGCCAAAAAAATACAGACAGCAAAGTGTACCATCGCGCCTGCCTTGACCAGGCGATCTGTGAATAAGAAAATGTAATAAAAAAAGAAGATAAAAAAGCAGCGCGCCAGCCAAATAAATTTTTAGCAAAAAAGAAAATTATAAAAATAAAAATAATTCCGGCAATAGCGGACAGCAAGCGGAAGGCAAGAGGGGTATTATCAAAAATTTTTACTATAAATTCAGTTGGATAGCAATATATCGGACAAAAATAAGTTTTGCCGGAATCCAGAATTGAAGCTAAATTGTTATGCCCGTTTTCCATGCCGGAAATAACCGCGTTAACAGTATAGCCCTCATCCATCCAATAAGGAGTATCGTTAATTTGATAAAATCTGATAAATATGCCCCAGCTAATTATCAACAATCCAGCTAAAATAAAAAATATTTTAAAATATTTATTCATAAATAATATAAAAAAGTAATATATTATGCTAATATTAAGTTAAATAATGCATAAAACAATATTACTAAAAAATTTGACAAAAACCTAATTACAGTATATAATTTTATCAAATATAAGTAAATAATAATAACTAAAATAGCAAGGATTATTTTAGTTATCTAAGATTTTTAAACTATATGAAAAAAACAATTTTTAAAGCGTCAATGGCGTTTGTTATCATTTTCGCATTTTCACTATTCGGTTTTAGCGCCGCTTTCGGTTATGGCGGAGGAGGTCATGGAAAACCGCCAGTGCCGACAAATGTTACGGCAGTTAATCATCCAATGACATTGACAAACGCGCAAAGCGGGGTTGCTACCAATAATTTTGGACAGCAAGCAACAGTTGCCTTGAGTGTTCCAATGGGCGCCGTTCCCGCTGATGAAAAAATTACATTTAAAATTCAAATGAGTTCTGCTAACGCAAACATCAGGCCTGATACTTCCGGAGGCGCTTTTATGATTGGCAATAAAGTATTTTATATTACCGCTACCGATATAGGCAACAAAAGTTATACAGACGATTTTATTAGTCCTTTAGGAATCACAATGACATTGCCTGAAATGAGCGGCGTTTCTGATTTGGACGTTTATTTTATTAATAATGATAATGAGTGGGAATCAGTTTCTGCTTCTGTTTTAGGCAATACGGCAACATTTAGCGTAAGCCACCTTACTACTTTTTCAGTTATTTCTTACGACGGTTCCGGTAATATTGCCATAGTTAAAGCTCCTAAGAAAAATGTAAAAGCGGAGAACAGTAATAAACCGGGAGTAACAGTTTTAGGCATATCGCATTACGCGGACGGTTCTTTAATTCGCGGGGAAAATAAAAAAATTTATGTTATCGTTGACGGCGTTAAACAGCATATTAAAAATATGAAAGAATTAATGCAATACGCCGGACAGCCGATATTTGAGGTTGATGATGAAGTTTTAGGGCAATATTCAGGAGTGGAAGTATTGGGAATATCAGGATATGGCAACGGCGCTTTAATCCGTTGCAATGATATGAAAATTTATGTTATCGTAAACGGAAAATGCAAGCATATTGCGAACCTTAAACAGCTTGCCAAATACGCGGGCCAGGAAATTTTTAATGTTACCGATGATGTTGTGAGTTCGTTTGAGATTGTTGAATAAAAATTATATTAAATTAAATAGTATTAAAAAAAGCGGCGTTTTGCCGCTTTTTTTTTGACATAAAATAATTAATAATATATAATATTATTATGTTAGACAACAATGATTTAAAACAAATTAAGAAAATAATGGATAGCAAATTTGATGATTTTGCTATTGTTGTTAATAAGGGATTTGAACAAGTTGATAAACGTTTTGATGAGCAAGACAAACGTTTTGACGCACAGGATAAACGTTTTGAAAGTATTGATAAACGTTTTGATGAAATAAAAAGTGAGATTACTGAAATAAAAAGTGAAATTGGAACAATTAAATATGAAATCGCAACGCTTTCTGAAAAATTTGATAAATTAGAACAAAAAGTTGATAGGTTGATTAATACTGAAAATGAAAATATTATTGCTCTTAATAAAGAGGTTGAAAGAATAAAAGAGAAATTAAAAATTTTAGAAACAAAGATTCAAGAGCATGCCGTGCCGGCATAGCGGTAAGGCTGAAAAACTTCAAAATTACGCCGGACAGCTGATTAATGATATTGATGATAGTATTTTAGAGCAATACTAAGCCGGATTAAAACAAAAAGCCGTTTTGAAATTTTTCAAAACGGCTTTTTAAAATTAAAAATTCAAAGAATTAATAGCGTAAATTTATTCATTTGCTGAAGTGTCCTCGGCAGTATCAAAGTTTCCCGAGCTTGTAGCCGTACTGTTATCGTCAGTTGCTTCTACTAAGTAAAAATAAGTAGTTGAAGCGGAAAGGCCGCTTAATTCAGCTAAATACGGGGAATTATCGCCGGTAGCCGTTACTTCTTCATAATTCTCAGTACCGATTTCTTCAGTGGCATATTTTACGGTAATATCAGCATTTTTATTGGTTGTAATTGTAGTCGTGGCTGAATTAGCGGATGCTTCTACGGAAACATTTTCAATGCTTAAATCAATATCATTACCGTCGTCATTATCCGTGTCGTCTGTACTGTCACTGTCCGCGCAGGCTCCTATAGTGCCGCCCTGTTTTAAATGAGCTCCAATAGCCATAATACCAACGTTAATGGTTTTTCCTTCGTGGCAAAGGGTAACTTTTTTTACGGAACGTAACGCGTTGCTTCTTATTTTGCCATCACTGCCCAGGCCATAGCATTTGTCCAATAAATGATCGCCGATGTTTGGAAGCGCTACATCCCAAAGGCTAAGGCGTTTTTGCAAGCGATTTAAAGCGCTTTCCAATCGGTCGCATATTTTTTCATTTCGGTTTCTGGTTTGCGCGGCAATTTTAGCCTTAAAACCGCGGTTATGGCTGATACTTGGCATTTGTTCCTCTTCTTCGCTTGGATCAAAATCACTTTCTTCGTTAACTTCAGTGCTTATTTCATAGTTTGTGAAAAATGAATCAGGCACATCGTCAATTAATTTATTCCAATTATTGCCGTAAAGCGCTTTGGCGATTTTCTCGGTTTTAATCCAATGAAGCTTGCCATTGCCGCCAACCGCGTAAACCTTAGGGTCGGTTTGGATTTTTATTAAAAGAGCGCCCGGTTTATAGCGGGCATTGCCGCCTAAAGGATATTCATATAAATCTTCTAAAGGAACTTCCACTACTTTGGAAAAATTATCATACCATGAGAAAAAAATGTTTGAATTTGGAAAAACATAGCGTTTTCCGTCTTCGCCGATATAATAAAGAGTGGAAAGACCCTCGCCTTTAATTACGGTACCGGCGGGCAAATTGTTTTCGGCGCTTGATTTGGCCGCGTCAACCAGGGACACGGAAAAAATAAACGCGCAAACAAGAAAAATGATTAAAGTTTTTTTCATAGGTTTTTTATTAATTTAGTTATTAACATTAATATACATTATAGCACAAATTATTATTTTATATAAACTGATTTTTTAGAATTATCCCAAAAATCTCCAAAATCCCAAAAATCACAATAATCTTATTATCCCTGATATTGAATTTCATTTTAAAAAATGCTATAATATTCTATATAAATACTAGCAAGCAAGAAAATGGAATTAGAACCTTATTTTAAAACAGCAGTTGAAAATAATGCCTCTGATTTGCATCTGGTTGAAGGCAGTGTGCCTGCCTTGCGCGTATCCGGCGAATTAATGCGTTTTAAAGAGGATGCTATTCCTTATGGCGAATTAAAGCATGCTGTTTATCTTTGTTTGGATAGCCACACAAAAGATAGATTTGAAAGGAAAAGAGATCTGGATTTATCAATGGAATTTTTTGATAACAGATTCCGGGTTAATCTTCATTTCCAGGAAGGCAAAATCGGCTTAACCGCCCGCTTAGTCCCTAAAAAAATCCCCACACCTAGACAAATCGGACTTAATGAGGTAATTTATTCTTTAACTCATTTAAAAGACGGCTTAATATTGGTAACAGGCCCTTCCTGTACCGGCAAATCAACCACTTTGGCGGCCATGATTGATATAATCAACGCGGAAAGGCGGTCCCATATAATTACAATTGAAGACCCGATTGAGTATAATTTTGTTGACAAGCAAAGCATTGTTGAACAAAGGCAATTGGGGCGGGATACGAAAAGTTTCGCCGATGCCTTAAAATACGCTTTAAGGCAAGACCCGAATGTTATTATGGTAGGGGAAATGCGTGATCTTGAAACTATTTCCGCGGCGCTGACAGCCGCGAAAACCGGCCATTTAGTCCTTTCCACCCTGCATACGGCCACAGCGCCGGAAACAGTGGAAAGGATAGTGGATTTTTTTCCTTCGCAGAGCCAAAATTTAGTTACCGGCCAGCTCGCCTCAGTATTAAGGGCGGTTATTTCCCAGCAATTATTGCCAAAAAAGGGAGGGGGATTAACAGCAGCCAGAGAAATAATGATTAATAATCGCGCGGTGGCGAATTTAATCCGCAATAACCAGGTAGAGCAAATTTATTCCGCCATTCAAATGGGCGCAAAAGACGGCATGATAACAATGAATAAATCAATAGATAATTTGTTAAAAAACGGAGTAATCAGCGAAGACGTCGCGCGCAATAGAAAAAGAGACTTGGAAACGCAAGCTGTTTATTACTAATAAATAATGCTATGAATATAATGCTAATCCGCGAATAAATGCTAATCCGCGAATTGCGAATAATTAATATTAGCAATTCGCGGAATTAGCATTATTCATTAGCATTATTATAAAAAATATGATGCCGGAAAAATGGGAAAGTATTATTGGAAATATTAAAGACAAGTTCACAATCAAAGACGAGGGTAAGCTTCATCTTGACGAAGAAGGGGGAATTGATATTGAATTTATAGAATTTGAAGGCCCCCTGGGCTTAATGAGGCTTGAATTTGTTTCCCGTCCGATTGTTCTTGATAAAAAAACGATTTATTCAAGACGCATAGGTTCGGAAACTAAAGTTGATTACGTTTACAGTGAAAACGAAAAAAGCCATAAATTAATTGTTTACAAATGGGACGGCGATGAAAATGATTGGCTGGAGGTTGACGATAAAAATCTTTTCGCTTAAATTACAAGTTATACCCTAAAGGGCATTTTATGCCCAAAGGGCGCTAACAGTAGTCAGGAATACGCCCCAAAGGAAGTGCCCTTGGGGTATTCAAATTCCTTGACTAAAATTTAAAATATATGCTGAATAAAAATAAAATTTTTATAATTTTGGCAATAATCATATTGCTTTTCTTTTTTTATTATATTTTTTCCGTTAAAACGGTTGTATTAAAAAAGCCGGCTACGCAAGACAAAGCTGAAAATATCGCGGCTCTGAAAAAATTAAGCATGCGAGAAAAACTTGAATTAAAAAATAATTATAATAGCAAGATCGCGGATATTTTATCTCGGTATGAAGAAAATTTGGAAAAAATTAAAGAAGCCGAAAGCGATGATGATAATTTTTATGAAAATTTAGATGCTTTAAAATTGGAGGCGCTCGCCCTGATTGTTCCGGGGGAATATAAAAATACGCATTTGGAAATAGCTTTAATATTTTCCAGAATAAACGAATTATGCGCCAAAGACAAAGTGGAAGAAAATTTTAATTTAATTAATGAATTACTGGCTCAAGCCGGAAATTTAAAGAGTAATTTGAAAAACCTGTAAAAGAATATGCGTTTAAACCGCTATCTGCCGCTGGCAACGCCATTTTTAGCTTTAATATTTTTAGAATTTTACAGTTTTAACGCCGGGATAATTTATATTATGCTAGTGTTTTTGTTTTTTCTGTTTTTTTTTACAATCAGGCAGCTTATTGTTGAAAGCGGGAAAAATGAAAATGTTTGGAATTATTGTATCCTGCCTTTTTTGTTTTTATCAAGCGGAGTAATGTTTAGCACTTTAATGCCCCATGGATATTTGGTTCAGATTTTAATAATTATAATTTTTTTATTTTTAAATTTTTATTTTAGGTCAATTTATGAATTTTTATTAAAACCGAATAATTATAAAAAAGATTCACTTGAAAATTTTTCTTCTTATGGAAATTTTTTGGCATTATATTTTTTCGCGTCTTCAGTTTACGGTTTTCAGTCTTTTTTAGGCATTGATGTTTGGAGTATAATGTTTTTTTTGCTTCTGGTTATAATTTTAATTGTTTATCAGGTTTTTTGGGCAAATAAAATTTTGACTAAGGCGAATTTATTATATATAATAATCTTGCCTTTGGTGTATATTGAATTGGCTTGGTCAATTTCTTTTTTAACTTTAAGCTTTTATATTTTGGGCATGATTTTAGCTGTTTCATATTACATCGGAATAGGCATAGTAAGATTTTATTTAATTGGAAAATTAGACGCGCAAATCATCAAAATGTACCTGATTTTCGGCTTCTTTAGCATACTTACGGTAATTTTAACGGCTAGGTGGATATAACGCAATAATGCTAATACTGCGAATATATGCTAATGACGCGAATAAATAATGTGTAAAATTTAATATATGGAAAAAACTAATAATAAAATAATTTTAATTGTTGTGTTGGCGACAATATTCGGAATGTTAAGCGGATTAGTCGGCGCGGTTATTGCCAGAGTTTATGTTTTGGAAAAGGCTTTTAATGTTCCGCTTTTTGGGGAAATAAATTTATCCGGAGATATGTTGAATTCGCAAAGATTGATTATCAGAGACGCGAAAAAAGTTATTGTTGAGCAAAATAGCAAGGTTCAAGAAACCATAAATTCAGCGGGAAACAGCATCGCGGCGATTTTTGAAAAAAAGAAAACAACAAATGAAAAACCGGATAAAAGCGTAAAAAATATTATTGAATCGGCTTATAATTTGAAAAATGAAATCGGGCAAGGCTTGATTATCACCAGCGATGGATGGATTATTTCCAGCTATACCCCGAAAGCGTATAGCAGCGATATTGCCACAAAAACCAGAGAAAGCGTAATTGATAACTATGTAATTATTGACAGCAATAAAAAAGTGTATTCAGTTGAAAATATCATATTGGACACGACCTCTAATTATTCTTTTTGGAAAATAAAAGCCAATGATTTGCCGGTTAAAGCCTTTGCTGAAACAAATAATATCCATAACGGCCAATTAGTTTTGGCTGTCAACTGGGATGGAAGCTCTTTTTTATCAACAATTGTTGAAAAAAACGAGAAAGATAAAAAACTCTACAAGACAAGCGATAATTTTTTTAATAAAATTAAGCTTTCCGCGGTTCCGGATGATAATTTTTTTGGTTCTTTTGTTTTTAATCTTAACAATGATTTAGTCGCGTTAATTAATAATGAGGGCGAAATTAGATTGATAAGCGATTTCGCGCCTTGCATAAATTGTTTGTTAAGCAAAAGGGAAATAAAATATCCCGAATTAGGAATAAATTATCTTGATTTATCGGAATTTTTATTTGATAGCAAAAATATCGCCGGCAAGGGCGCTTTGCTTTATCCTGATGAAAAAGGCATAGCAATAAAGGTGGGCAGTCCGGCTGAAAAAATCGGATTAAAAAACGGGGATATAATTTTGTCAATTAATGATATTTTAATAGATGAAAAAAATAAACTGGAAGATATTATGAAAAAGTTTTTCGTAAATGATGAAATTTTAATTAAATATTTAAGAGACGGCAAAGAATTTGAAGTAAAAATTCAATTTGACTAAAAAGGTAAAAAAATGTAATATATAATTGATGTTAAAGAAAATATTTTAAGAAAAAAAGTCGAGGATATGGCACTCGTCTTTTTTAAATATATGGAAAATATTAGAAATTTTTGCGTAATCGCGCATATTGACCATGGCAAATCAACTTTAGCCGACAGAATGCTTGAATTAACTGAAACTATTGATAAAAGAAAAATGAAAAACCAGATATTAGATCAAATGGACATAGAAAGGGAAAGGGGGATTACGATTAAGCTGCAGCCTGTTACCATGAAATATAACGGTTATATATTGAATTTAATTGATACCCCCGGGCATGTTGACTTTAATTATGAAGTTTCCAGAAGTTTGGCGGCTGTGGAAGGCGCCATTTTATTGGTGGACGCGACACAGGGAATCCAGGCGCAAACTCTGGCAAATTTATATTTGGCGATAGAGCAAGATTTAACTATAATTCCTGTCGCAAATAAGATTGATTTGCCGGCGGCCGACAAGGGCAAAACCGAACGGGAAATTGTTGAGCTTCTGGGATGTGATAAGTCTGAAATTATTTACGCTTCCGGCAAAACAGGAGAAGGTGTTAAAGATATACTGGACGCGGTTATTAAGCGCGTTCCCTGTCCTAAAAATCAAAGCGATAAAAATTACGCGCGGGCGCTTATTTTTGATTCAAATTACGATGAATACAAGGGAGTGGTGGCTTATGCGAGAATGGTTGACGGCAGCATTAAAAAGGGAGACAAAATAAAATTACTGGCTACCGGCGCGGAAAGCGAAGCTCTGGATGCGGGAATTTTTAAGCCGGCTTATCATTCAACGGGAGAATTAAAAACAGGTGAGATCGGTTATATTGTTACCGGGTTTAAAAACGTTAATGAATGCAGGGTTGGCGATACGATTACTTTGTTAAAAAATTTTTCCGATGTTGATTTGCTTAAAGGCTATAACGAAGCTAAGCCGATGGTTTTTGCCGGGATTTTTCCCAAAGAAGGCAATGAATACGGGGAATTGCGAGAAGCGATTGATCGTTTAAAGTTAAATGACGCGGCCTTGGTTTATGAGCCGGAACATTCGCATGCTTTAGGCTTTGGTTTTAGATGCGGTTTTCTTGGAATACTTCATTTGGAAATTTTCCAGGAAAGATTAAGGCGGGAATTTAATTTGGAACTAATCGTAACACTTCCAAGCGTTGCGTATCAAGTATATTTGAAAAACAACGAAAAATTTATTATGCGTACGCCTCAGCAGTTTCCGGCACGGGAGAAAATTGAAAAAATTGAAGAACCGTGGGTAACTTTGGATATTATCACCCCGAAAGAATATGTAGGCAATATTATGAGTTTGGCTCAAGAAAGGCGAGGGGTGTACAAAAATACCGAGTATATTGATGAAACTCGGGCGATTCTGCACTATAATATTCCCATGAGTATGATTTTAACTGATTTTTATGATAAAATTAAAAGCGTTAGTTCGGGATACGCGTCAATAAACTATGAATTTTCAGATTACAGAGAAGCTAAAGTAATTAAAATGGACATTTTGGTGGCTGAAGAAAATGTTGAGGCTTTGGCCACGATTGTTTACGAGGACGATGCGTTTAGGCGCGGAAAGGAAATTGTCAGCATTTTAAAGACAAGCATGCCTAAGCAGATGTTTGTTTTAAAATTGCAGGCGGCAATAGGCGGAAAAGTAATCGCCGGCGAAAGGCTTTCGGCTATGCGCAAAGACGTAACCGCCAAGCTTTACGGAGGAGATGTCAGCCGTAAAAAAAAATTACTGGAAAAGCAAAAAAAAGGAAAGAAAAAAATGATGGCCGCCGGCAAGGGAAGCGTGGATATTCCCAGTGAAACTTTTGTTAAGTTGTTAAAAAAATAGACTTTTGTCATTGCGAGCGCCAGCGAAGCAATCCCGTGGTTCTTGTATTGCCCGCTGTTAATCCGCACATGATATTCTGTGGCACGGGATTGCTTCGCAAGCTCGCAATGACAAAAATTCGTAATTCGTAGAAATTATATGAAGAAAAAAACAATCACAAAAATTATTTGGACGATTCTTAGCGTGATGATTATTTTTACCATGGTTTTGTGGACGATTGGAGTGGCTTTTATGTAGTCTTGAACTATGATTAAAATGATTAAATGACGGGCTATGATTTTTTTATTAATAATTATAGCTCAAAGCGATATGCAAGAAAAAAAATGGCAAATTTTGCCTAAAATTAAAGAAGAAATAATTAGCGAATATTCGGAGTATTTGCCTTTGGTTTTGCAATTGCTGTATAACCGCGGTATAAAAGGAAAAGAGGAAATAAAATATTTTTTAGAAGGGGATTATGAAAAAAATTCTCATGATCCTTTTTTATTTCAGGATATGAAACAGGCGGTTGATTTAACGATTGACCATATTAAAAAAGGCAACAAAATAACCATATACGGCGATTATGATGCTGACGGCGTAACCTCTTCCGCGATTTTGGTTGAGCTTTTCAAGCTGTTTAAGGCTGACACGGATGTTTATATCCCGCATCGCGTAAACGAAGGCTATGGCGTAAATAGATCGGCGGTTGATTTGATCGCGAAAAATAACACAAAACTGATTATTACGGTTGACACCGGCATAAGAAGCAAAAAAGAAATCGCTTACGCGAGAGAGTCGGGAATTGATGTTATTGTTACGGATCACCATGTTCCGCCAAATGAATTAAGCGAATATCCCGAATGCCTGATTATCAACCCGGCTATTACCGCGGATAAATATCCTGACAATTTTTTGTCAGGCGCAGGAGTGGCGTTTAAATTTGCCAAGGCGCTGATTGACAGCTCAAAGCTCCGCGAAGAAGACAGGCAAAATTTAAGTTATAGATTCTTGGATTTAGTCGCAATCGGCACGGTCGCGGATTGCGTAAGCTTAACCGGAGAAAATAGAATTTTAGTTAAAAAAGGTTTGGAAATTTTAAGCAATACAAAGAGAATCGGGCTAACTTCGCTTTATGAAATAGCGAAAATAAACGATAACAATAAAATTGATACATGGAATATCGGTTTTCAGATCGCGCCCAGATTAAACGCCGCCGGACGGCTTGACCATGCCAATACGGCTTATCAATTATTAATTACCAAGGATATAGATGAAGCAAAAAAGTTAGCCCAAGAATTAAATAACAGCAATCAGGAAAGACAGCAAATCACCGATGAAATATTTTTGGAAGTGGAAGAACAAATTAATATTAAAAATGATAATATTTTAATCGGGATTTATAATTTAGAGAATAATAAGCCAGAAAAAAAAACGGCTTGGAACGAAGGCGTAGTCGGCTTGGTGGCCGGAAAAATAGCCAATAAATATTTTCGCCCTTCTTTGGTGATTACCAAAACGGAAAACGGCTATAAAGGTTCAGGCAGAAGCATCCCTTGCTTTAATTTAATTAAAGCGATTGAACAATGCGCGGATTTTTTAGATAAATACGGCGGGCATCCCCAAGCCTGCGGCTTTAGTTTTTCTGAAAAAAATTTAGATAATTTTGTCAATAAAATCAAAAACCTTGCCAAAAAAGAAATCACAGAAGGTATGATGAAGCCGATAATTAAAATTGACGCGATTTTGAATTTTGAAAAAATAGACGAAGATTTATATGAAAAAATAAGCGCGCTCGCGCCTTACGGACAGGGCAATGAACGGCCGGTTTTTTTAAGCGAGAATATAAAAATATTTGATATTATGACAATGGGAATGGAAGGACAGCACATAAAGTTTAAATTAAAAAATGACAAATCCGGCTTTATAAACGCAATCAGCTTCGGCGGCTCTGAAAGATGGAAAAATTTCGCGATTGGTGATATTATTAATATTGTGTATAATTTGGATTTGAATGTTTTTAATGGACGCAGCGAGGTGCAGTTGAAGGTGGTTGATATTAAGAAAGAAAAAAGGGAGCACTTGTAAGTACTCCCCGAAAAAATTGAATTCTTGCTATGGGGCATTTAATTATTATTCCAAAATAATATTCCACCGACTGCGCACATCACCCTATGTGCAAGTCCGATTAGAGAACGTCCATCATAATCAATCTTCATTAGTTGCTCTCCGCCGCCAATAACAATAACAAGAGCAACCGCCCAAAGTAAAAGCTTTAAATGTTTGTTCATTAGAACCTCCTTTTTAATGAAATGGTTTGTACGATATTAAAACATAACATAAAATTAAAATAATGTCAAATAAAGCTAAAATAAAACATCAAAAAATTAAAATCTACACCGACGGGGGAGCGCGGGGCAATCCCGGGCCGGCCGGAATCGGGGTGGTTGTTTATGACGAAAAAGATGATATTATTGACACCAAATCAGAATACATCGGCGAGACAACTAATAATCAGGCGGAATATAAAGCGGTTATCGCGGCCTTTGAATTGATTGGTAACTACGAAGTTAACGAAATTAATTTTTTTCTTGACAGTGAATTGGTGGTAAAACAGCTAAACCGCGAGTATAAAGTAAAAAACAAAGGCTTGTCGCCTTTGTTTGTGAAGGTGTATAACAGCATATTAAAATATAAAAAAGTTACTTTTACGCATGTGCGCCGGGAATTTAATAAAGAAGCGGACAAATTGGCAAATATTGCTATGGATAATAAATAGACTTACTGCGTAATAAGTCTAAAAATTCTATGATGGAGCTTGTAAATTTATTAGTTGAATTCAGCCAGGCAATAGGCTACTTTGGCATTATTTTTTTAATGGCGATTGAAAGCTCGTTTATTCCTTTTCCATCGGAAGTAATAATACCGCCGGCCGCTTTTTTAGCGGCGCAAGGAGAATTTAATATATTTTTAGTCGTGTTATTTGGAATTCTTGGAAGTTTGATCGGCGCATTGATTAATTATTATTTGGCTTTAACTTTGGGCAGAAAGGTTGTTTTTTCTTTGGCAGAAACAAAAACGGCAAAGCTTTTTTTGGTTACTCCGAAAAAAATTGAGCGCGCGGAAAATTATTTTTTGCGATATGGAAATATTTCAACTTTTATCTGCCGCTTGGTTCCGGCGGTTCGCCAACTAATATCAATCCCAGCCGGTTTTTCAAAAATGAAAATTAGGAATTTTTTATTTTTTACCTTTCTGGGTTCATCTACATGGATAATCATTTTGGCAATTCTCGGTTATGTTTTCGGCGCCAACGAAGAACTTATGCATTATTTTTATAAAAACATAAAAATAATTTGTATTGCTTTGTTTGTTTTGATAGTTTTGTATATTTTTGTTAAAAAGATTTTGCGTAAAAGAAAATAGGCAATCAAGATTTTTTTGACTGCCTATTTAAATGTGTATTACTATTTAAACAGCTTCTTCATTTTAATTTCGAATAAATCCGCATCTCTGTAAGTCCCTAGATGTTCAAGATTTTCTATATCCGCGGGGTAACTCTCACCTACGGTTGTTGAAAGAAAATTTCTAGTTTCCATTTCCGTGATACCGGTGTCAATAAGTACATGTAAATGCGGCCGACGATCAAACGGTGCGTGAACTTTTAAAACATCTGATTTTTTAGGCATATCAATGGAAAAAAAATTTACGCCAATTCTGTATTCTTTAATAGTAATCATTTTTTTATCTCCTATTTTTTGTTAAAGGTTCTAAATTTCAATTTAATGTTGATACACAACTATAGCACATATTCCAATTATGTCAATAATAAATTACCATTATTTAACCAATATTAGCAAAAAGAAATTAAAAAAACTCTAATACTAGAGTAAATTATAAATAATATTAATTTGTTTATTCTTAAGCGCGTAAGTTCTGCGTTTTAATATTTTTTGCTTTTTCAATAAATAAAATTCCGTCCAAGTGATCTATTTCATGCTGGAAAACCCTTGCCATTAAGCCCTTTGGGCTTATTTTTTTTTCTTCTCCGTTCCTGTCGGCATAAACGCAGGTTATTTTCGAATTTCTTTTTACTTTCCCAAAAACATTAGGCACGGATAAACAGCCCTCTTCTCCCCATTCTTTTGACCATGATCTTTTGATTATTTGAGGGTTGATTATATAAAGCGGTCCTTCCTTGGAGTTTATTATTGCCAAACGGATATTTTTGCCGATTTGCGGCGCGGCCAAGCCGATTCCGTCTTTTTTTATCATTGTCTCGGCCATATCATCGCATAAAATCTGAAATTCTTTTGATTTTATAATTTCTTGCGAGATTTTTTGCGATTTCTTTTTTAAAATATCGTTTGGATAAGTTATTATTTTAAGTAATTTTTGCATATAATATTAATTTATTTACAAATATATTTTACAGCCTATTTCGTTTTTAGTCAATTTTAAACGATTTGCCTAATAAAAACTTTTTTAAACTGCTCTTTACTGGTATAATGTAGATATGTTAACCACCCATGCTATACACTTACATTATTATTAATTGTTTTTTTATTGTTTTAACGAGTGTTTTTTAGCATTTTGATAAACGTCCATCCTCTTTGATTTTTTATTTTGATGAGTAATTATTTTTTTTGTCATCTTAACAAGCACCTCCTCTTTTGTCATCTCGACGAGCGCAGCGAGGAGAGATCTATAATACATGAATTATGCAAAAAGACTACAATTTTTACGTCTATGTCGTAAGTAATTTCAAAAGAACTTGTTTTTATATTGGATTTTGTAACGATATATTGCGTCGGACAATTGAACACATGTATGGCCTCGGCAGCAGTTACACCAAAAAATACAAAACAAAAGACTTGTTATATTATGAACATTATCAATATGTAAATAGCGCAATCTACAGAGAAAAAGAAATAAAAAAATGGCGGAGAGAAAAGAAGTTAGAACTAATAAAAAATAATAACCCAGGGTTAAAAACATTAAATCAGGAGTTGTTTAATACGCACAGGATAAGCCCAAGAGGCATTCAGGAAATAATAACTATATTAAAAGAGAATTATAGGAATAAGTAATAATATATTAAAGATCTCTCCTCGCTGCGCTCGTCGAGATGACAAAAAAAGGGGCTCGTCGAGATGACAAAAAAAGGGGAAAGCTCGTCAAAACGACAAGGAAACAAGAGCTAATCAATACGAAATATATGGAAGAAAAATTAAAAAAAGTTAAAGCCTTATGGGAGAGGTTAAAAGTTAGCGGGGCGACAAGCAAGGAATTGTGTGAATTAATTAAAAATGTTCCTGAATTAAGGAATGAGGTTTGGCGGGAATTGAAAAAGAATAATCCCACCAACGAGGATTTGCGTTTTTTAATTGAATTTGTTGATGGTGATTTACAAAAAGAATTTTGGGAAGAATTGAAAAAAAATAAAATTTCAAATTTTGAATTAAAAAATATTATTGAATATGTTGAACCGTTTAGAAAAGAAGCTTGGAAAAAACTTTTAAAACAAAAACCGACTAATTTTGAATTGCGCGATATTGCGCGATATGTCGAGCCATTAAGGCATGACGCGTGGAAAAAATTGGCAAAACAAAAGCCGACTGAAAATGATCTGATATATATAATTAAATTTGTTGAATCATTAAGGAAAGACGCTTGGAAAAAACTGGCGAAAATGAATCCGGATACTGATAATTTATTATATATAATTAAATATGTTAAAGAACTTAGGGAGGATGCATGGAAATTAACGCTTAAATTAAGGCAATCAAATGATATAATAAGAAAAATAATAACCAAAGTGCCTGATTTCAGGGAGCGCGCGTGGGAAACGCTTTTGGCGCAAAATCCAAGCAACAGTGATTTATGCTTTATAATAAAAGACGTTGAATCGCTGCGCGAACAGGCATGGAAAGAATTTTGCAAAAAGAATCCTTCTAACGAGGATTTGCGTTTTATATTGAAGCATGTTAAAGAATTAAGAAGCAGGGCATGGAAAAATTTATTGGAGCGGAAGCCGACAAATAATGATTATTGTTTTATCATAAAAGATGTTGAATCTTTGCGTGTTGAGGCTTGGAAAAAATTTATAAAAAACAAACCGACAGACGATGAAATTGATTTTATAATCCGCTATATTCCGACTTTAAAAAATTACGCGGAACGATATAAAAAGACTAAAAATAATAAAATTTTAGAAGAGATTAAAGATATTTATTTATATGAAAAATGAAAAAATTGAAGGAATAGGGGATATATTAAAAATAAGAAAAACCAAAAAAACCCCCGCCTACGAATGGCAGGAGCTGGCATTGCGAGTTATTGAGGAATTAAAAGTCCCAAGTAATAAGCGAAGTTCGGTTTTTAAGGCATGCAAACAGCTTCCCAAAAATTTTATTTTACAAGCCTTAAACGATACGAAAGAATTATGTAAAACCGGAGATAAGTGGAAATATTTTTTTAAAATATTAACCAGCAAAGAATAAATTTTAGCTAATTTCAAAATCCATAACCAGATATCCGACTCCAAAAGGCGCTTCATAAGAAAGCGTTTTTGCTTTATAATTAACATTTTTTAATATTCCTTGCTGGATTAAAAACGGGCGCAAGCCGCATTCTTTAGCTTCATTTATAAATTCCGGATCAAGATTTAAAATTTCATTAATTTTTTTCGCGCTTAGTAATTCTATGATTTTTTTATCAAATTTTTTGCCCTTAGGCGAATACCCCGCGGGAGAATCTTTAATTAAACTATGGGAAAGATCGCCTGAAGCAATCACGGCGATATTTTTATTGCTGACAAAAATTTGAGTTTTAAGCTTTTCACCGAAATTGAAGTGTTCTTCCAGGCTGAGCCCTGAATGACAAATTGGAATTATTTTTATATTTTTCAAATTCCCGGTAAGAACATATAACGGAACAGCCGATCCGTGATCTAAAAAATCATCGGTATTAAGCTGAAGCGGAGTATTTGTTTCAAGTTCCTCTTTGATTTTATATGCCAATTCAATATCCAAGTCCCATGTTTTTTGCGTGGAAAAATCACCGAAATCTTTAAAATTACAGCTTAATTTTGGATTAAAATTAATTGTAAAAGAATTCTCGTATGCTTTTCCATGCGGCGAAATAATAATGATCGTATCAATATTTTTTTCGCTTAATTTGTTTTTTAATTTTTCATACGAATTTAAAGTCGCTTTCAATTGTTTCAGATGATCTTTTCCGATCGCTGGAATTAAAATCGGCGGATGGGGGACAATGCTCGCGAATACTAGAGGCATAGATTTAGGAATTAAGAATTAAGAATTAGGAATCAAGGATTTAAAACATTATTGATTTCATCTTCTAATATTTCGTCTGTGGAGGAGGCTAAAATTGTATCAGTGGAGCTTGCGCTGTCTGTGTCAATTATATCTTCAGTAAATATTTCCTTAACCGCGCCGCCTTCGGCGTAAAGATTAAGGATTTTTTCAGGGACAGTTATGATATTATCCCAGGAATAACCTAAATCTTCAAAAATTTTACCTGAAGTTATCGGCCTCCGTTTTTTATTGTCAATTACATATACGGCCGGAGAGAGATTTGATTTTAACAGCTCGCCGTCATTGAAAATTGCCGGTTCAACGGTTTTGTAGCTGGCTAATTTTTCCGGACTTTCCGGAGTGATGGATTTCCATTTGAATTTGGTTTTTAATAAAACCGCGTCCCAAAGAGGGGCTTTTGTGCCTTCGGTTACGTAGTAGATGCCGCCGCTAACTTTATCTTGCAATAAGGCTCCGGTAGGATAGCTTGAAGTCGCGGTAATAGGTACGCCCTCTTCGTAGGCGTTGACATCTTCCCAGCTGGCGTTTAAAATTTCTTCCGGGTTATATCCGATTTTTCTAAATGCTTCCGCGCTCGCAAGTCCGCGGCGTTTGTCGTCAACTAACAAATAAATAGTTCCGCGCGGACTGCGGATTAAGGAATATTGAGGAAATTTAATCGGAGCTCCTTTTGGATATTGGTCTAAAATTGATTTATTAACTTGAATTACTTTATTTAAATCATATCTTGAAGTTAGCGCGCCCTTGGTTAAGAATGGGCGTTTTTGACCGTTTTTGATAAGCCAAACGCCGGGCTCGCCTTTTATTTGCAAAAGGGTGTTATCAGGATAGCTAAAAGTAAAATAACGCATCCATAGTTTATAGAAATTATAATTTCCATTATAAACATGCGGCGTATAATTATATAAAGCGGCGGTAGCGTTATTTAAAGGAGTAACTTCCATCGGCGGTTTATTGGTATTGGTTATAGTGTAAGTATTTCCGGCGCGATAGTTGTAATGGCGCGGATTTTTTATATAATCAAAAAATTGCAGCGCGGCCGAGTTTACTTGCTTGCCAAAACCTTTCCATCTGTCATTGCAGCCTCCGCCATCCGGACATCCATAACCGGTTGCCCAATCAAGCTGTCTTTGCGTTGGTGTTGTTGCGGTAATAAGGCTTTGCTCTTTTTGCAAAAGCACAATTAAAAATTTAGGGTTGATTGTAACTTTTTGGCAAAATCTTTCTTTTTCTTGCGGATTTGCGTGAGTAAATAAATCCGAATTGCCGCAATCATAATTATTCGCGGCATCATAGATAATTTGCGCCGCGGTTTTGGTTCGCCCCGCGTAATCAGAAAGGTTGTTTTTGGAAATGTATCCGTTTTTAGCGCGCAAAAAAGCGTCAATTTCAGAAAGCGTCATTGAGTCCGCGTCAAGTATTTCCTCATCGCTGATTATATGATTTGGATCAAAAAGCGCTGCCAGCGATTCTGTGCTTAAACACGCAAAAATAATAAAACATGTGATTATTAAATAAGTTTTTTTTAGCATATTTTGTATTGTTATATTGCTGTATTGTTATATTGTTAATAAAATTAAACAATATAACAATACAGCAATATAGCCATTATACATTATTTTATCTTTTTTTACAAAAAACTTTATATAAAAAAATCGTCCCGCCCATTGCGAGGGGCGGGACGATTTTTTATTTTTTATTTCACATTAACCAATAATTTATCTTTAATTCCAAGATCAATTGATATCTTGTTTCCTTCTTTGATTTTGCCTTTAATAATTTCCAGAGCCAATTCATCAAGGATTGAATTTTGTATGATTCTTTTTAACGGCCGCGCTCCAAAAGTTATATCATAACCCTTGTTAGCCAGCATTTTTTTAACTTTAGCCGCGATTTTTAGCTTAATATTTTTGTCAAGCAGTCTTTTTTCCAATTTATTTAATTCAAGATCCACTATTTCAACCAATACCTTTTTGCTAAGGCTTTTGAATATTACAATTTCGTCAATTCTATTTAAAAATTCCAGCTTAAAATTTTCTTTAAGAATTATGTCAATTTTTTCTTTCATTTCGCTATCTCTGATTTTAACGGCTTCCGCCTTATCGCTTTCATCGGAAAATCCGATTGAATATTGCTTAATAACTTCATTGCCAAGATTGGATGTCATAATGATAATTGAATTTTTAAAATTAACCACCCGTCCCTTAGCATCGGTTAAACGGCCATCATCTAAAATTTGCAAAAGAATATTAAATACTTCAGGGTGGGCTTTTTCAATTTCATCAAATAAAATTACGCTATAAGGGCGGCGGCGGATTTTTTCCGTTAACTGTCCGCCTTCTTCATGTCCGATATAGCCGGGAGGGGAGCCTATCATGCGGGCAACGCTGTGCTTTTCCATAAATTCACTCATATCCAGCCTGATTAAAGCATTTTCATCGTTAAACATAAAGTCCGCCAAGGTTTTGCCTAATTCGGTTTTTCCCACGCCGGTTGGTCCGACAAACAGGAATGATCCGATTGGTTTTTGCTCTTCGGATATTCCGGCTCGCGAACGGCGAATCGCGTTGGCAACAGATTTAATCGCGTCATCCTGGCCCCTGACGCGCTTAGACAATTCAATTTCGGCTTTTGCCAGTTTTTTAATTTCAGATTCAAGCATTTTTGAAACCGGAATTCCCGTCCAGCGGGCTACAACTTTGGCAATATCTTCATTGTCAATTTCTTCTTTTAATATTCTTTGCCCTTTTTTCTGGATATTTAATAATCCTGTTTCCAATTCTTTTACGTCTTTTTCCAATGCTGGAATTTTCGCGTATCTGATTTCCGCTACTTTAGCCAAGTCTTCACCCTGTCTTTCAATAATTTCAGCTTCAGCTTTCAAATTATCAATTTCTTTCTTTTTTACGCTTATTTTTGATATGATATTTTTTTCGTTGTTCCAGTGCAATTCAATTTGATCGGCTTTTTCTTTAAATTCTTCAATTTGCTTATTTAAATGCTTGATTTTTACATTGCTTTTTTTGTCATGTTTTAAACCGGCTTTTTCAATTTTTAATCTTTTAATTTCTCTTTTTAATTTATCCAGATCCTCGGGCATTGAATCAATTTCCATTCTTAGCGCGCTTGTGGCTTCGTCAACTAAATCAACCGCCTTATCCGGCAAAAAACGGTCGCTTATATAGCGGGAAGAAAGTTTAACCGCGGACATTATGGCATCATCGGTAATTCTTACGCCATGATGAACTTCATACTTTTCTTTAATTCCCCTTAAAATCGCGATTGTATCTTCGGCGCTTGGCTCGGAAACGTAAATCGGCTGAAAGCGCCTTTCCAGAGCAGCGTCTTTTTCAATGTATTTTTGATATTCTTTAACGGTAGTGGCGCCGATTGTTTTTAATTCGCCGCGCGCCAAAGCGGGCTTAAGCATATTTGAAGCATCCATAGCGCCTTCAGACGCGCCAATTCCGACGATTGTATGCAATTCATCAATAAATAGAATAATTCTGCCTTCTTGAGATTTAATCTCTTTTAAAACCGCTTTTAAACGATCCTCAAATTCACCTCTGAATTTCGCGCCGGCGACCATTGAACCCAGGTCAAGGCTGATTAATTCTTTGTTTTTTAAGGTTTCAGGAACATCGCCATCAATAATTCTTTGCGCCAATCCCTCAACAATCGCGGTTTTTCCCGTTCCGGCCTCTCCGATAACAACCGGGTTGTTTTTTGTGCGGCGAGATAAAATTTGCATTATTCTGCGAATTTCCTCATCTCTGCCGATTACAGGGTCCAGTTTTTTCTGTTTTGCCAATTCAGTTAAATTAATCGCGTATTTTTCTAAAACTTTATATTTTGTTTCAGGATTGGGGCTGTCAACTTTTTGCGAACCGCGAAGTTCCGCTAAAATTTTTAAAATATTTTCATAATCAACCCCAAGGCGCAAAAGAATTTCCTGTGATTCGCTTTTTATGCCGATCAAAGCCAAAAGGATATGTTCGGTGGAAATATATTCATCATCCATTTGATCGGCTTCTTTTTTTGCTCTTTCTAAAATCATTGCCACCTCCGCGGTACCCTGAACCGCGCCAACATTTTCCGGCACAGGAGTAGGGGACTTTGGCCTTTTTTCAATTTTTTTAAAAATCATATCTTCCACTTCTTCGGGTGAAATTTTTAATTTTTCCAAAACCGGCTTAATTAAGCTTTCGCTTTGGGTTAAAAGCGCGGCAAAAATATGCAAGCTTTCAATCTGAGATTGCCCGTAATCCTGGGCGATAATTTGCGCGTTAATAATCGCTTCTTGTGATTTATTGGTAAACTTATTAAACATAATATTTATATTAAATCTTTAATTTATAGTCAAGGAATTTGAATATTCCCGACTACTGTTAGTGCCCTTTGGGCATAACTTGTAAGTTAGCACTCTCACTGCTTGAGTGCTAATTTAATAATAGTATTTATGGAGCATGTTGTCAAGTAAAATTTATTTTGAGTGTTTAAAAGGGACAGTACGTAATTGCAGGCATCCCTTTGCGGTTAAATCTTAGATTTTTTTACTCCACAATATCCAAACTCCTATCGCATTGTATGCAATGGCCGTTTTGGTCAAGGCGTTCAACGTGATAGCCGAGCCTTCTTATCGCCAATTCATTACAGCGGGGACAGTAAGTGTTTTCTTTTTGATCGCCGGGTATATTGCCGACATAAACATATTTTACTCCCGCGTCTTTGGCTATTTCATAAGCCTGATAAATTATATCTTCTCCTGTCGGGGGAAAATTTTTTAATTTCCATGAAATATCAGGTGAAAATTTGCTTAAATGCCACGGGGTATCGCCGTCTAATTCTGAAGCTATAAAATCGGCTATTTGGCTTAAAGTTTCAATATTATCGGAAAGGCCGGGAATGATTAAGGTGGTTATTTCCAAATGAATTTGCTCTTGTTTTATTTTTTTTAAATTATCCAAAACCGGCTCTAATCTGGCTGAACAAATATTATTATAAAAATTATTGTCAAAAGATTTTAAATCAATATTAATCGCGTCAAGATAGGGGAATATTTCTTTCAAACATTCATTGGACATATAACCGTTAGATACCCAAAGATTTTTCAAGCCATTAGCCTGCGCCAGGCGCATAACATCAAGGTAGTATTCAACATTAATAGTCGGCTCGTTATAAGTATAAGCTATTGATTGGCAATCATTGCCGATTGCCTCTTCAACAATCCGTTCGGGGTTAATATTGCTAAAATTATCAAGTATTTTTTCAATGCTTTTCACTTGGCTTATCGCGTAGTTTTGGCAATTATCACATTTAAAATTGCAGCCCAAGGAACCGATTGAAAAGGCTAGCGAACCCGGCATAAAATGAAAAAAAGGCTTTTTTTCAATCGGATCAATATTTTGCGCGCTGATAACGCCATATCCAAGCGTATACAGATTTCCGCCATTATTGATTCTGTTTAAGCAAATTCCTGTTTGCTTATTTTGAATCACGCAATTATGATTGCATAACAGGCATTGCGCGGATCCGTCCTGATTGGTTTTATAGAATTTTGCTTTTTTCATTTTGAAAATGTTATTAACATTTATTATTCATAAAATATCACATTTTATTGCCGAACGCAAGAATATTTACTATAATAAATTTATAGCTAAAATGGGCATGTCGCCGAAGCGGTGTTCGGCGATATGCCCAAAAAATATGGACAGAAAAAAAAGCATAAGCATATTGGGAATAAATATTGATAATATTTCCAAACAAAATCTTTTATCGCGAGTTGAAAAAAATTTAGAAAAAAATAATTTTAAATTTTTAATAACCCCTAATCCGGAAATAATTTTACAAGCGCAAAAAGATGAAGAGTATTTTTATATTTTAAATAAAGCCGATTATTCAATCGCTGACGGCATTGGCTTGAAATTCGCGGCTTTTTTATTGGGAAAAAATATTAAGCGGATCACCGGCGCTGATTTAAGCAGGGATATTTTAAAAATAGCTCAAAAAAAATCTAAAAAAATATTGATAATTAATCGGCGAAAAGGATTATCAAGCAAGAAAGATATTGAAAAAATGTTGTCAACAGGATTTCCAGGGTTAAGATATATGGTAGTTGATAATCCTCGCGATAAAAATGAATGGCAAAAAATAATTAATAAAAAAACAAGTGATTTTGCTCCGGATATTTTATTTTGTTTATTCGGCGCGCCATTGCAGGAAAAATTTATTTATCATAATGCCCGTAAAATCAAGTCAATTAAACTGGCGCTCGGAGTGGGCGGGGCTTTTGATTTTCTAACTAAAAAAATTAAGCGCGCGCCTTATATTTTTAGAAAGTTAGGATTGGAGTGGCTGTGGCGGCTTGTTAAACAGCCTAAACGAACAAAAAGAATTTATAACGCGGTCGTTAAATTTACTTATAAATTTTTACGTTGGCGTTTTATTCTGCCTTTTTTATATCGTCCAAATGTTGCCTGTCTTTTATATAAATATGAAAATAATAAAAAATATATTTTATTGGTAGAAAGAAAGAATGATTTAGGCCATTGGCAGCTGCCTCAAGGCGGAATAGACGGTGAAGACCTTGAAAGAGCAGGGGAGAGAGAACTAAGCGAGGAGCTTAATTGTAATAAATTCAAATTTATAAAAGCTTATAAAAATATTTATAAATATAAATTCGGACAAAAAAATGAAACAGGGAAGTATAAAAACGCGCGAAAGCACATAGGCTATAAAGGGCAAAAGCAGAGCTTGTATATTGCAAAATTTACGGGGAGAGACGCGGATATTAAAATAAATTTTTGGGAACATAGAAATTGGCAATGGGTTGAAGATAATAAGGTATTGGATATTGTCCATAAATGCCGCAAAGAAGCAACTGAAAAATATTTGGGGTTATTTAACAAAATTTGCTAAAATTAAAAAAAATTGCTAATATATATTCAATAAATAAAAAAATATGAAAAAAATCAGAACGCGTTTCGCGCCCAGTCCAACCGGATTTTTGCATATTGGCAGTTTAAGGACCGTGCTTTTTGTGTACTTATTGGCCAAGGAGTTAGGCGGCAAAATAATTTTACGGCTGGATGATACCGACCAAAAACGTTATGTTGAAAAGTCTGAGGAAAAACTTTATGATACTTTAGACCGTTTGGGATTCAAATTTGATGAAGGACCGCGCGTAGGAGGGGATTACGGGCCGTATATTCAAAGCCAAAGAAAAAAATTTTATAGTAAGTATATTAAAAAACTTCTTAATGACAAAAAAGCTTACTATTGTTTTTGCACGCCTGAACGTTTACAAAAAATGCGTGAGGACCAACAAGCGCGAAAACTGCCGCCGCGATACGACCGTTGCTGTCGTGATTTAAACGAAGAAGAAGTTATAAAAAAAATAGATTCCGGAGAAAAGTTTGTTATTAGGCAAAAAATGCCTCTCGCGGGAGAAGTAATTGTTAATGATGAGCTGAGAGGAAAAATTAAATTTCAAGCCGGTGAGCTGGAAGATCATGTTTTAATCAAGTCAGACGGCATGCCGACTTACCAGTTTGCGCTTGTGGTAGATGACCATTTAATGGAAATCAGCCATGTTGTCAGGGGAGAGGAGTGGATACCGAGTTTTCCTAAAAATATTCTGCTTTACAAGGCTTTTGGCTGGGTGCCGCCGAAATTTATCCATATCCCGCTAACCCTAAACAAGGAAGGCGGCAAATTAAGCAAGCGCCAAGGCGATGCGGCAGTTGAGGATTATTTGGAAAAAGGATATTTGCCTGAAGCTTTAATAAACTTTTCCATACTTCTCGGCTGGCATCCAAAAGGCGATAATGAAATATTTACTTTAAGTGAATTGGAAAAAATATTCAAATATAAAGATATAAATATTTCCCCGTCAATTTTTGATATTGAAAAGCTGGATTATTTCAACGGTTATTATATCCGCAAAATGGATTTGGATAAGTTAGTTGAAATCATTAAGCCTTATTTGGAGAATAATATTAAAAAAACCGGCGACAAAAATAAAAAGACAGACGAATTTATTAAAAACGTAGTCGCGCTTGAGCAGGAAAGGCTAAAAAAATTATCTGAAATAGGGGACTTAAGCGAATTTTTCTTTGTTGATAAATTGGATTATCCAAAAGATATGCTAATTTGGAAAAAACAAAAAGAATCAGACTGCAAAAAAAATTTGGAAACGATAAAAAATATTTTAGAAAAAATTTCGGAAAGAGAATGGACAAAAGAAAATATTGAAAATATAATTATCAAATATTTTAAAGACAATAATTTAAAAGTGGGGGATTATCTTTGGCCGGCAAGAGTCGCTTTAACCGGCAAAAAACAAAGCCCGGGACCCTTTGAGGTTGCTTTTGTTTTAGGCAAGGAGGAGAGTTTGGAAAAAATCCAGGATGCTATTGACTTATTTTGACATTGTCATCTCCGACACTCCCAGCCCCGCAGGGAAATTATATTAAATGATCGGAGATCTCGTAAAAATCAATGAACATAAAAAATAATAAAATGTTTTAAAAAAATATTATATTAACAACTATTATCTTAAAAAATAATTTAGATGCTTTTAAAGAGATTCCCGATCATTTAATATAATTTCCCTGCGGGGCAAATGTGTGTCGGGAATGACAGAGGGGAGCGAGATAAAATTCTCGCCCTTTTTTATTATTTTAAATTATGCTATATTATTGATATAAAAATAAAAACTAAACAATTCCCATGAAGAAAAAAATATTTAAAAAAATAACCAACTTTACGATAATCTTATTGGTTTTTTTGCTGTTTTCCGGTTCAACCGCAATCGGGCAAGTAAATTCTAATGAGGCAAGCATGCTCAATAGGGAAGTCAAGCGGATTAATAATGATATTTCGGATAAAAAAAATGAAATTAAGCGAATTCAGCAAAAGCAGGAAAAATATTCAGCCGCAATTGAGGAAAAACAGAAAGAAAAAGCCAGTTTAAACAATCAATTAGCACTTTTGGATAATCGTTTGGCTAAATCCGAATTGGATATTGAGCTTGTTGAGATTGACATTGATCGCGTTAAATTGGAAATTCAAAAAACCGATTTGGAAATCGTAAACAAAGATAAGAGGATCGCGAGAGAAAAAAAACAAATTGCCGATGTTATCCGCTTGATGCAAAAACGCGATAATGTTAATTCTTTGGAGATGATGCTTTTAAATAGGTCATTATCGGAATTTTTAACTCAAGTAAGATATTTAGAGGATATAAATGAGAGCTTAGATAAAAGCCTTGGAAGTCTTGAAAAATTAAAAAGGGAGCTTGAAAAAGAGCAAAAGACTTTAACGCGCAAAAGCGAAGATTTGGCGGGAATGAAAAAAGATTTGGAAGAAAAAAAGATTAAACTGGCAAGTGAAAAAGAAAATAAAATCCATATTCTTTCACAAGTCGGACAATCTGAACGCGAGTATCAACGGCTTTTAGCTCAGGCAAAACAAGAACAGGAAGACACGGCCGCTGAAATCGCCAGTATGGAAAAATTGGCTAGAGCCAAATTGGCCAAGCTTGAAGGAAAAAAACTGGAATTTAATGATAATGGCTTAATTTGGCCGGTTAAAAAAAATATTATTACCGCCTATTTTCATGATCCGGATTATCCGTTTCGCCACATTTTTGAACATCCGGGCGCTGATATTCGCGCGGCACAGGGGAGTACGCTTATGGCGGCCGCTTCCGGGTATGTCGCTCGGGTAAGATCAGACAACTCCTCGCGTTATGGCTATATTATGATTATCCATGGTGATGGAATATCCACTGTGTACGGGCATATTATCAAAGCTTATGTTAAAGAAGATGATTATGTGGTACAAGGCCAAAAAATCGCTCTTTCCGGCGGATTGCCCGGAACTCCAGGCGCAGGCCGCTTAACAACCGGTCCGCATCTTCATTTTGAAGTAAGACTAAACGGAATTCCGGTTGATCCTTTAGCTTATTTGCCGTAACCCCGCCCCGCCCTTCGCGAAGGGCGGGGTTATTCCTTCATATTCCGCCCGCTATGAACCTTCCTGTGAATATCTTTAAGCTGTTTATTGGTTACATGGGTATAAATTTGCGTAGTTGCGATATTTTGATGGCCTAAAAATTCTTGCACCATGCGCAAATCAACGCCTTGGGCAAGCAAGTCGGTGGCAAAAGAATGCCTAAGCGTATGCGGTGTGGACGCGATTGGCAATCCGCAAATTTTAACATATTTTTTTACGATGTTTTCAATGCTTTTTACGGTTAAACGGCGCTCCGCGCCGTTTTTTTCAATTCCCGGCTTATAATTTATAAACAAAGCATCGTCAATATCGTTGCGTTTATCTAAATATTTTTTTAGAGATCTTGTCGCGCGCGCGGACAAATAAACAGTTCTGATTTTTCCGCCCTTACCGGTAATTGATAACTCAATTTCATCAGTAATTTTTGGAATTTTAATTTGTTCGCGATTTAACGCGACAAGTTCGGCAACTCTTAACCCTGTTGAAAATAAAGTTTCTAAAATCGCCCGATCTCTTAAGCCGATCGCGGTAGACATGTTAGGGGAGAGTAGGAGTCTTTCCAATTGTTCCAGTTTTAAAAATTTTACTTCTCTTTGAGTTTTATCCCTGGCTAATTTAATGGAGGTGGGGGAGAGTGAATTGATTTTTTTTTCAACAAAGAAATCAAGCAGGCCGCGCAAAGCAATTAGATAATAATTCTGCGTTGATTTTTTAAGGGCGGTTTTTGTCCGCGGATCAACGTGTCTGGATAAAAAAAGGCGATATTTCCAAATATGCTTATCATTTAATTTTTCCGGCTTTAATTTATCTAAATTATTATCGCTTAGCCAATTAAAAAATTTATTTAAAAAACGAGAGTAATTTTCTTGCGTTTTCGCGCTCAATCCCCTCTCAATTTCCAAAAAATCAAGGTAGTCAATCAGATATTCAATTATTGGTTTTGAGTTGTTTTGCATTTTTTATTTGTTATAAAAATTGTCATTGCGAGCTGCTAGTTTTTTGTCATTGCGAGCGCTGTTGTAATTGTCATTGCGAGCGCCAGCGAAGCAATCCCGTGCCACAGAACACCAGGCGTGATAACAATGGACGGTGCAGGAACCGCGGGATTGCTTCGCTGGCGCTCGCAATGACAAGCAAAAGGGCTAACATTAACTATATTTTACGACCTAAACCACCTCTATACAATACGTCGCATAATGTAGATTAAACGAAGTATTATTAAAAGATATGGCAATTTAGCTATTTAAATTTTATCATTATCTTAATTCAATAGGACTAAAATGTATGCCAAAAAAACTAAACTCCCCCGTAAACATAAACAATATTTTAATAAACAGCAAAAAAAATCCAATTACGGTTAGACAAAAAACAATTATAGCTAAAACAAATACAATTTTAAAAGCAATTTCCATATTTTATTATTTTGGCTAACATTAAATAAAATAAATATATTTTATTTAATGTTAGCTATTTAACTAACGATAATAAATACTATCTCCGATTCTGACATCTATATATTCTTTAACAAAAAAACTTTCTTTTAATTTTTCATTTTTTATAGTTATTACTTTGTTAATTTGTTTTTCAATTTTTTCCCCGGTACTAAAAAATATTTTTGGACCGTTTAATAATTCAACTTTAACTGTATTTAATTCTTCATCAATAATAAATTTATTTATTTTAAACTCTTTTTCATAATCCTTAAACACTTGAAATATTTTTAAAATACAGCTAATTTGCTCTTGTTTAATTTTTGTTCGCTCAATTAAGTTTTCAATAACAGGATAATCTTTTTGGCTCACCTCTATGACATTGTCAATTTCAGAAATTACTTCCGCCCTGTCTCCGCAATAATAATACCTATCGCCTTCTTTTAGAATTAAAGCATATTTTTTTTCATTAAATTCCACTATAATTTTATCAGGTATTTTTTTAACAATAAGCAAATTATTAAACACGTACTTATTTTCAAGAGTATTTTTAAATTTATCCTTATTAAATATAAAAATATTTCTTTGCGGGATAACTGCCAAATATGAATCATTAATTTGTTTCCATGCCGCTTCTTTAATTGACTCCGGATTAATTCTGCCTCCTCCCCTAACTTCAATTTCTTTAATTGAAAAATAATTTGAATAAAAAACAAACCACGCGGTTAAACCGATGAAAAAAAATAAACCCAGTAAAAAAAATTTAGATATTTTTAAAATCCGCGAGTCGCTTGCGTAATGCCTTTTTCGTTTTTTTGATTTTTGGAAAAAAGGATTTGTGTATTTTTTGCGTTGATAAAAATTTTTATTATTTTTACGTAATTTTTTCAGAAACATAAGCCTGAATTATTAATCCGGCCATTTGCGCGTAAACATGGTGTTTGCCAAATTTTTTAATATTATAATTATAGGATTTATTTTTAAAATTTATTTTTATATTTTGGCCGCTTGCTATTTTTTTAAAAATATCGGCTTGACAGTCAGAATCGCTTGAAAAACCAAAAGTAATAACTTTTGCTTTAGTATCGCCTTCCAATGACTTAATTCTTAAATTATCATTATTTAACAGCAGCAAATTTTTTTTATTAAGCTTTTTAACAAGGCAGACATATTCATTTAATAAACCGTTTAAATCGCTAAAGCCCTCCATATAACGCTGTGTTATTTCGGTAATAACGGCAATCTCGGGCTTAATAATTTTTAATAAATATTTCATATCGCCAGGATCGGATGAGCCAAGGCTTAAAACCAAAAATTTTGGAAAATTAGCTTGAAAAATTTTTTTGAAAGCTGAATAAACTATTGGCAGCCATTTTTTATAACAATTATATCCGCTTGGCAAATTTAAAATTGCCAGTGGCATTCCGATTTCCGTGTTAAAATTTTTTGGGTTCGCGCGAACGCTAAAATCTTTTTCCAATAATCTGTTTTTTATTTCTTGCTTTACAAAATATTTATTAGCGCTTCCGGCAACAACAATAATTATCGGTTTATGAATAAATATGATTAACTTGCTTATATATTTTAAATAATATTTTAATAATATTTTTAAAAATGTTTTCATATTTTTAAGCGTTTTTAAAATAATCATCAAATCTGTCAAAGGCCGTATTTATATCTTCTTCGCTTCTGCCAAAACTTAAACGGATATGTGCTTCTCCGTTGTTGCCAAAAGCAGATCCGGGGACGACGGCAACATGGGTTTTATCCAATAACTCAAGAGAAAAATCCCACGCGTTTTTTATATTAATTTTTATTTTAGGAAATACATAGTAAGCGCTTTGCGGATAAACATAAGAAAAAATATTTTTGAGATTGTCAAGCCGCGCGCAAATTAAAGCCCGTCTTTTTTTGTAATTCTTATTGAAATTTTCAACATCGCCCTCCCCCATTTCCAAAGCGCCCATTGCCGCGTACTGTGAGATTACCGGCGCGCAAGTAACTAGCGCGTCGTGCACTTTAACAATTTCTCTAATAATTTTTTCATCGCTATGCACATAGCCGACTCGCCAGCCGGTCATAGCGTATGCCTTGGAAAAACCGTAAATTCTTATCACTTGCTCCCGTAAATCAGGTATTTCCGCCAGAGAAAAAATTTGTTCATTATTGTAAACAAAATCTTTATAAACTTCGTCGGTTATAATAAATAAATTATATTTTTTTGCGAGCCCGGCCAATCCCAATTGCTGTTCTTTTGAATAAATTGTTCCGGTTGGGTTGTTGGGGTTGCAAAAAAATATCGCTTTAGTTCTATCAGTAATAGCCTTTTCATATTCATTTAGTCCAAACGCCCAGCCTTTTTTTTCATTTAATGGAACAAAAACAGGCTTGCAGCCGGCTAAATAAATTACCTCGCGATAGCTTGTATAAGTCGGCTCTGGAATAATAATTTCGTCCCCTGGCGCGGTAATCGCTAAAATAGACGCGGTAATTCCCTCAATTGTTCCGGCGGTAACGATAATTTCTTTTTCCCAATCATAAAACATATTTTCTTTTTCAAGCTGAATTTCAATCAGCTCTCTTAATTCGGGAAGACCCGGTGAAAGCGAATATTTGGCCACCACTCCCCGTCTAAGAGCGCGTTCCACTCTTCGCTTAACGCATACAGGGGTGTCAAAGCTCGGCACTCCTTGCGCGAGTGAAATAGCATCCGGGAATACGCTTGCTTTCAGCTCTATTTGCTTTATAATTGAAAGCCTAAGATTTTTTGTGCGTTCAAACATTTATTTTTTAACTATTTTCCCAATATTTCCAGGCATGTATTTTCTTAATACCTCGGGGATAATTATTGATCCGTCTTTTTGCTGATAATTTTCTATAATGGCTATCAAAATTCGTCCCATAGCAAAGGCCGTTGCGTCATTCATATGAACAAACTTTTTATCACCTGTCTTGGTTTTGTATTTTATATTTAGCCTTCGCGACTGAAAATCTGTCATATAATCAGAGGTGTGGGTTTCACGATATTTATTTTGGCCTGGCATCCAGCACTCAATATCTATTTGTCTAAAATCAGGTTTCCCCATGTCGCCCGAGCATACAGCCACGACTTGATATGGAATATTGAGCCGTTGCAATAAATATTCTTGGATTGCTACAATCAAATTTTGTTCTAATTGGCCATATTCCGCCTGAACAAATGTTTCCATTTCCGCTTTGTCAAACTGATGCCGACGCAGAATCCCTGCCATATCCTTGCCGTACGAGCCCGCCTCTCTTCTAAAAGCAGTTGAATAGCCAATATATCTAATGGGTAAATCTTTTTCTTTAATAATTTCGTTCATATGAATCGGTCCAAGCGTGTGTTCGGCGCTTCCTATAAGCAGAACTTCGTCTTGTTCAAGATAGTATCTATCTCCCAATGGATCAAAACGATCCATTTTTTTCATTACCTCGGATTTTACCATTACCGGAAGAAGTACTGGCGTAAAAGGCTTGTCAAAGGGGTTGCCAACCTTGTCCGCGAGTTGTTTTATTATTTTTCTGTCAGTTAGAGCCGCCATTATAAACTGAATTAAAGCAAATTGCAGCAGCACAGCTTCGCCGAAAAGATAGTTGAACCGTGAACCGGAAATATTCGCGGATTTCTCAGTATCAATTATTCCATGTATCATTCCCAGCTCCATATGATCTTTTGGCTTAAAATCAAATTCTGTCGGTTCGCCAAATTTTCTGATTACTTTGTTTTCTGATTCATCCTTCCCTATCGGGGTATCATCGGAAATAACATTTGGTACTTGAATAATCAGATCGTTAAAATTAATTTTAATATTTTTTAGCTTTGCTTCAAGAGCGGCAGTTTCTTCTTTAATTTTTTTTCCTTTTTTGATTTGCTTATCAGTTGGCCGGCCGCCTTTGGCTGATTTAGCCAATTCATTACGTTTCGCGCGCAGCTCATCAAGCTTTGTCTGTGCTCCCCTCTTTTCATTATTAATTTTTAATAGCAAATCAATATCAATGTCAATATTCTTATTTTTCGCCGCCTCTTTAATTTTTTTCTTGTTTTTTTGAATGTATTTTATGTCTAGCATATTTTTCTATAAAATTAAAAATTATATATTTTCATACTCTTTTTCCCATTTTATACCATTTTTTATATAAGATATTTTCATTTCTTTTTGCAAAGAAACATATAAATTTTTAAGCTCAGGTGTTTCTTTCAAATATACATTTGCGTAAGTGGCAATATAGCTCGCGTAGCATTTCGCCGGTTTGCCTTTTTCAAAAAAAGTCATTAGGCCTTCAATCTTATCAAGACTTGCCACTATTTTTGCTTCTTTGGTTTTTCGCGCGGCATATTCTTCCCATAATAATTCAATTTCTGTGCCAATTTTTTTCGGAGCAATTTTTATAATTTTTTTCATTGCAGGTTTTTCATTTTTTAGCTTTTCTTCATCTGAAATATTTTTCTTCACTCTATCGGCACGTGTTATATCCTTAGCTATAATTTCAACTATATCATGAACAAGGGCAATCTTAATGGCTTTGAAAATATTTATTTTTATTTTATAAAATTCAGCGCTTAAAATCACCATCATTGCCAGCCGCCAACTATGATCCGCGGAGTTATCACCTTTCATATTTTTAACACCTAAAAATCTTTTCTCTTCTTTTAATTTATTTAAAAATTTTATAAATTCATAAAATTTAAGATTTTCGTCCATTTTAATTTTATTTAATCTTATTTAAATCGTTATTTATAATAATTGGTTTCATAGCTATTATTTCATCTTTATAGCTAATTTCCGGAATATCATTAAGCAGATAAATTTTTTTATCGTTGACATAGGCAAAAGCAATTTCCATTAATGTATTACCACCGATGTAATTATTTATTTCATTTTTTTTTAAATTAACTACCAAAATAGCATCACTGCTAACAATAGCCCGGTAATACCACATAATGTAATCATTCTCAATTTTAAGCTGAGCATGCTCGCCCTTATTAATTCTTTCCATTATGTTTTTTCTATCCCCCTTCACAGATTCAATATAATGAGGATGTATAATTGGTTTATGCCCTAATTTAATTAATTTATCCATTATTTCCACTTTTTTTTGTCGAAAAGCGCTGCTGCCGCTTAAAGTTATTTTCATAAATTTGGTATGTTAGATTATTTTTAATTTCTTAAACCAATACCCCCAAACTTTTTCTAACTTTAAATTTTTTAATTCTTGTAATTTCACCCACTTCATTTCTTTTGCTTCACGGCTTGACCTTACTTCTCCTTGCCATTTTAAAATTTCAAAAACATGCCAATCGTGTCCTCTTACTCCCTTAGAACATTCATTCCATTCAACAAATTCATGAAATATTTTTTTATACTCTAATATTATTAATCCAGTTTCTTCCTCAACCTCTCTTATTAGCCCTTCCTCCGGAGTTTCACCTTTTTTAATATGTCCGGCAGGACACGCCCAGCCCGGCGGAAATTGCGCCCGATCCTGCATTAAAATTTCTCCGTTTTTATTTTTAATAATGGCACCTGCTGATTTGTGCATATTTATTAATCTTTTCAATATAAAAATTCGGAAAAATATTTTCCGTATATTTATACTTTAAGCTATTTTTGCTTAAAAGTCAAAAAGTAAAAATTAAAAAATAGCCCGAAATAAAAATTCGGGCTATTTCCAAAGTTTAACGGCAGTATTATAAAATATCCTTAAATTGCTGCTTAACAGTATTTTTAACGCTTTCGTCTTGTAATACATTGAGCAATGACTGAACTGCCATTTTCGCGTTTTCAGTTTCGCCGATTTTTTGATACAAAACAGCAAGGCTGTAAAGGGCGTTAGCATGATTAGGATTATTTTTAATAATACTTAAAAATAATTGCTCTGCTGAAACTATATCTCCGTTTTTACCAACTGTATTTCCTGCGGTACGGGTTGGTTTTACGCTTAGCTGTTCCGCTGAAGAGGATGCGTTTTCAGGATTGATATCATTTTCGGTTATTTGTTCAGGAACGGTTTGGCTTAAATTTGGCTGAACAACTCCCCTGTTAAAATAGAGGCGGCCTAATTCAAAACGATAATCAAGATTATTTCGGGAAGCTAAATTAGCCTGCTTAAGATTCTCAATGGCATTATCAATATCAGTCATTTTTTCATAAGCGATTGCTTTGCCATAATACGCGGCCGCTAAATCACCTTTTTTCTTAATTGCTTCATCATATTTTTTGATTGCTTCGCCGATAAAATATTTTTTTTCTTCTTCATCCGCCTCGGCATTTGCTCTTGCCATATTAATTAAAGCGATTCGCAAATACGGCGTTGGATTTTTAGGATCAAGCTCAATAACCTTTTGATATGATTGCTCTGATAATGTTAAGGCATCCCTGGTAAAAAAAGATGTGTTTTCATAGATTAACGCTAAAGATTCATTATTTGCCGCTTTATTTTTTGCTAAATCAACCGCTTTTTTGCCCTGTTCAATCGCTCTGCTCAGATTAGCGCTTACCTCGGGCTGATTACTTCCGCTAAGAGCAAGTTGATTGGCCTTTGCCATATACGCGTTAGCCGCGTTTATATAATAGCTGTCTCTGTAAGGCGACAGGCTTACGGCTTTGTTTAATTTTTCAATTTTTTTATCAATATTCCCGGATTCCATTGCTTCTTTGGCATAAACATCAGCAAGGTACATTTTAAGCCCCATAGTAAAAAGAATTACCACGCCGGCGCTTACTGTTAAAAATATAGCAGACAATGCCAAGGCGTATTTTGGGGAAGCTCTAAATGATAATTTTAAATCTTTGAATTTTTCAGGATACATTACCATGGCCGATGATACGGCAAAAATTGAAATTAATACTGTTAATAGGATTAATGAATTGTTTTGCGCGAACAATAAACTAAAAAGAATTGCTGAAACAAAACTCGCGAAAAGCGCCAAAAGAATTGATGCAATTTCTTTATCTTTTGTTTTTATTATAGATAAAAAGATAATTGACAATGAAGTAAGGGCTAAGATTATAATTGACAAAAGGCCAAGCGGACCGACAGTGGCTAAAAATTCAAATAAGGACCCGGAAGAACTGTCAAAACGGACATTCCAGAGCGGAGATGAATTGAAATCACCGCTTTTAAACTTGGAAAAACTGTAATAAAAAGTTGAAGGTCCGGAACCGAATATTGGATTTTCTTTTAAGCTGGCTTTGGCGATATTCCAGGAAGCCTCCCGGGAAAGACTGACTTCCGCCGGCAAATTCATGGAGGCAAAATTAAAATTTCCTAAAACCAATAATGTTATCAAAACCAAGAACACTCCCAAGGGAATTAATAAATTATTGTTGCTGATTTTAATTATTTTTGCCAAATAAAACATTAAAACTATAGCCGCTCCGACAATCGCAATCGGCCAAAATGTAAAACCGCTTAAAAGAAATAAAATGATAAAGGCGCCGATTGCCACTAGGCCTAAAATGGATTTTACAATAATTATCAGGCTTGAATTGGCTTTTGATAGAATTTCTCTGGTTTGGGCCAAGGCAACCGAAATAAGCGGCAAAGAAATAACTAAAAACATTGTAAGAGCCGAAAGGGAGCCCAAAGGATTAAAGCCGGCATTTTTCGCGAAAGGAAAAGGAAGAATATACCAGCCTTTAAACTGAAGCAAAACATATATTGTTAAAACGCTGATAGAAGAAATAAAAATCCAAAAAAATATTTTTATTTTTTTGGCATTAAGGTTGTTAACCACCAAATAATAAAATAAAATAAAAACTATTAAGGCAATAAGGCTTTTTGACGAACTTCCATAAGAACCGATTAAGCTGTCAACGCTGTTGACTGAAAGAATGGTTGATAAAATAAAAACTGCCAATGTTAATATTATCGGGATATCCAAGGGCGTCCGCTTTAAATTAAGCTCGCCGCAAATAACTCCCTTGGTGACCCACGCGACTATTCCGATTAAAACCAAAAAATAAAACAAAATCATTTTTTCAAAGCCTAAGCCTTGGGCGATAAAACCGGTAAAAAATAACGGAGTAAGGAAAAATATCAACCCGATAACCAGCGAAATGATAATATCCAACCCGCGAGTTGAAAAATGCTTTTCTTTTTTATTCTCTTTGGCTAAATTTTTAATTTTTTTTTCTTCCATAATTTTTATTGGTTAAAAATAAATATTAATTAATTTTTACAAAGCTGATTATATATTAGCAAAAAGGCAGAAAAAAGTCTAATTATTTTTGTTAATATCTTCGAAAAAATTCAGATACTTTGCCGCGCATTTATCCCATGAATATTCTTTTTTAATATTAGCGAATTTTTTTAAAAAAATATTATTATCAATTTTATCCAAACAGTATAATTCAATCGTTTTGGCAATTGAGGAAATATCATACGGGTTAATTAAAGTTGAGTAATCCCCAACAATCTCGCTTAAACTGGAATTATTTGCCGCAATTACCGGACAGCCGCAAGCCAAAGCCTCAAGCGGCGGAAAACCAAAACCTTCGTAATAAGAAGGGAAAATAAAAAGCGAAGCCAGATTATATAAATATTTTTTATCATTTTTATCAATATATCCGATAAATTTAATATTATTTTTTTCTAAAGAATTTTTCCAGGTTTTAAAAATATTTTTATTTTTCCATCCGCTCCCGCCGGCGATTACAAGTTTATAATCCGCGGCTTGAGGATTTTTTTCTAAAAATATTCCAAAAGCCTTGATTATATTTTCAATATTTTTTCTTGGTTCAATTGTCCCCAAATATAAAATAAATTTTTTCGGCAAATTATATTTTTGCTTAAAATTATAATCGTTTTTGATTAAATTTAATTCTTGTTTGCTGATTTTTCGCATATCATTTTCAATCCCGGAGTAAATTACTTGTATTTTATTTTCCGAAATGTCAAATAATTCCATTAAATCGTTTTTGGTATTTTTACTTATAGCGATTATTTTATCGTATTTTCGCAAGGTTTTTTTAATATTTATCATTTTATGCCACAAATTTCTTCTTAAAGAAAAAAATTCAGGATATCTTACAAAAGACAAATCATGGATGGTTATTATTTTTTTTGGGGCATTGGTGTAATTAAAAAAATTTAAATTCGGAGAAAAAAATAAGTCAACTCCGCCTAAAATTTTATCCACTTTAGGAAATTTGAATAAATTTTGCATTATATGCTTAAAAAATTTGTTTGGATAGCGAGTTTGCGCGACTTTTACGTTTGGATATTCAGAAATATCAATTTTTAAATTCTTTGAAGGCGCGAATGAATTAAAATATAAAAAATATTCATTCTTTTTATCTTTTACGATAATTTTTTTAATAAGATTATAGCTATACTCGGAAACTCCGCTAAAATACGCATCCATTAAAGTTGAGATATCAATTCCAATTTTCATAAAATATATTTTTTCAAGCCCCCTCTTTAAATTTTTTCATTTTTTCATTTATAAAATCTTTTATTTCCCGTTTAAATCTGCTTTTGGAAAATTTTAAGGCATGCTCTCTTATTTTATAAGAATCCCATGCCTTAGAAAAATTTTTAACTGCCAAAGCTATTGCTTCCGGACTTTCATCATGAAAAAACATTCCGGTCTCTCCTTCTAAAACCGTTTCTTTGGCACCTCCCCTGTTTAAGGCGATAACCGGCCGGCCTGAAGCCATTGCCTCAACTATGGTTATGCCAAAATCTTCTCTTTGCGGATTAATAAACGCCTGGCATTCGCTAAAAAGCTTATTTCTTTCTTTATCTGTTACTCGACCTAAAAATTCAATATTTTTATCGTCTCCAGCCAGTTTTTTTAACCGTTCCATATCAATGCCATCTCCAAAAATTTTTAGTTTATATTTTTTCTCAAATTCTTGATTTAATCTTTTAAAAGCTTTAATAACAATATCATTACGCTTATAAGGAACCAGCCGGCAGCCGGTTAAAAAATAATCACCTTGTTTTTTGGAGATATAAAATTGATCCTCTTCCACGCTTGGGTAAATTATAGTGGAGCTATGTTTATAATATTTTTTAATTCTTTTTTGTACTGTTTTTGAATTAGCAATATAAAAATCAACCCTATCGGCGGCTATTTTATCCCAAATCCTGACATAATTCAAAATTAAAGAAATAATTTTTTTAAAATATTTATTATATTTTAATTCATTGATATATTGATGGGTATCGCTCCATAAATACCTAGTGGGAGTATGGCAATAACAAATATGCAGACATTCAGGAGTCGTGATGACTCCCTTTGCAAAAGAGCTTGTACTGGAAATAACTAAATCGTAATCAGTTAAATCAAAAAATTCAACAGCCATGGGCATAAAAGGCATATACCATTTATAATACTTTGCGCTTCCGGGAAGTTTTTGTATTATGGAAGATTCAATATGGGTATTTGGAAAATTTTTTTCTATATTTTTTTGTCTATACAACAAAGTGTATACCGGCGCGTCTGGAAACATTTCTATTAATACCTGCAAAACCTTTTCAGCGCCGCCCATTTGAGCCAGATGATCGTGAATTAGTGCTACTCTCATGTTGTTTATTTGTATTACGTTTAAATTATCGTAACAAATTTTTAATTTCTAATTTTGTTAATTTTTTTACTCAGCCAATCTACTCCTAAACACTGCCAAAGGAGTTCTTATAAGGATTGATAAATCCAGTAAAATTGACCAATTTTCAATGTAATACGTGTCAAGTTTAACCTCTTCTTCAAAGCTTAAATCGCTTCTTCCGGAAATCTGCGCCATGCCGGTCATTCCAGGTTTTATAGTTAAAACTTTTTTGTGATGATGTTCATAGCGCGCGACTTCTTCCGGCAGATGCGGCCTTGGTCCGACTAAACTCATTTTTCCGGTAAAAACCAAAAATAATTCCGGCAATTCATCTATGCTAAAATGTCGGATAAATTCGCCGAATCTGGTAATTCTCGGATCATCCTGTATCTTAACCATGGGTCCGTCGTTTCTTGTATTGCGGCCAGCCAGCTCTGAGTATCTCAAGTTGTCGGTTTTTGGAATCATGGAACGGAACTTAAAATAATGAAATAAATTACCCCCTTGCCCAACTCGATATAGAAGCGAATTATCGTCTTTCCTGGAAAAAAATATCGGTCCTTTAGAATCAATTTTGATAATTATAACCGTCAAAATCAAAATTGGGCTAAAAATTACAATCAAAACGGAAGAGCCGATTAAATCAAAAATTCTTTTTGCTATTCTCCCCCATCCGTCAAGCGGAGTTTTTTTGACTTCAATTATCGGAATACCGGCAATTTCATTTACCTCGGTTTTTAAAACTTTCGCGTCCAATAAATCCGCAACATATTTAAAAACGATATGATGCTCATCGGCAAAATCGTAAAGCCTTAAAATTTCTCCCTTGCTTAAATTAGGATTACTCTGGATAACTTCATCAACCTCTTTTAATTTTAAAAATTCTTCCAGTTCTTGCGCGGATTCAATGCTAAAATCCCTTAGGCGCTTAACAATCTTGTATCCGAAAGCGCTTGAAGATGAAAATTTTTTAATGAGATTATCAGCGGTTTTGCTGTTGCCGACTAAAACAACTTTATGGACTCCGATGCCTTTTTTAAATAACGATCTTTGGATTAAACGAATTACAATTCTTGCTAAACTTATATAAAAAACCGCTAAAATCAGCCCTGCTAAAACAATAAAGCGAGAATCAAATAATTCACGCCGCATAAATATCAATATCACTATCAACATAAAGCCGGTTGAACACGCCAACACTACCCGATAAATTTCTTTAATCAATTTTCGCGCGCTTTTTATGGAGTAAAGCCCGGCAAAAGCAAAAATAATAATCCATAAAATCGCGATCGCGATTAATACTTTGAAATACCCGTTAAAATTCAAATCAAAAATTATCGGACGATATTCTTGAAAAAAATCAGCATACCGAATATAGTACGCTGATACGCCTGCCAAAATTATTGCCATGTAATCCAACGGAATCAATAAAAATGAAAAAAATAGTTCGCTTCGTTTCATAAAACTTGATAATATAACAAAAATATCAGGACAAGCTATAAGCCGGATCCTGTCCTCCTGCGCTGAAGCTTCGGAGGACAAGTTCCCTATTTCTTTAAAAAAAAGAGAGCCTGCCCTCCGAAGCTGTAAACGTAGGAGGGGCAATCATTTATCTAGCCCGATTATTGCCAATCGGGTCATGCGAGCCACTTTTTTCGCGTGGAAGCAAAGCTTCTTTAACGCGATTTGCTCTTGCTTTAGACAGGGTTTACCGCGTACACTCTGTTGCCAGAGGACGAGATTTATAGCTTTTTATCTCGAGAACAAAAAACACCAAATCACTTTTCACCTTTCACCAGCGCGAAAGCGCTGGTTAGTATTGTCTCTGTGGCACTTTCCCTGGAATTTCTTCCGGTGGGCGTTACCCACTGTCGCTTTCATTTTGGATAAAATCCATGCTGGATAAAACCAAAAATCAAAGTCCGGACTTTCCTCCCCGGTTATACCGGGGTAATTGCCCGCTTATCCTGATATTTTTATTATTTTAAATATCCTAAAATTAAAAAGACAACTTTTTATCGTCTTCTATAAAGTAACATATTAAAGCATTAAAGTCAATTTTTTAAACCCTGGAATATTTTCCGACCGCGATTAAACTGGCAAACATATTTATAAGCGAACCGGCTAAAAATTGCATGCCGAAAATAGTAAACATGTTTCCATAAAAAAAGTCAAGCAAATTTACATTGTAACCGACAAAAAAGGCTTCGAGATAAGGTTGTAAAAGCGACAAAAAGGGATAAAAAATAAGCATTATCGCCGCTACTCCAAAAAACGCGTATATCAGGCCTGATATCAAATATGGCATTTGAATAAACCAGTTAGATGCTCCGACCAATTTCATTATTGTAATTTGCCGGCGGTGGGTATATATCGCGACGCGCACTGAATTGTAAATAACCAAAATCGTAATCATAATAAAAATGGCGCTTAAAAATATGCCTGCCTCAGTTACTTTTCTTGTAATACTATTTATTTTTTCCAATAATGCTTTATAATTCGTAAAATTCCTTGATTCAATAATATTTTCATCAAGCGCGTTTAAACGATTGACTAAATTGTCAAAAACATCTAAATTTTTCGGTTTAATCACTAACGTCGGCGTAAGCGGATTAATATTTAATTCTCGTAAAGCCTCCAAAATTTCCGGATTATCCTGATGCTTCTCTTTGAAGTTTTTCAGGGCTTGGGCGTTTGAAATATACTCAACGTTTTTCACTTCGTTTAAATTATTTATTTTTGCTTTCAGAGCCAATATTTCATCTTCCTTCGCGTTTGGCTTTAAATAAAGATTAACATCAATTTTTTCCTCAACCGCCTCGACCGCCATATCGCCGATTACTTTAACCATCAAAAGCATATTAACCGTAAACAAGGCTAAAATTAAAATAATTACCGTAACCAAAGACAGCCAGATATTTCTAAATATATCTTGCAGGCTAAATTTAATAATTCTGGCAAAAGAAAAAAACATATTATAATATATATTTACCAACCGCTTGATCGCTGATTATCGTACCGTCATCAATAGTTACAACTCTGCGCCTCAAGTTATTAACCACTTCGCGATTATGTGTAACCAAAATTACGGTTGTGCCGAATTTATTTATTCTTAATAACAATTCAATTATTTCGTTGGCGTTAATTGAGTCTAAATTTCCCGTCGGCTCATCAGCTAAAAGAATTTTTGGCCGATGAACAAGCGCGCGGGCAATTGCCGCTCTCTGCTGTTCTCCGCCTGATATTTCCTGAGGATAACTGCTAATCTTTTTTTCCAAACCGACAATTTTCATAACATGCGGAACTATTTTTTTAATTTTAGCCGGCCGGCCGCCGCACACCTGCATGGCAAAGGCGACATTTTCAAATAAAGTTTTTTTATTTAATAATTTAAAATCCTGAAAAATAACGCCAATCTGCCGCCTGAGTATGGGGATTTCCCTTTGTCCGATGTCGGTAATATCCCAGCCGCCAATAATTATTTTGCCCTCATCAACCTGCTCCTCGCCGATCATTGTTTTAACAAGAGTGGTTTTTCCGGTTCCGGATTGTCCGACAATTGAAACAAATTCTCCAGGCTTAACGTGGAGATTTATTTTATTCAAAGCTTTCCCGCTTTTATTATATATTTTTGAAACATTATGAAATCTAATCATATTTGTTTTAAACCATATTGAATTAATTTTTCTGTTTCCGTGAAACTACCCGCGCGAGTCTCTGCGCCAAAAGTAACTACTATTAAATTACTGTAAATATTTTTTAAAACCCTGGTCATTAGACAATAGCCCGCTTCATGCAAATAGCCGGTCTTAGAGCCGTTAATTGTATATTTGTCTGTTCTGATTATATGGTTGGTATTTCTAATTCGATGGAATTTTTCCGTGTTAACCGTATAAAATTCATATTTTTCCATAGTGCTTGCCTTGGCGATAATCGGATGTTTCAACACCTCTCTCGTTATTATAGCATAATCCAGCGCGGAACTCACATTTTCCGGAGCAAGACCGGTCGGTTCAATAAAATGTGTCGTGCCGGCTCCCCAACGCTTAACTTTGGAATTCATTTTTGCGATGAACGCGCCACGGCTTAAAGGACTGACACGCACTAGCGATTCAACGGTATTGTTGGCTGAGCCGACAAGCGAAGTATAAATTAAATCATTAATAGTTAAAGTTTCACCATTTTCAATATTTAAACTGGCTGATTCCCATTCATTAACATGTTCATAGTTATATTCAGCGTCAGCAGATGAATAAGCCACAACTTTACTAAGCGTGGGCCTGGTATCTAAAAAAACTTTTACCGCGACCAACTTTGTTAAACTTGCCAAAGGCAAACTGCTTGTGCTATTTTTTTCCAAAAATACTCTTCCGCTCCCCTCTTCCATAACAACGGCCGCCTTTGCGGATACTTTTGGCTCAATACCGATTCCCTCAGGCGCGATGCTTAAAATATTACTATTGCTTAATTTGGCAATATGCAAAGGCTCAACATAAACATCAATAATCCCCTCGCCCAAAGAAGCAATCCGCGCGAAAGCGTTTTTCTCCAAATCAATTACCCGATTTGGAAATTTTTGCCTTTCCGGACCATAATCATTAATTTCCACATCAACAAATTTTCCATTTTCCATATTATATACGCGTAATTTAGAACCTTTTGGAAAATCCGGCGAAGCCGCGTAGTTTCCGCTTTTATACGCGTACCAACTAGCCCGACCGACAGTCAATGTATTTGGAAATGAAAAAATCGCCAAACGCGCGTAAGGCAGATGAATTAAAGACCGCACAAAATTTTCTTTAGGAAAATCCCTGGTTGGCAAAGGCCGCCAAGTGCCGAAATTTTTATCATAAAAAAATACTTGCTTATAACTATTATTATCTTCGTTGTAGGAAAACTGAATATAAAAAGGCTTGTGGTTGTCATACGCGGATTTATTTTTAAATTCAAATTGATAAATATCGCTAATTAAATTTAGCTTCCACGGAGCGGGCAAATCTTCATGCAATTCACAAATCTCAACTCGCGTAGCTTCGTCCAAAATTCCCGGCACTAAAGACAATTTTAATTTATCCGCGAACGCGCTAACGGTATAGCCTTTCGCGATTGTATCTTTATCAAGATTGATACTGAAATACTTATTTAAATTTTCCGTCTTTTCCGCGCTTGAAGAGGCTTCCGCTTTAACGTTGTTCGCGGATAAAACGAAAAAAAGCAATAAAAAAAAGCCGATAACACTGATATTTATTTTATTTTTTGTCATGTTTTTTCTGAAGCTTAGCTTCGGGTACCCGA
>JAGLYP010000029.1 GCA_023132155.1 Candidatus Parcubacteria bacterium
TTTTGTTTATGGCGGAGAGAGTGGGATTCGAACCCACGGTAGGCGTGAACCTACAACGGTTTTCAAGACCGTCGCCTTCAACCACTCAGCCATCTCTCCGGTTTATATTAGATGTTTTTTTGCGGAGAGGGAGGGATTCGAACCCTCGGTGAACTTGCGCCCACAACACCTTAGCAGGGTGCCCCTTTCAACCACTCAGGCACCTCTCCTTGTTAACCATTAATATTTAATAATTAATTGTTTATATCTAAACTAAAAAATCACAAAAAAATAAAAAAGCAATAGATATTGTTTTATAATTGCTTTCTTGTTTTGGCAGCTTATGTTATAATAAATATATAAAAAAATACCGATAATGTCAAATAAATATGGAAAAAAATAAAAAAATAACGGATTTTGGCAAGAAATATTTTAAGTGGCAGGTTCCGGAATATGACAAGCGTGAGCGGCCGAAAATTTGGTATATTTTAGCCAGCGCGCTAGCTGTAATTTTGCTTTTATTTTCCATAAAAACCGGTAATTTTTTATTTGCGATTATAATTATTATTGCCGCTTTGGTTATTATTTTACATGACGGAAAAGAGCCTGAAAAAGTTGATTTTGCCATATATAGCGAAGGAGTTAAGATTGGAAAGAGGTTTTATGATTATGAAGAAATAAAGAATTTTTCAATAATTTTTAAACCGCGAAAAGATGTTAAGAATTTATATTTTGAATTTAAAAGCGGAATAAAGCATCGCCTGTCAATCCCATTAGAAGACATGAATCCCTTGCAAATTAGAGAAATTCTGCTAAAATACTTGAAAGAAGATTTGGAGCGCACAGATAGGCCTGTTTCGGAGGATTTGGCCAAGTTATTAAAATTATAGTTAATATATTGCTAATGTTAAAATAACAGCGTGTTTGTTGTTATTTTATTTTTTATATGGCTCTCGTAGTTCAACGGATAGAACGCAGGATTGCGGATCCTGTGATGCAGGTTCGATTCCTACCGAGAGCACAGATAAATACAAGCGCCTTTTTAGGCGCTTGTATTTATCTGTGCTATTGGTGTGGCAGAGAACCTGGTTGATTATAGGTTTTATAAGCAAGTATATTTAAATTTAAATTAATCCAAGCAAAAGTATTTTACGTGAATAATGATGGTGTAGGGTTTACCCTTTCGATTCCTACCGAGAGCACACATAAAAAAACGTAGAGACGCGCCGTGGCGCGTCTCTATGTTTTTTATATGTGGATAAGTGTGTAAAATTTACACTAAGTTTGAAAGAAATAATTTTTTAAATTTTTATGATTTTATTTTTTATTTAATATTAGCTAAGAAAAAATAATGCAAAGGCTATTGACAAATTTTCTAATAGAGTATATTATAGTGTTATAAATACACTAAGCGAATAAATATGAAAAAAATAAAATTTGTTGAAAAAACATTTGACCATCCAATCCCCGCCGTTGATATCGTGATACTCACCATAGATCAGGAGAAGTTAAAAGTATTGTTGATTAAGATGAAAAAAGCGCCTTACGAAAAATGCTGGGCAGCGCCGGGAGGCTTGGTAAGAACGGAAGAATCTATTGACAAGGCCGCTAAACGCAGTTTGTTTGATAAAACCGGTGTTAAAAATATTTTTTTAGAGCAATTATATACTTTTGGCAAAGTAAACAGAGATCCGTTTGGCAGAGTGGTTTCCGTGGCATATTACGCCTTAATTCCCAGTAAGGGCATAAAGCTCAAAACTACAGAGGAATACAGCGGAGTAGAGTGGTTTGATATAAAAAATTTACCCGATTTAGCTTATGATCATAAGGAAATAATAAATTTGGCAGTGAAACGTTTGCGGGCAAAACTGGAATATACGAATATCGTTTGTAATTTATTAGCTAAAGAATTTACTGTGAGGGAAATGCAAAAAGTTTATGAGATAATTTTAAATAGGAAATTTGATAAAAGAAATTTTCAAAAGAAAATACATTCATTAGGCATGATAAAAAAGACAGATAAAAAGACAATAGGGGAAGCGTATCGTCCGGCGAGTATTTATGTGGCAAAAAGTAAAAAGTTTGAAAACGTAAAAGTGCTATAAAAAATTTTATATTAAGTTAGTGTAAAAAATACACATATTATTTTAAATTTTATTGACAAATTATTCATTTCATGCTAATTTTAAAAGATTTTTTAAATATCTTTAAATGTGAAAATTGGAAATTATCAACGATGCTTAAAGTCGGTATGGGGAGGACAGAAATGAATAAAAATAAACAGCGCGTAGTAATTTATGGAGGCAGTTTTAATCCGCCATGCAGGCATCACGCTCAAATAACCGAAACACTTATAAAAATATTTGATGTCGTCATAATTGTGCCTTGCGGGAAGAGACAGGATAAAGATTCAGCTAATATTTTAGCACTAAATCATAGAAAAGAGTTGGCGCGAATTGCGTTTAAAAAAATGCCTAAAGTTAAAATTGATTATCACGACATGGAAAACAATGTTTACACCCCGACATATTATTTGCAAGAAAAGTATGAAAAGTTATATCCCGATGCGGAAATATGGCATGACATTGGAACAGATTTGGTTATAGGCGGCAGCGAGGAAAATTCGGAAATTCAGAGCGGCTGGACACATGGAAAAATGATTTGGAAGATATTAAATTGGGTGGTCATTTATCGTCCCGGGTATGAAATTACTAAAGAAGATATGCCGCCAAAGGCAATGTTCATCAAAATTCCAAATATTTTCGGCTCAGGCACAATGGTTCGGGAGCGCCTGGCAGGAGGCAAATGTGTTAAGAGTTTGGTCATTCCCGAAGTGGAGCAGTATGTCAAAAAATATGATCTTTATAAAAAGTAACGACAGGAATCTGGGAGAGCAAAATCTCTTTCAGATTCCAGATTTTTTAAATTTTATCGTTATATGTTTATTGATAGTTGTTAATAAACGTATTTAATGAAATTTAATAGTCGTTCGTTAAAATCGAATAATGAAAAATTCAAGAAAGGAGAAAAACGGCAATGCTTAATGTTTTTAATGTTAGTATTGGAAAAATAAATGAGAGGAGGTGGATGAATTGAGTATGGAATTGCAAATGGCGTATGATAATATTATGCAAGCTGTATGCGCGGAGGACATTTTTGGTATAGTTGAAGGAGGAAAAAAGGCAATAGCTGATGCTATTAAAGGAACATATCGTCGGATTTCAAAGATTGTTCATCCTGATAGATATAATTTTGATGTTAATAAACGTGAAATGGCTGATGAGGCGTTCAGACGGCTTAATGAGTTTTATGAGGGAGCGCAAAATAAAATTGATAACGGCACATACGGTAAATGTTTGGACGAAGACGTTGCGGAAGATTCCAGTTTTGTAATTAAGACTTCAAAGCGGGAATATATTATTTCTTCAACATTGGCCGAGGGCGATCTTTCAACTGTTTACGGCGGTGATTGCGCTGGCGGAGACGATTTCGCCGGCAAAATTGCCGTTAAAGTATTTGAAGATGCGGAAGATAATGATTTAGCCCAAAATGAAGTGAAGGTTCTTAAATTATTTCAAGCTGAGCCAAGCAATCAAAGCAAGCATCTTCCCGTATTTCTTGATCGGTTCAAGACAACAAGCGGCCAGTTAGGAACGATATTGCGTTATATTGACGGATATGATTTATATTCCGTCCGCGATAAATACAAAAAGGGTATTGATCGCAAACACACGGTTTGGATGTTGAATCGCGCCTTAAGTTTGTTGGGATATGTTCACAGTAAAGGCATAATACATGGCAACATAGAGCCGGGGCACTTCATGATAAGACCGAAAGATCACAACGCTTGGATTGTTGACTGGTGTTACGCGGCAACAAACTCAAGCCGCAGCGGTGACGGATTTAAAGTTTATAATGAAGATTTTAGCGCGCCGGAAGTTAAAGATAAAAAACCGCCGTTACCGGCAGCGGATTTATATTCGCTTGGCAAGTGCATGATATTTGTTTTAGGAGGTGATGTAGAAACTAACGAAATGCCTAATGCTGTTGAAGATAAACTTCAGCGTTTTATTAAGTTTTTCGTCCGTGAAAGTCCGTTGCAGCGAGCGCAAGACGCGTGGGAAATGCATGAAAAACTGAGAGAATTAATCATTGAACTTTGGGGACCGAAAAAGTTTTTGGAATTTAAAATGTAAACTCAAAATTATGAAAGGAGAAGATATTATGGGCGGAGGATATTATGACGGCGATGTTGGCGAACGTCAACGCTCAACACGTGAAGAGCATTTTACGTTTGAAGGGTATGGTATGGACACGGAAAGCGATAGGCGCGAAGTTCATGAAGACTTAAATCCTAAGAATCAAGAGAAAGAGTGTGCCGACTCCACAGAGCATCCGAACACGACACCGATTGTTGTGGCGATGGATGTAACGCGTTCCCGCGGTGATGACGCAAAGGTAGTTTATGGCAAGCTGCCTATGTTCATCGGCCAAATTATTATGAAAGGATATGTGCCTGATCCCGTAATCAGCTTTGCGGCAATCGGCGACGCAACTTCTGGAGACAGCGCTCCAATACAAGTCGGTCAATTTGAATCCGATAACCGGCTTGATGATGTTTTGAGCAAAATTTGGCTGGAAGAAGGCGGCGGAGGCACGGGTCAGGAGTCTTATGAACTGATGGCTTATTACTATGCCAAGCATTCTGTGTTGGATGCGAATAAACGCGGGGAAAAGGGTTATTTTTTCTTCATTGGCGATGAAGGATTTTATCCTGAAGTTGCCAAAGATCAGATTAAAGAATGGATTGGCGATAATGTACGCGCCAATATACCGTCTGAAAAAGTTTTTAAAGAACTTCAGGAGAAATATCATGTTTTTTTCATATATCCCAAGAAAACATGGGAAGAGAGAAAGAGCGATATTGACGCTGAAATCAAAAAACGCCTTAATGAAGCCGGCGGAATGTATGAGAACGTTGATTTTCGCGCCTCGCTGATTTGGAATACTTTTGATGATCTGGATTTGCATGTAATACTCAAACCGGACACGGGAGCAGGGCAAAGTGAACACATCGCGTATGATAATAAGCATTCCAAGAATGGACAAGGAGAGCTTGATGTTGATCGGAACGCGGGCGGCCGTGAAACCCGAAAGCCGGTGGAGAATATCCGCTGGGCCAAGGGGAGCGCTCCTAAGGGCAAGTACAAAGTGTTCGTCCGAAATTACGCGCTCCATGACAACAATTCTTATCGCAGTTTTCCGATTGAATTGAAAGTTGAAGTTGAAATCAACGGTAAAATTCAGACTTTTAAAAAAACCATTACAGGGGAAACAGTATCTCATGGCAGCGACTTTGGTCCGAATGGCAATGATGTTGTTATCGGCGAATTCAATTTTGATCCAGATGAGCGTTTGGCTGATGATGAAATTTATGCCGGTTATGATGATCGGCTCATTAATGACCAGTGGGCAAGCGTGATTCCTCAAGAAAATATTTTGTTAATTGATGATCCCAAAGCCATTGTTGATGTTATGATTGGAGCTTTGGCGCTTGTTGACGGCGGTATTGATTTGGACGGGTACTTGATAGATATGACAGGACGCGGACAGACTGAGCGGCGATTAGGACAGACGGAAAAAGCCCTGAGGAATTTAGCGGAAACCAAAGCATTAACCAGAGTTGAAACAGGAATGTTGCCCCCAAAAAACTTGGGTAAAAGACGCAAAAGCAAATCAATGCGTCTGTAGCTAACTTAAACAAGGGGTCAGGATTTTATTCTGACCCCAATTTCTTATAAAAGGAGGTGAAAGCATGCTAATAGCAACTTTGCCGGCTGTGCATAGAAGCGAGCTTCTTGAAAAAGTTATTTCTCATCCGTTAATTAAAGGAGTGCGTTATAATACGGGATATGTTACACCGTATTCACCAAAGGAAACACTTAAACGGATATTGGAATTAATAGAGCGATACGGTAAAATACTGTGGATTGATCTTAAGTGCCGCCAGTTGCGCATTGCAAATTGGGCCGTCCCTGATTATGGAAAGATTATTCTTAACCATGAAATTGAGGTTGACTGTCCGGCGCGCGTTTATTTTCGGGGTAATGAGTGGTCGGAGATAAAGGTCGCGCGAGGAAATGTTATTTATGTTGATCCTCCGCCGAAATCAGCGGTTGGCGAAGGGCAAGCGATAAATATCCACGGAGATAATTTGAAAATCAAAGGTTTTCTAACAGATGAAGATCGTGTTTATATTAACGCGGCTTGTGGATTCGGTATAAACAAATTCATGCTTTCGTTTGTAGAATGTATAGATGATATTAAAGAAGCGGAAGAAGAGTTGAAAAAAAATTTAAACTATGATTTTCTTAATAATCCTGCTCAATTTATACTCAAAATTGAATCCCTTAAGGGCTTAGAGTTTGTTAGAAGTATGCCGGCGAAAATATCTGAAGGTTTTCAAATGATGGCCGCTCGTGATGACCTGATGATTAATATTGGAGAAAATAAAGCAATGATGCTGCCGGCGATTCAAAAAATAATAATGAAAGATCCGAACGCTATTGTTGCTTCGCGCATATTCTCGGGATTAGAAAATGATGGGACTGTTTCTATGGCGGATTTTTCCGATTTAAAGTTAATGAAAATGATGGGCTATAAGAATTTTATGTTGTCCGACGGCATATGCCAAAAACATTTTGGAAAAGCTATGAAAGCCTGGCAGGATTTTCACGATATTACGGATAAAGATTAAGAAAGGAGGCGGGCGCTATGGATAATAAAGCATATATTGTTGCGGGTATGGGGTTTGGAGACGAGGGTAAAGGAACAATCGTTGATTATCTCGCGAGAAAATATAATTCTTCAGTTGTTGTCAGATATAATGGCGCCTCACAGGCGGCGCATCATGTTGTAAATCCCGAAGGAATCATGCATTGCTTTTCACAGTTTGGCGCAGGGACATTTGTCAAATGCGCAAAGACATTTCTTTCAAAATTTATGCTTATTGATCCTTTAGCGATAATCAAAGAAAACGATGTTTTACAGTCAAAAGGCATTAATGACGGTTTAGAAAGAATGACGATTGACAAGCGCTGTATAGTTATTACGCCATTTCACAAGATTATTAATCGGATGCTGGAGATAGCTCGCGGGAATAACAGGCATGGCAGCTGCGGAATGGGTATTGGGCAAGCAGTGTCAGATTGGAAACAACTTGGCGATAAGGTTTTGTATGCGCGAGACTTATTAAGCGCGTCGGTTATGAATGAGAAGCTGAAATTTTTACAGTACATCAAAATAGACATAGCAGAGCAAATTCAGGAAGAGAATCCAAATAACAGACAATTATCAATATACCTTCAGCAGATAAAGCGCCTAGATTATATTGCGCGGCTTATTGATGAATATATTGAATTTTCAACAGAAAGCGGTGTTAAAATCGGACTTGCGGATAATTTTATTTATAATGGCAATATTATTTTTGAGGGAGCGCAAGGCGCGTTACTTGATATTAACCATGGATTTTGGCCGCATATCACCATGACTCGCGCCACATTTAAAAACGCGGAAGAATTAATTTTAGGCTCAGATCATTTTGGGACGGTTTCAAAAATCGGAGTAATCAGGGCTTACAGTACGCGTCACGGAGCAGGACCTTTTGTTGCGGAAGATAAAGAATTAACTAGGTCTATTCCGGATGTGCATAACGGAGCTAATGAGTGGCAGGGACAGCTTCGTATAGGATGGCTTGATTTGCCGGCTACACGGTATGCCATTAAAATAAGCGGAAAACCAAATAGCATCGCGCTTACGAATTTGGACAGGCTAAGCGGCTTTAAAAAAATTAAAGTATGCACGTCATACGAATATAGAGGCGCTAAGACCGATTTATTGGATAGATATTTTGAGTGGGAATTAACTTCTGATAAAAAAATAAAGATTGTAAGATTGAAAAAGGTGTCCGCAAATGAATTGAAAAAAGGCCGGTTCGCTGAATTACTTTGCCGTTGTTTCCCGCTTGAATTTAAGGAATTTCAAGGATGGAAAATTGATCTTTCAAATATAGTTAAATTTATGGATTTACCCAAACAAACCAGGGAGTATATCAATTTTCTTCAATCAAAAGATGGGCTTGGTATTCCTATATCAATAGTATCAATCGGTCCCGCATGGACTGATAAAATTGAATTATAACCCCAGATTAATTCAATAAAGTCAAGGGATAAGCAAAAATCTTATCCCTTGACAAATTCTTCAAAAAGTGCTAATTTAAAAAGATTTTTTATTATTAATTTTTGCCGGAAATAATAAATATTTCAGGCAATGATCTTTGATAAAAAGTTAACCTTAAAACTAAAGGAGTAAAAAATGGAGGGGGATAAAATGACAGGGTTATCAATTAAGAAGAAGAGAAAATATTTGCGTGATAGAATCATGGCAATGTTTTTATTGTCCGCGATTGGCGATGCTTTGGGTATGCCGGTGGAAACTTTAAAAAAAGAGGAAATCCGAAAACGTTTTGGTTTCATCCGTGGATATATGCCTGCGCGCTCTGATCATAAATGGTGCAAAAATTTTGTGGCCGGACAATGGACCGATGACACCCAGCTTACATTGGCTATCGCTCGTTCGTATATCCGCGTCAAGGATATAGATGTTGCGGATATATATTTTGAGCATGTGGCTGAAATGCAGAGAACTACTGTTGGCTGGGGCGGTAGCACTCTTCGCTCTCTTGAGAAGATAAGGAAAGCATTTTCTGATGGCATAGAATTAACAGATGCCGGCAATCCGCAAGGAGCCGGCAATGGGGTGGCTATGAAAGTGTCTCCAATCGGCGCGATTTTGGCTGCTAATTTCATTAATGCGATTGATTTGTTTTCGTCTAATGATTTTTGGAAATATTGGAGCCGTCGTGAGAAATTTATATATGGACAGACTGAAGTTTTAGCACGGATGACTCACCGAACCCGAATGGGTGTCGCTTCTGGATTTGCCCAGATTCGCGCTATTTCTCTATGCTTGGAGCACGGCAATAAGAATTTTAGAAGGGATTTCAAAATTGTAACTTTAAGGGCTGCCAGTATAGGCGAACGTAATCCGCTTAACGACGGAATGACGGACAAATTGACCGACAGGTTCAAAGTGCTCTTGAAAAATAACGCCTATTTAGGGATGAATGTAGATGAATTATTGGCAGCCACAAGCGGCGCGACATGTTACGCGTTTAACTCTTTGCCTTTTGTCTATTCCATGTTCCTTAAAGACCCAACAAACATTGAAACCCTATACCTAACTATTAACGCCGGTGGCGATACAGATACAAACGGCGCCATCGTAGGCGCTTTGTTGGGAGCATATAACGGCACAAAAATAATTCCGCCGGAGTTACTGGATGGATTATGGAATCGCCAGGAAGTTGAAGATACGGCTGTTGCGTTTTGCGACAGCCTAAATTTGTAGAAAGGAAACAAAATGAAAACATTATCAGTAAATGGCATTGAATATAGGCAAGACGAAGTGGCAAGCATAGACGTTGACGCGGAAAATTGTTTTACCGATCAATGTCCGGGCGAATTGCCTGTTCCCGGCGGAGAAGAAATAGTTGATGAACTTAATGGTCAGGCCGCATTAGCCTATTATCGTGTTGGCAGTAAAGACGCGCATTCTATGGCGAGTTGGTGGGTTGATACCGACAAGCATCCCCAGTTTGAAGCCATCAAGGGTTATGAGGATATGGATTTAAGATGGAAATTGCATGGTGTTCCAGGAACGCATGGTTTCAATCTCATAGCGGGATTGCCACCGGTAAAAATGTATACCTATTTTATATGGAAAGGTATTGAGATAAATATGCATCCCTATGGGGCATGTTTTCATGATTTAACCGAGCAAATGTCTACGGGTTTAATTGAATATTTAAGAAGTGAAGGCTGGGGATACCCAAAAACTTACGCGATTATAAACAATGAAAAAGTAAAATATCACAAAAAGGGAGTAAAGCTGGTGATTGTCGGAGGGCTTGCTACTAACTATTGCGTATTAGTTACAGTTTTACAGCTCCTAAAAGCCGGATTTACTGTAATTATCAATCTCGGCGCCTGCCGTGCCATTCTTGATGGTACTGAAGAAAGTGCTATTAAACAGATGGAAGATGCCGGCGCAATCACGGTAAAGAGCTATACCGAAATTATAGTAAAATAAAAATTAAAACTTCGGGAGAAAATTTGTTTTATTGCAAATTTTCTCCCACAATTCATTCTTTAAAAATTTCTCTCTAAAATATTTTTGGAGGAAAGTTTTTAGTCTTAATTATATATTAATTAAGATTATGGTCTTTAAAAGAATAAACTTTTTTCAAGGAAAGGGAATTTTGATAATGGAGAAAATAGACAAAAGATATGAAAGGAGAATAAAACAATGTCTGAATATTTTTACGTAAAGGGACGTGATGGAAAATTAGTTTGGCGTTTAATTCCTGAAAATGAATTTGATATCGGGGATAGGATTATTGAGCTTGATCCAGGAAAAATGATTCCGAACGAAAGACATATAAATAGTTATGGTTTTGGGGCGAAAGTGTTATCGGATTTTTTATATAATTTTTGGCATGAGATGGAAAGAATATATTCTGAATGGGGAAATTTCGGAAAGTTCGGAGATATCATTTTTATTAGACGGGATACTGATCAATCGGATACCTTTTCACCTGACAATGATTACGATATTATTTTTATCGGTTGGCTAGAGTATAAAAAGCCAACTTTAGCTTCTGATATATTGCCGTTTTTTCGTTGCGATGAAGGCGAAGTGTATTATGTCGGCATATTGAAAAAGGATAAAAAAACCGGCAAATTACACAAAGCCTTGATTGGCGGAATTCGTGATATGGAAAAATATTACTATGAATCCGCAATGGAAGCCGGAATTCGGGAATTACAAGAAGAAACGGGACTAAAAATTGATCCTTTCAATGAAGTAAGCGCGGAGTTGGTTAAAGATCCAAACACTACGGAAGTTTTGATATATACAGAGCTTCCGAAATTAAGATCAAAAATGTCAGTATTTGTAATGAAGAAAGTCGGTTCTTATTGGACCGACAAGAGCGAAATACACAAAGCAACAGAAACCAAGCGTGTAAACATGACAACCGCGTTTAGTTTTTTGGTGGATTTGAATCAAAAAATATCACCCGAGGAGCTGAAAACTTTTTTTACGGCTGGCGATGACGCGGATGGCATTTTTATTTGGAACATTAAGAATGCTACACCTGATTTTCTCAAGCCAAATCATCGGAGGATTTACGAGAAAGCAGTGGAAAAACTGAAAATATAAAAAGGAGAATGCTATGGGCACATATCTTGAATACGGAAAAGAAATATCAGAGGCTATTAATTTACTTGTTAGGCAAAAAAGTTTAACGGGTATTCCAAGGAAATATAATGAGTTTACGCAGCTTCCGAAATGGCTCAGAAAAATGATTGGCAATAATTTGCCATTGGTTTTAAGCGATAACTACGAACATTTTATGGCATGTTTGCCCGGTAAAAAATACGCCGCTCAACATGTATTAGTTCGTAAACAGCTTGGCGGCTTTACTGTCGCTGCCGGTTTCTGGAAGTGGCTTGAATTTTTAAGCCATCAGATAACACGTGAAGAAGTTGATTTGGTTGCTGATTTTTTTTCCGGAAAGCATAATAATTTTCCTCGGCAATTTAAAGCGGATTATTGGCATCATGTCGTTAATGATTTTAACGGATATATGCCGATTCGCATTAAAACAGTTGGGGAAGGAGCGATTTTTACCGGAGTTCCATTTCCTATTGCGGAAATTTATGGTGAAAAACCGGCAGTTTGGGTAAATGAGCCAATGTATATTCAAATTGGCCATTTATGCCATGTGGCTACTATTGCCGCTCAATTTGTCGAGATATTGGGTGATCCTTGGCGGTTTATTGAGGTCGCTTTTCGGGCTTTGCAAAATTCGGAAGCCAGTGATGATATGCTTCTGGCCATGCTGATTGGCGGTGGAATTATTTCTACCTCTAATGATTTGGGGGCTTTTATTAACGGCGCGCCCTTTAAGCCAACCGGCACTACAGGACATTGCTTTTATCAACAATGGCAAGATTTTGAGGAAGCTTTAAGAGAATTGTTAAATTCTCCACTTGCGCCTTACTGCACGGTTCTGCTTGATATCAATAAGCATGAACACGGCTTTGAAATTTTGCGGCGCTTACTGGAAGAGGGCTTGCCGGCGCCATTTGCGGAACGTCCTGATAGTGGAGACACTTTAGAACTTGGCATGCATGACATGACGGTTCTTCAGGACGAGGGGAAGGAGATAAATGTGGTTTTTGAAGATGGCTACAAACCATTAGATGTCCTTGTGGCCGAAAAAACCAGAAAGCAGTACGGACTTTCCAGGGAGCGCGCGATTTATGGAGGGGGTGGCGCTTTTATTGGACAGAGAAGAGCTTTAGAAGTGGCCTATAAAGCATGTTTGTTCCATGATGGCACTCCTGAAAAACCGGTGGATGCCGTTGAGACTATGAAAATATGCCTTAATGACCCGATGAAACAGTCAATCCCCGGAAGAGTTGATTGGTTTATTAACGATGAAACCGGCATATTTATTTTGGGCAAAAAGGGAGAGAATACTCCTAAGGATTATACTCTTCGTAGACATATTCTGTATGACGGTTTGTCAAATCCCGGAAATCCTTTTTTTAATCCGGCTTACTCTCACGAGTCTTTAGCGCAATCCAGAGCAATTCACAGTGGTAAACGGCAGTCGCTTAGTTTTCGAAAAATGCTTGGCCCTGATTTTACCAGAGAAATTGGCGAAAATAAAACCGGAGTGGCTATGACCAAGGCATTGCGTGAGAAAAGAAAAAAAATAAGAGCATACGCCTTAAAAGCGGTTGCTGATAAATAAATATTTAATCCCGGTAAAGAAGCAGAAAAAACGCTTCTTTACCGGTTCTTACTAAAGATATCTTTTTAAAAAAGATGTTTTCAGTAAGGAGAATGGTCTTTACAATTAAATATAAAAAAAGGAGAATATTATGAGATTATCATTAAGTGTTGATCAGTATAATGAGCTTGCAAAAAGAAAATTAAATGGAATCAGAGTTTGGCTTGAATGTAAGGGACACAAGGTTTTAAAACGGCAAGATGAACCGGAAGCGGAGATTACGTTTGGCGGAGATGGAAATACGATACGAGTTGTATCAGCCTGTTCTCAGCTTGGCATCCCTGTTTTGTCAATTAATGCCGGTAATGTCGGATTTTTGACCTATGGCGATATTGCCAATTGGGAGGAATCTCTGGAAATATTTTTGGACGGCAAGTACAAAGTGGAGAAGCGTCTTGGGCTGGGATTTATTTACAAAAAAAAACAATATGGACCTTTTGCCAATGATGTTTATTTTCGTTGTACAAGAGGGGTGGCATACTTTAACATTTGGAAAAATAAAGTTTTGACGTACAGAAATTTAGCGGCTGATGGAATCATCGTAAGTACGCCAACCGGTTCAACCGGCTATAACCAAGGAGCGGGCGGGCCGATTTGTGCGCCTGGCGTTTCAATTATACTGGTAACGCCGATTTGCCCCACGGTTGTGAACAGTCCGCCATTGGTGGTTTCTTCAAATACTGTAATTAAAATTGATGTATTGCCATGTCGTAAACTGAATAGCGCTTTGCTTATAGCAGACGGTAGGGAAATTGACGAATTAAAAAACGGCGGAAGCATCACTATCAAAATTCATCCGACAAAAATGATGTTTATCGCGCTTGACGGCAGTAATTTTTATCAAGCACTCCAAACCAAAAAAGGGTTGAGAAAATAGAAAAGGAGCTAATTATGTCAAAATTTCAAAAAATTAAATTGCCAAAGATTAATCCCAGCGAAGTTTATCGGCAAATAGGAGATTTTATTGTTGGGCAAGTGCTTTCATTTGAAAAAACAGGTTGCGTAATCGGTCTTTCGGGCGGAGTTGATTCAACGCTTGCGGCAGCTATCGCTAAAAAGAGATTTGATGAGCACAATTTAAAAAGAGAAAAAAAGATAAAGCTGGAATTGGTTGGTTATATGATTCCATCTGACGTTAACAACTCAGCTGATTTAAAAGATGCTACTTTGGTAGCAGAAAAATTGGGAATAAGGTATGAAGTGTGCGATATTAAGGGAATTGTTGATGCGTATAGAAAAACAAATTCCGAGGCAATGGAAAATAAATTTCACAAGGGCAATCTAACTTCCGAAATGAGGGCGGTTGTACTTCATGGTAAAGCGGCGACTGAAAAAAAGATTCTTATTGGCACAGGTAATAAAGACGAGGATTTTGGAATTGGTTATTATACTTTGTTCGGGGACGGGGCGGTTCATATTAGCCCCAATGCCGGTTTGTCTAAAAGGTTAGTCCGAGAAATGGTTAGTTGGCTTGGCTTCGCGGAAATTGCCAATAGAATTCCATCAGCCGGTCTTGAACTGGGACAAACTGATTTTGGCGACCTTGGCTATAAATATAACATGGTAGAGTTAGTTACAGAGGCTTTACAGCAAGGATTTGACTTGCATAGTTTAGCCAATTTGCCGCAAATAAATAAGACAGCTAAAGACCAAATGTTCTTGTATGGAGAAATTTTTGGATTTTTGAAATTTGATTCGCCCGTTAAAATGATTAATGACATCCTTAAACGCCATGAAATGGCCAAGAAAAAAGCCATGCTGCTTAATCCGGCAATTGCAAACATTACGCTTCATTATGATTGATCAGCTTAGACTGTAAAATAATAATATTTAATTTCGTAAACGTAAATTGACCCGTTGTCTTATCTTTAAATAAAGACAAGATAACGGGTAATTTTTTATCAAAACACACCCCAAAAACAAATAATTTGGCATAGATAAAATAGTTTGATATAATGATTTTATAAATATTTATAAATAAAACAGTAAATAAACAAAAATTATGGTTAAAGAATTTACAGACGCAAATTTTAAAGAGGAAGCTATTGAAGCTTCAAAACAAAAATCGGTGTTGGTTGATTTTTTCGCGCCTTGGTGCGCTCCTTGTAAAATGCAAGGTCCGATTATTGATGAATTGGCTGGTGAAATAGGCGACAAGGCTGTGATTGGCAAGTTAAATACTGAAAATAGTCAGCAAACCGCGAGTAATTTAGGCGTAATGAGCATCCCGACTTTAATTCTTTTTAAAGACGGCGAAGCCAAGGAGACGCTTGTCGGCTTGCAAACAAAAGAGGGTCTTTTGGATTTGATAAAAAAATATAGCGTCTAAAAATAATGGACAATATCCAATAATCAATATTCAATATCCATTTAATATTTATTGTAAAAATAATCAATATTGTATATTTAAAATATTGATTATTGACTGAATATTGGGTATTGAATATTTTTATAAAATATTAATAATAGAATTAATAAATTTATGTCCAACAATCTCGGTGCTAAGACCAAAAAAAACCTAGAAGACGCATTGGCCGGTGAGTCAATGGCGAGAAATAAATATGATTGGTTTGCCAGCCAGGCTAAAAAAGACGGTTATGTGCAGATGCAAAATATTTTTATGGAAACCGCTTTAAATGAAAAAGAGCATGCCAAATTATGGGCAAAGGCTTTGGGTTTGATTGGCGATACAACGGAAAATTTAAAGGCTGCCATCGCGGGCGAGTATTATGAACATTCCGATATGTATGTCCGCATGGCAAAAGAGGCACGCGAGGAAGGCCATGATGATATTGCAAAATCATTTTTAATGGTAGCGCAAGCGGAAAAAGCGCATGAGGCAAGGTATAGAAAGTTATTGGAAAATATCAAAGAAGCTAAAGTGTTTAAGCGCGAGGAAGTTAAAGAATGGAAATGCGATAATTGCGGCTATATTCACAAAGGCGAAGAAGCGCCAAAAGTTTGTCCGACATGCCAACATCCGCAAGCGTATTTTGAGATTTTTTGTGAGAATTACTAATTTTTTAGTTAATTTTAGTAAAAAAATATCAATAAAAATTTAAATATTTGACTTTTTTATCTAATTATATTACTATAATTAGGTAAATACAAGTTATGCCCAAAGGGCACTAACAGTAGTCGGGAATACGCCCCAAAGGAAGTGCCCTTGGGGTATTCAAATTCCTTGACTATTAATTGTTTTATAAAGCAGACAAGATTGTCTGTTTTATATTAATTTGTTTGTATGTCGCAAGATAACATGATAAAATTAGAATGTACGGAGTGTAAGCGCGTTAATTATTTTTCCCGTAAGAATAAAAAACTTTTAAAAGACAGGCTTGAATTAAAAAAGTTTTGTAAGTTTTGCAAGAAGCACACTTTGCATAAAGAAACGAAATAATTTTTGATTTAAGATTTTTGATTTAAGATTTTTTGAGTATGGCTTTATTTATAAAAACCAGTCGTATTATTTGCATATTGATTTTTATGATTTTTATTACCGGCTGTGCGAAGTTGGAGTGGCTGGACAAAAAAGCCGGAGAGATTTTTTTTAACGCAAGTTCTATTGATAAAATGATTAAAGATAAAGAAAGTAAAGATGGAACCGCCCCAACTGATTTTAAAGGATTAAGCAAAGAGCACAAAGATAAAATTGACAAGTGGCTAGAGGAAAATAATTTGAATCGCTATGGCGACGCAATCGGTATTTTCTATGCCGGCGGCACGCCCTTGTTTAATGAAATTACGGGAGAGTCAAAAGAGAGATTTGAATATATCATGGAGAAGATTCCGGATATTTTGGAGAAAATAAAATAGTTAAAAGTCATAAAGTAAAAAGTTATAAAGTTTAAAAAATATTTTGTAGGAGCATAAGCGGGCTTGCCCGCCGTAGCTTTGCCGTTTTCTATCTAAACCTGTAAATATAATTTAAATATTATTTCATATACTGACTATTGCTAATAGTCAAAAGCGTAGGCGGGATTAGTATAATGGTAGTACAGGGGTTTCCAAAACCTCTGGCGGGGGTCCGATTCCCTCATCCCGTGCTGATATCAAAAGCGATGACTTAAGTGGTTATCGCTTTTTGTATACTACATAATTTTATAGCACATTCCGTAGAATGTGCTAAAAAATTAATATTTTTTCCTTTAATTTTTGCGGGGAAATAGACATATTTTTGTTTTAGTTTGTGTTTGTTGTTTCTTACCATTTTTATATTTTTTTCTAACCAATGTAGTTATTATACTTTATTTTTTTCATAAAATAAAGAGGGGGCAAAAAGCGTATATATATAAATAGCATCGGATATTATCTGTATAGCAGTATATTTATAGGAACATGTAAGTTATTTATATAAATAACTTGACATAATTTATATATAGTGTATAATAGAATATAAATAGAATGCTATAATAAATATTAACAGCAAATTATGTCCAATAAAAGAGAAAAATTTAAGAAATTGGCAGAAACTAGAACAAGTGAAGTTCTTAGAAGGATTAAAATTCTAGGTAATTTGGCAAATAAAAGCGCTTACGAATATGATGAGAAAGATATAAATAAAATATTCTCAGCAATTGAGAATACAACTCGTGAAATGAAAAGTAAATTTAAAGTTTCTAAAAAAAATAATTACGAATTTAAACTATAGAAATGCCCAGTCAAATTGAAATTGACAATTTAATAGAATGTATTACTACTAGTTATAACATTACGAAAGAACAACTACTTGGTATTTCAAGAGTGGCTCACATTGCAGAGGCAAGGCAAGTTTTTTGTTATTGTCTTAGAAGGAGATTTCAATTTTCTTTTCCTGTTATTGGAGAAATGATAAACAGAGATCATACAACAATAATACATGCGTGTGAAAAGATTAAAAATGAAATTATAGTTAACCAAAAAATTCAAAAAGTTGTAAATGACTGCTTCATTAAACAATCAAAATTATTTGATAAAGATCCTGAAATTATTGACTCGGTTAATGAAGAAAATTTAAAAGAAGAAAATCTTATCAAATACATTGAAGATAAGCATAAGCAAGAAGATATCGAGTTTGAAAAATGTTTAAAAAAATTTAAAGACGAAAAGATTGAAAATATAAGTAAGCTCGAAAAAGATTTTAAAAGTAGAGTAAATACTCTAAAGGAGTATAAGAAGAAACAAGAAGCCGAATGTAAAGATGCAATAAAAAATTTTAAAAAGGGAAAACTTTTATTAGCTGAGAATTATTTGAGCCCTAAAAATGAGTTATTGGAGAAGCACAATTTAAATGATAAAATAAAATTGTTTTTACCTAAATATAAACTCAATTCAAAATTATACGCGATCCCGATTCAATTCAACATTGACTACCTGAATAATATTTTTAATAAACTAGAAAAAAGAAACATAGAATTTATAGTTAATAGATATGGTTTTTTTGGAAAAAAATTTAGTACGCTTGAAAAAATTTCAGAAAGTGCAAATATTTCAAGAGAAAGAGTGCGTCAAATAATTACCAATAGTCTGGCGAAAATTTATTATCAAAATTATGGTGGAGTTAGGCAGATAATTGAGAAAATATCAAAAAAAATTGTTAAAGAAAATATTGTTTTATTTGATGACATTATAAATGAAGTATATAGATTTGATCCTGAAAATAAAAAGGAATTAACTAAATTTATTTTAGTTATTATTACGATCGTAAAATGGATTAAAAAATTTGAATTTAATGGACATGTATATTTAATAAATTATCAAAGTGAAGAGTTTATTTTTGATAGCATTGATAAAATCAAACAACTAATAAAACAAGTATATGAGAATATGCCAGATTTAGTTGAAAATAAATGGGAATATGTTTATGATAATTTAAAAATGTTTGAATTTTTCCAGAAAAACCCAAACTTTTTAAGAAAAGATTTTGTCAGATCGTGTTATGATAATTATCTTTTTGAAAGTGAAATCGTTATTAGAAAAAATGATGATTTAAAGAAATATAAAATTGAGGACATTAAACAATCTGAAGAAAAAACCAAGGGGGTTCCCAATGAATACGAAATATTTTTTAAATAATAACAACAATAATTATATGAGTAAAAAATCATATGACATTACACCAGACTTATCTCTTATGCCTAAGCTAGGTCAATCAGGCTATTCAACACCTCAAGCGGTTGCGGAATTGGTTGATAATTCTATTGACGCAAGGATAGATGGTCAATTACTCGAAATAAATATAAAAATAGACAAAACTGTAATTAGTGTTGCCGACAATGGCATAGGCATGAGTGAGAAAAATTTGGCAAAAGCACTTACTCTTGCACATTCAGATAAAAATGATAAATTAGGTGAATTTGGGCTTGGATTAAAAACAGCATGCAACAGTTTAGGTAATAGATTTGAAGTTGTTACTAGCCCAAGTAATAAAAACAAACAATATAAAATAATATTTGACCAAGAAGAATGGTTATCTGGTAAGGGAAAGTGGGAGATAGATGTTCATTCATCACAGGCAAATGATGATCATCATTTTACAATTGTTAAGATAGAAAAACTTGCAAAATATTGGACACAATTAGCGGAAGTATTAAAAAATGATTTCGAAAGAAGATTTGCTCCATTTATAGACAGAGGGGAAATAAAAATTAAAGTAAATGGAAAATTATGTAAACCAAAAAAATATGAGCTCATAGAAAATTCAAAAAAGAAATTTAGCATTACAGTTGATGGTGGCAAAGTAAAAGGAAGTAAAGTTTATGGTTGGCATGGACTGCTTAAAGAAGGGTCAAACAAAGGACTGTATGGTTTTCATACTTATAGAAGGGGTCGAATGATTACTACTTTTGACAAAATTGCCATTGGCGAGCATCCAACAATTTCAAGAATTATTGGCGAGATTAATTTGGATTTTGTGCCCGTTACTCATAATAAAAAAGAGTTTGAAAAAGAGAGTGAGGAATATCTTATTGCGGTAGAGCTATTAAAGAATGAATTTAAAAACTTATTAAAAGAGGCTAGAAAAAAATCTGGACAAGATAAGATTACACCAAGTGTTAAAAATGAGCTTGAGATTTGGAAAGAAAAAATTAGTCAAGCTGTTACGAACAGCCCTGATTTAAAGTATTATACTTCTCAAATTGATCCAAAAACAGGAATGGTTAAAAATAACGATGGAGAAGAAAAAGAAGTTGAAGGGGAAAAAAGAGACCCAATAGGAAATACAGGTTCAGTTGAACCAAAGGATACAAACAGACAAAGAGTGCCAAAAAAGAAAAACGAAAACAAAAAGAAAATTATCAAAGTAAAAGGAAAGATATTTGAATTCGAACATATATTTAGTTCGTTGGGACAGGAATCATCCTGGAAAGATTATGACTTTAATCGAAAGAAGAGAAAGTTAATTATTTACACTAATACTGATTTTCCTGCTTATATAACTACCAAAGATACTGTATTCTATGCGGTGTTACATATCGCAGAATCAATTTCAGAAGTGATGGTAAAAGAGGTTGGAGAAGAAATTAGTAATATTCAAGATATCAAAGAAACAATTTTAAGAGTGGCTTCAAATTTAAAAGCTCAACTAGACTAATAATTAAAATTAAAAATATGGATTTAGAAATCGATTTTTTGCCAGTTGGAGAAAAATCTCAAAGCGGAGACGCTATTGTTCTTCGTTATGGAAATTTAAACGGAAGGCGAGAGGAGTATCGTGTTGTTGTTTTAGATTCAGGTTTTAGTGAGACGGGTGATAAAGTGGTAGAGCATATAATAGGAACATACAATACTGATACAGTTGATTTAATTATATCTTCTCATCCCGACAATGATCATTCAGGAGGGATACCTACGGTAATGGAAAAGTTAAAGGTAAATAAAATTTGGATGCATAAACCTTGGGATCATACTGATAATATCTCTAAACTTTTTAAGCATGGACTAGTTACTGATGATAGTGTTGAAAACCGAATAGAGAAATCATTGTTAACTGTAAAAAAGATTGAAGATATTGCTAAAGAAAAAGACATATCAATTGAAGAGCCTTTTTTTGGGTTAAAAGATGATTTAGGGGGACTAATTGTTTTAGGTCCAAATAAAAATTATTATAAAAATGAGTTACTTCCAAATTTTAGGTGTACGCCAGAACCAAAAAAAGAAACTGTATTTGGGAAAGTAAAAGATAAGATCGCAGACATAGAAAGCAGTATAAAAGATTGGATTGATGAAAGATGGGACTTAGAAACCTTAGACCATAGTGGTGAGACATCTGCAGAAAATAATTCTAGTGCAATAATTTTACTTAATTTAGGCGATGAGCATATATTGTTTACAGCCGATGCAGGACAACCAGCATTAGAAAATGTTATTTGTATTTTAGATGATCTAAAATATGATTATGGTAAGATTAAATTAGTTCAGGTTCCTCATCATGGTAGTCACAGAAATATAAATCCGACTATTTTGGATAAAATAGTGGGTCCAAAGCTAAGCTATAAACCAGAAATAGCAGTAAAGGAGGTAGTTGTCTCTGTGGCAAAAGAATCTGATGATAAACATCCATCTAAGAAAGTATCAAATGCATTTGCTAGGAGAGGCGCACCCGTACACGATACTAGCGGGCAACTCAAATATTATGGCAAGGGAAATGCTCCTAGGATAAATTCATATGGAACATCTGTGCCCCTACCTTTCTTTGAAAGAGTTGAGACCCACGATTAATTATTAAATTAGAGGTATGAATGAATTTTTAAATAAATTATCTTCTTATAATTTTTTTAATTATCTATTGCCTGGAATTGTTTTTGTTTCAATTATTGATAATTTTACTCGTTTTTCATTTATAGAAGAAGATGTTTTTTTAGGTGTCTTTATTTATTATTTTATTGGTATGTTGATTAGTAGATTCGGTTCTCTTATTATTGAACCTTTTTTAAAAAAAATATCATTTTTAAAATTTGCTGAATATAAAGATTTTGTTTCTGCCTCCAAAGTCGACTCAAAAATAGAAATATTTTCTGAGGCAAATAACATGTATAGAACATTTTGTTCGATGTTTATCTTGATGTTTATTCTTAAGTTTTTTGAATTATTATCAGTAAGATTTATTTGGTTACAAAACCATGAATTAACAATGTTGTTGTTTGTTCTAGTTTTAATGTTTATTTTTTCTTATAAAAAACAAACTCAATACATTACAAAACGGATCAAAATGGTTTTAAAATAATTATATAATAAAAATTATGTCTAAAAAAGCTACAAAGGCTCAAGTTTAAAAAGAGCGTTCTCGAACAAAATTAAAAAAAGTTTTAAAAGAAAAAGGTTATAAAGGCGGTAAGTTGCCGAAGGGGAAAGAAGCGCATCATAGGAAAAAAGTTTCGGAGGGTGGCAAGACTACAAAAAAGAATATAAGGGTGGTAACAAAGGCTAAACACAAAAAAATCCGTAAAAGGAAATAGCGATATATGTCATTATTGATTTATTTTAGTTCTAACACTATCCACGACCCCGTGCAAGGCAGAAAAAACAGGTTCGCTTGAACCTGTCTTTTTGTTATAATTAATTATGTATACATTTAAATATACATTAAGATGTATACGTAAATTAAATAATAAATTATTGAATTATGCGCAGAAAATTAAAAAACAATGAAATTCGGAAAATTTATTCACATGGCAACAGTTTGGGTGTTACTTTGCCCAGAGAAGTATTGGATGAGCTTAGGTGGCGGAAGGGGCAAAAACTCGTTATCAAGAAACGAGCTAAGGGGATTTTGATTAGTGATTGGGAAAAGTAGTGATTATTCTTATCTATACTGAACTGCAGACATATAGAAGATTAATTTTTGATACTATGAATTTACAGCAGCTATGCTATTATAAACTCATAATATTAATCATCAAATTTATATAGATGAAATTTTAAGCCTTGTTATTTAATAATTTTATGGATAAATATAATTCAATACAAAAGAAATTAGTTGAACTTTGTGAGCGACCTCATTATTGTGGTATACGGCATCCTTCCTTAAGTGGCACTATTTGTGAGGACTTGTTGATAGGTTATTTGCGTGATTTAATATCTGGTTTAAAATTTAATCGAGGGGTAGTTTCTTTTGCTGATAAAAATAAACGAGGAGTTGAGTTAAAAAAAGAAGATTTCTCAACTCAACAAGATATTATTGTTTATCGTGGTCAGCCAATATGGTATATTGAAAGAATAGCTATTGTTCATATTTCACAGGTTGTTTGTGTTATAGAAGTAAAAAAATGGACAACACCAAATGCGTTAAGACTGGAAAGTAAGCAAGGAAAAAAATTAGCAAGAGTGAAACAACAATTTGATAAATACAGTGTACCTTCATTCTATGTCACTTATCGTTTTCATGATCGTTTGCATAATGGAGTAAGTTGGGAAAGCGAAAGTAAGAAGTTTTTTATTGATAATGCTTATTGTTTTTTTGGAAAATACACAGCGCAAGGTAATAGAAATCGTTATCCTTGGGAGGAGAGCGGGTGGAATGATTTTAACACACCATGTCGCGGGCAGTTTGAAAAGTTAGTCAATGATATAAAAAAATTAAAATAAAAAGATGGGAACAATAGATGAAATTTTAGAAAAATTATTGAAAGATTGTGGTTGTTATGACGAGGACAAGGTTAAGCAAAAAATAGATCAATTGAAGAATTACGCGCTGAATTTTTTGAAATGTGTAAAAATAAAGATGGCTCACAGAGGCGTGGATACCAGCTAGAGGAATTTTTACAAAAATTATTTGGGTTATTTGAAGTCGATGTGTTTAAGCCGTTTAAATTGCAAGGTGAGCAAATAGATGGATCAGTTAAATTTGATGGGAATAATTATACACTTGAAGCTAGATGGCATGATGTTGAGATGGCCTGTAATGCACTTTATACCTTTGCTTATAAAATTGAAAGCAATATGTTATATCCTCGTGGTTTGTTTTTTTCTATAAATGGATATTCAGATGAAGCAGTTAAAAGAATTACACATGGTAAAAGTCCCCAATTATTGCTTTTTGATGCTATTGATTTTATAGCTGTCTTAGAAGAAAGAATTTCATTAGTGAAATTACTTGAAGAAAAGATTAGATATGCACAAACGAGATCAAATATTTATATTAATGCAAATGAAATATTAAAATAGTATGTTTAAATTGATAAAATTATATGGGGCATATCTATAGCCAAGGCGAGCAGGCCAAGAAATCACTTCAGTGGGTTAGTTGGGCGGATAATGATTACATAGCGGCCAGGCAATTATTATTAGCCGATGCTCTTGTTCAGGGAAGCGGTTTATCTAATACTGCTATTGAAAAATATTTAAAGGCACTTTTTGTTCTTTTAGGATTAGATATCCCAAAAGGTTTTAAGGGACATAACGTGTGCAGTCTTTATAATAAAATAAAGGAGAAAGGACTAACACTTGGAATTAACGAGGAATACCTTGCATTATTATTTAGATCTTATCGACTTAGATATCCAGACGACTTGGAACTAGGATTCAACATCGCATTAAATCGAACAAAGTTAATTGTTGAATTAGATCGTACGGTATATGAAATCCGGGAAGGGTTCAATTTTAAAAATGTTGATAAAAAGATAACTACAAAGATTGATCAGTTCAAGAAGGAGAAAAATCCTATTTTATTGAATAAAAATTGTTATTTTGGAGAGTATAATCGGATAAAATTATTTGAAGAGAATTGTTTTTATTATGAGCTTCGTGTACTGGAAAAAGATACAATAATGGAGGCGTCCTATTTCACTACTGGAATTGACGATAATGGGGAATTTAATTTGGTGGGTCTTAAACAGACAAATTTTAAATGAATTAAAAAATGAGACACAAAATACCCCCTTTTATACTGTCCCATTTGTCTCATTTCTGTTAAAATACTAGCAAGACCCACGCATCTGCAGGTAGCTCTAAAAGTCCTCGGAAACCCCCTCAAAATTGAGTTCTATACCCGACAGGGGTGCAAAAATATAATTGTTAGTTACAAAAAACTCCCAATACGAGAATTTTTCTGTATATTCAATAGAACCCAACCCATCATCGTATCGCCCCGGAGTAGGCAATCGCTCGGACAAGATCCCATTCGGCGGCGTCAATGGGGCTTTTTTAAAATATTGAGCGGTAGATTTTGATTGCTTGTCTTTCGCTTTCCATATTTCTTTCAGCCGGCCTAAGGCCGTATGCGATTACGGTTACGGCGGCATTGTCGTTGGGGTTGTTCATGTCCGGCTTTCTTTTATAAATCGCGCTAAAGAATGTATTGG
>JAGLYP010000003.1 GCA_023132155.1 Candidatus Parcubacteria bacterium
TCGCTTAATACTTAATACAAAATACATAATACTTTTTAAATATGGGTAAAATAATCTCAATAGTAAATCAAAAAGGCGGGGTTGGAAAGACCACGACAGCCGTTAATTTAGGGGCTTATCTTGCTCATTTGGGCAAGGAAATTCTTTTGGTTGATATTGATCCGCAGGCAAACGCCACTTCCGGGCTGGGTATTGACCACAAAGAATTGTCTTATGGAATTTATGAAGCAATCATTGGTGAAAAACCGATATATTCCATTATAAAGCATACTGTTCAGGATGGGTATAAAGTCGCTCCTTCAACTTTGTCTTTGGCGGGCGCGGGGATTGAATTGGTTGGAATGGAAGACAGGGAGTTCAGGCTTAATAAAATTATCAGTGAAATTGTTAATGAATATGATTATATAATTATTGACGGTCCGCCTTCTTTGGGCTTATTAACTGTTAACAGTTTAGTGGCGGCTGATGAGGTTTTGATTCCTATTCAAAGCGAATATTACGCGCTAGAAGGTCTAAGTCAGTTATTAGAAACCATTGCTTTGGTGCAAAACAATTTAAAGCCGGAATTAGGCGTGATGGGGGCGATTATTACCATGTTTGACCGCAGAAATAAATTATCCGGTTCGGTTATGAATGAATTGTATAAATATTTTCCGAATCGTGTTTTTCGTTCGGTTATCCCTAGGAGCGTTCGCTTAGCGGAAGCCCCAAGTTTTGGCCGTTCAATTTTGCATTATGATCCAAAATCAAAAGGCGGAAAAGCCTATGAGCGCTTGGCAAGGGAGATGATTAGTTTGGAGTAATATCAAAATTTATGATTTTAGATTTATGATTTAGGATTTAATTCAAGAGTCATTAATATAATCTTTAAATTAAGCATCCCTATGCCTAAAAAAACAACCAAGAAAAAAGACGAAAAGAAAAATACAAAATACATTTTTGTCGTTGGCGGCGTGATGTCCGGAGTCGGCAAAGGAGTAACTGTCGCTTCAATCGGCAGGATATTGCAGTCTATGGGCTATAATGTCAGTGCGATAAAAGTTGACCCATATATAAATATTGATGCCGGTACAATGAATCCGACTGAGCATGGCGAGGTTTTTGTTACGGAAGACGGCGATGAGACTGATCAGGATATAGGAAATTATGAGCGTTTTTTTAATAAAAATATTTATCGGGAAAATTACATGACAACCGGTCGAGTATATCAGACGGTAATCCAAAAAGAAAGAAATTTGGAATATAAGGGCAAATGCGTTGAAGTGGTTCCACATATTCCAATGGAAATCCGCGACCGTATAAAAAAAGCGGTTCTAAAAACTAAGGCGGAAATTATGATTATTGAAATTGGCGGCACGGTTGGTGAATATCAAAATTTATTGTTTTTAGAAGCGGCGCGCATGATGAAGTTATATGATCCGAAAAATGTTTTATTTGTTATGGTAAGTTATCTGCCAATTCCTGCTAAGGTGGGGGAGATGAAAACAAAGCCGACTCAATACGCGATTCGCACTTTGAATAGCGCCGGCATTCAGCCCGATTTTATAATCGGCCGTTCAAGAATGCCAATGGATGATGCCAGGCGCAAGAAAATCGCGATAAATTGCAATATTAACAAGGACGATGTTATCTCCGCGCCTGATATTGATTCAATATATGATGTTCCGATAAATTTTGAAAAAGATAATTTTGGCGAGAGAATATTAAGCAAGTTTAATCTTAAGCGCAAGAAAAAAGATTTGGCTGATTGGCGGAAAATGGTTAATATTATAAAAAACAGCAAAAAAGAAGTAAATATCGGCGTAGTGGGAAAGTATTTTACAACCGGAGATTTCTGTTTGTCTGATTCGTATATATCCGTTATTGAAGCTTTGAAGCACGGCTGTATAGCCAATAAAGCCAAGCCGAATTTGCATTGGATAAACACCGATGAAATTGAGAGAAAAGGAACAGCCTGTTTGGCAAAATATGACGGAATAATTGTTCCGCAAGGCTGGGGTACCCGCGGCTCAGAAGGAAAAATTAAAACTATCCGCTATTGCCGAGAAAAGAAAAAGCCTTATTTTGGCCTTTGTTACGGCATGCAGATGGCTGTAATTGAATTTGCCCGTAATGTTTGCGATTTAAAAGGCGCTGATAGCGAAGAGATTAATTCTAAGACTCCATATCCGGTTATTCATATTATGCCCGGACAAAAAGTTTTGTTAGCCAAAAAGCAGTATGGCGGAACTATCCGTTTGGGCGGATGGCCTTGTAAAATTGTAAAAGGCACGCATTTAGCCAAAGCATACGAGAAAAAATTTAAAAATAAAAGCACGATTTCAGAACGCCATCGCCATAGATATGAATTTAACAATGCTTTTCGCGAAAAGCTTGAAAATAACGGCTTGGTAATTGCCGGCACATCGCCTAACGGCAAGATTGTTGAAGCGATTGAAATAAAAAATCATCCCTTTTTTATAGGCACTCAGTTTCATCCTGAATATATTTCCAGGCCATTGGATCCGCACCCATTGTTTGTTGAGTTTGTTAAGGTTTGTTTAAAATTGAAAAAATAGGGTTAAACAAAAAACATGCAACTTGCTTGTCGCAAGTTGCATGTTTTTTATTTTTTTATTTTTGAACAATTACATTAACAATTTTCGTTTTTTTCAGATGTCCCGTATATTTTCTTAATTTTTTGCTTGTGAATTTTATCAGACCGGCAACAGTCGCAAATAAAGTGTCATCCTTACCCTTTTTTACATTTTCACCGGGGCGATATTTGCTTCCTCTTTGCCTGATTATAATAGATCCGGCTTTGGCAAATTGTCCGTCGGACAATTTAACGCCCAGCCGTTTGCTTTTTGAATCTTTAAGATTTCCGGCTGATCCGCCGGCTTTTTTATGCGCCATATGTTTATTATGAAACATGAATCACAAAACATGAATCATGAAATTAAAAGTAAATAATAAAAAAATAATACCGAATGTCTTGGTTCGGCTTTAATTAATATAACAAATATATTTATTTGTGTCAAGGCAATGTATTGTGTTATAATAATATTGTATTTCTACAAATTACGAATTATACGAATATATAAATATTTATATATAATATTCGCATATCCTGCAAACGTACGCGCGGGTTTGCGAAACGAATAACCTTATGATGACAAATAATTTTACTTTATATGGAATAAAGATTTTAGCTGAAATTGCGCGCGATATTTTGTTTTTTCCGTTTTGGTGGTATTCGCGCGGGTTATTTAATGTTGTTCAGAAACAGATATTTTTTCTTAAAAATATGCAGAAATCTTTAGCCCTTTTGGTTTGGATAAAAAATATTTTCAAGCCTATGTACGGCCAGCGTGATTGGCAGGGTATTTTAATCAGTATTTTTATTCGTTCCGTTCAAATAGTATTTCGCAGTTTTTTAATGTTGTTTTTAATAATTTTTTCTTTATTTTTAATAATTTTTTGGATAATTTTACCGCCTTTAGTGATTTTTGAAATATTTTTTCAATTACTTTAAATATGAATGACTCAATCAACAGCAATTTTATAGTTTGTCCGAATTGTCAGGGAAAAGGTAAAAATAATTTAGGCGTGGCCTGTCCCAATTGCGCCGGTTGCGGTCTGGGAACATTTTTTCATGGCCGTTTTTTTTATTGGGGTCCGAAATTAGGACGAGCCATGATTGAGTTGAGTCATTTTCGCAAGAAAATTCATTTATTAATAAATATTTTGGCTTTCACTTTGGGTTTTATCGGTTTGTTATCACTTGGTTTTTGGGCTTATTTAGCAAGCGGATACACAAGCGAGATTGGCGCTTTTGCCTTTTGGCGTGAAAAGCATATATTAATATTGCTGTTTTGGTTAAGCATGGCGGCTGATATGTTTGTAATGTATCGTTTAAGCGAGGAGGAACGGCAGAGGCATAAAATTAAAAAATTAAATTACGAGGAAAGCATCCAAAAGCAAGAATTGCCCGATAATTGGGATGAATTAAGGCGAGCGGCCGGCAGTTATAAAATCGATGTTTCCGGCGGGTTTAATCTGGGCGCTTATGATATGGCGGAAGATGCTTATTTGCTTGCCGCCAAGCTTGAGCATGAATATGTTACGCCCCTGCATTTATTTTTTTCTTGTTTGGCCGATAAAGAAGTAGCCGCGATTTTTTCCCGCCTGAATGTTGATGGAGAAAAATTTTTAAAGAAAATAAAAGGGCAAATAGCTCAAATTGATAAAAGTGAAAACAAAACGCAGTTATCAAAAACCGTAAGAGAAGTTTTTATTGAAGCATATATTAATGCTTACAAGTTAAGGCAAAAAAAGGTTTCGGCAAAAAATTTTATTATTCCTTGCTTAAAAAGAAATAATATTATTAAAGAAATATTGCTGGATTTTGATGTTAATAAAGACAAGATTTTTAACGTGATTTTGTGGTTTATTATTAACGAACAGCAGGTTGCGAATTATCAAAAATATAAAAGTTTGGCGCGCTTTAAGCCCAGTTCAAATATGGACCGCGCTTATACATCTGTTGCTACGCCAATGTTAAAACAAATTGCTTATGACTTGACTTTGGCGGCTAAGTTTGGCAGGCTTGAATATTGTGTCGCGCGCGAAAAAGAAATTGAAGCGATTTGGCAGTATTTTGAAAGCGGTGCTACCGGCGCCATGCTGGTTGGCCCTGTTGGGACGGGAAAAAATGCTATTATCGGCGGCATCGCCCAATTAATGGTTGAAGAAGATGTGCCTAAATTTTTGCAAGATAAAAGATTGGTTGAGCTTGACGCCTCGCGCTTGATCAGCGGAGCCAGTCCCGCCCAAGCGCAGGGCCGTTTGATGGCTGTTATTGACGAAATTGTCAGGGCGGGTAATATAGTTTTATATGTAAATAATATTGAAAATTTAATGGGAATTTCCAGCGGTTCTGAAGAAAGTTTGGATTTATCCGAGATTCTAGCCGGCGCTATTGAGCGGAGAAGTTTTTATTGTTTTGCCTCGGCTACTGATGTTAATTATGTTAAATATATTGAAAATAGCTCTTTAGGCAATATTTTGCCGAAAGTAGACGTAAAAGAGCCGGAGGGCAATCAAGCGATACAAATTATAGAAAGTAAAATTGGCGCCATGGAAGGAAAGTATAAGGTTTATTTCTCATATAACGCTATTGAGCAGTCAGTTGTTTTGTCGTCAAAGTATCTGCATGATAAATATTTGCCTGAGAAAGCCATAGAAATATTGGAAGGCGCGGCCGTAAAGGTTCTTAAAACAAAAGGAGAGCATTCAATGGTAGGCAAGGAAGATATAGCCGCGTCCATCAGCCTTATTACCAATATTCCAATAACAAAAATTACCGAGGATGAAGGCAGGAAGCTGTTGCAATTAGAAGAGGAGATGCATAAAAGAATGATTGCGCAAGACGAAGCGGTTAATTCTGTCGCCTCCAGCCTTCGGCGCGCCAGAACCCAGTTAAGAGAAGCTGATCGGCCGATTGCCAATTTTTTATTTTTGGGTCCGACCGGAGTCGGTAAAACAGAGTTGGCTAAAACTGTTTCTGAGGTTTATTTTGGCAAAGAGGAATATATGATCAGGGTTGATATGAGCGAATATCAGCATCCTGACAGCATTAAGAAAATGATCGGAGACGCAAGCGGCGCGCGCGGGTATTTAACGGAAAAAGTGAGAAAATCGCCGTTTTCTTTAATTCTTCTAGACGAAATTGAAAAAGCGCATAAAGATATTTTAAATGTTTTTCTCCAAGTTATGGATGATGGCCGTTTAACTGACGGGCAAGGCAGGACAATTGATTTTACCAACGTGATAATTATCGCTACTTCCAATGCCGGAGCAATTTATATTCAGAATGAGATTTATAAAGGCACGCCTATTTCTGAAATAAAAAATGTTCTAATAAATGAGCATTTAAAAAATGTGATGCGTCCGGAGTTAATAAACCGTTTTGACGGGGTAATAGTTTTTGAGCCTTTGAGTTTTGAGAATGTGGTTGATATTGCTAAAATTTTATTAGAAAAGCTTAAAAAAGCGCTTGATTCAAAAGGTATTAGCTTAAGATGCGAAGAACAGGGCGTAAGAATTTTAGCGAAACAAGGATTTGATCCCAAATTCGGCGCGCGGCCTTTAAAAAGATTATTGCGAGACAAAATTGAAGACGAGATAGCCAATTTAATTTTAGCCGGAGCATTAAAGCGAAGAGATACAGTTATTATTGATGAAATGGCGAATGTGAAAGTTGAGAAGGGGGTTAAGATATGAGATTGGTAATTTAGCAAGATAAATTTTGTTATAATAAATAATGTACGTACATATCTACGTACATTTTTATTTTTTTAAAATTTATTTTTTATGAAATAATATTAATTATTTCATGCGTTTTTTTAAAAATTTTATTATTGACTTTGCGCGCTAAAATTGGTAAATTTAAGATAGGTTAAATAAAATAACCTATCTTTTGATTTAAACAAATATATATTTATGGAGAATATAAATATAGGCGTATTAATTTACACCTACAACAGAATAGAGGATGCCAAAATTAGCATGGAAATAATAAGAAATTATTGGACTAAATCAAGTTTGATAAATGATATAAAAATAGTACATAGTTTTAATGGGAATAAAAATTGGTATCCAAAAAAATATTTGGAAGATGATTTAATACGAATGAGAAATTCAAATCATTTTCAAGGAGCATCTGAAATGATAGATAGCGGAATAAAAAAGATGAGGGAAAAATATAAAAATTTGGATTATGTTATCGTGCTGGCTTCTGATACTTGGCTTGTAAAAATAAATTATTTAGAAAGTTTGCTTAAAAAGATGAGAAAAAAAGAATTGTATTTAGCTACTTGCCCGTGGGGTATTTCAAAGAGAAATTCATTGTTTGATGTCGGGATCTCAGTAGATTTTTTTATTATGGATTTTAAATGGATAAAAAAATACAAAATGTTCCCGATAGATTATAAAAATTTTTTTGATAAATATTGGGAGTTGTTTTTATATGTGAAAGGCAGTAATGTTTTCTTGGAAAAATTAATGATAGCGAGATTCTTGGAAGCAATTTTTAAACAATATAATAATAATGTTACTTTGAGATCTTTTGGAGAATCAAAAATTTTAAATTTAAAAGACAGAAGTCCGGTTCATTCCCATGTTGACAAGAACGGCTTTTGGATAAGAAAAAAATATTGGCCGAAAATGGGATTGTTAACTCATCATGAGCCTTTGCTTAAACAAAAAATTTTAAAACAGATGAAAATTGACAAAGGAAAATATATTTGTAAATTAATATCATCAAATAATTTGAATTATTATCTTAAATACACAAAAGAAACCGAAAGATATGATGAGTAGAATTCAGGTTTACGCATTTTGATATTTCTAATCGTTTACCAAATTAACAAAATTTTCGGATATGAACGCCATAAAATTTTTAGTTAAAAATTTAGATAAATACAGATTTAAGTTTTTTGTTATTTTTATTATCGGTATTTTTGACGGAGTAGTGGGTTTTTTAATTCCGGTGACACTATCGGAATTTACAAAAACCAGTCTGGTAATAGTTAATTTTTCAAAAGTTGTTGCCATTATTATTGCGTTATATGTTTTTTCGTTGATTTTGCAGTGGTTCGTCAGAAGGTATGGGGAAGCGCTAGCTATGCAGTTTGGTATTTATTTAAAAGTGAAATTTTTTAAAAAATTAGAAGCGCTTCCTGTGAGCCAGCATATCAATATTCATTCAGGATATGTACTGTCTCTCATAAGCAAAGTAACAGATGAATTTCAATCACTTGTATTTAGTGTGTTTTGGGTCTTTGCCCATAGCATAAGCCATTTATTATTATTTTTTATTTTTACCGCCAGAGAATCATTGTTAGTGGCTTTTTATAATACAATTATTTTAAGCATTTTTGTTGTTGTTAGTATTTTTTTATCAAAAAAAATGATACCGATTGCCAAAGAGCTGAATATTAAAAGAGCGGGATTGCTAGAGACTTATGTTGATTTTATGACAAATATGCTTACTATAAAAAAGCTAAATATTTATTCATTTGCCGAAAATAAAATTGATCAAAAAGTAGAGGATAATTATATTCAAATTCAAAAACTGCAAAATTTTCATTCAAACCGCTGGTTTATTCTTCACGCTTTATTCGGCTTAACCTTTGTTTCAACAATTTGTTATTTTCTTTATCAGATTTCGCAAGGCGATTTAAGTCCGTCTATATTAATATTATTTGTAGTGGCATACGCCATAATTAAGGGAAACGTGGAAAGGCTTTCTGAAATTTTTAAGAGACTTATGGAGATGAACACGTATATTAAAAGCCTGGATGACATACTTAAAAATAATAAATTATCCGGAGATAGAAAGATAGCTGACTGGCAAGCAATAAAAATCGCAGATGTTAAATTTAGGCACAAAGAAACTGAAAAGGAAATTATAATACCTGATTTTAAAATCAATAAACGAGAAAAAGTTTGTATTATTGGAAAAAGCGGAGAGGGAAAAACTACTTTTTTAAATATTTTAGCAAATTTTTTACATCCCCAAGAAGGGAAATGCTTAATAGATAATATTAGCTATAAAGATATAAATCAAGATTTTTTTATTAAAAATGTAGTAGTAATATCCCAAGAAGTTGAGCTGTTTAACATTTCTCTTAGGGAAAATATTGTTTTAGGTCGGGATATTGGCGATGAAAAAATATTTAATATTTTTAAAGAAGTGGATTTATATAATTGGGCAAAAATGCTGCCAAAAGGACTGGATACAATCGTAGGTGAAAAAGGAATTAAATTGTCAGCAGGCCAAAAACAAAGGATTAATTTAATCAGAGGAATAGTTCTTGATCGCGAAATATACTTATTAGATGAACCGATTTCGCATCTTGATAAAAAGACAGCTGGAAAAGTAATTGAATTTTTAAAGAAAAATTTAAGCAATAAGACAGCAATAATTGTTACACATCACGAAGTTTTAAAAAAGATTTGCGATAAAATATACGTAGCCGAAAATAACAAGCTGATAAAAAGTTTTTAGAATAAAATAATATGTATCTCCAAATTTTTTTAATTACATTTATAATATCGCTGATTTGTACTTGGGCAATGAAAAAAATCGCCTTGCATTTTAAAATAGTTGATTTGCCGGACAAAAAGCGGAAATTTCACAAAAAAAGTATTCCGTTTTTAGGCGGGATTGCTATTTTTATAAGTTTTTTTTTAGGTCTTTTTTTTGTACGCGATTATTTGTTAGCCGGTAACTTAGAGATTTCCCATTGGCTTGGTTTTTTTGTCGGCGGATTTATTTTAATGTTAGGCGGATTTTTGGATGATAAGTATCATATTAGCCCCGGCAAGCAGTTTGTATTTTCTGTGTTAGCGGCCGTTGTTGCAATAATCGGCGGAATTGGAATTGAAAAAATAACCAATCCATTCGGCGATTTCCTGCATCTTGATATATACAAAATTCCTTTTTTAATTTGGGACGGAGTAGCATATAATATTGTGCTTTTTTCTGATTTACTGGTTTTTTTATGGTTAATGGGCATGATGTATACCACAAAATTACTTGATGGCGTGGATGGTTTGGTTACGGGAGTAGTTAGCATTGGCGCTCTGATTACTTTTTTATTCACTATGACAACTATGTATTATCAGCCGGATATTGGAATAGCGGCCTTGATTTTGGCGGCCGCTTGCTTGGGGTTCTTGGTTTTTAATTGGCATCCGGCAAAAATATTTTTAGGCGAAGGCGGATCGTTGTTTTTGGGTTATGCGCTCGGGATTTTGGCGATTATTTCCGGAGGAAAAATTGCTATTGCTTTGTTGGTGATGGGTATTCCGATTATGGATGTAATTTGGACAATTATACGCAGGCTTTTTGAGGGGAAAAATCCTTTTAAAGTTGCCGATCGCAAGCATTTGCATTTTCGTTTACTGGATATCGGATTAGGACAAAGAGCCACGGTCTTTATTTATTACGCGATTGCCGGCATTTTCGGCTTAAGCGCTTTATTTTTGCAAAGCGTGGGAAAGCTGTTTGCTTTAATTTTATTAATTATTATAATGTTGGTTATTGTTGTAAGTTTTTATAAACTTGACAAAAAACAAGCCAAAAAAGAGCATGAATTTTAGAAGAAGAATTATTTTGTTTTGTTTGTGGGCGTTTTTAGTTTTATTTTTAATTGCCTTTCCTGCGCCAGAATATGAAGGCGTGAAAATTACCTGGTATGATAAAATTGTCCATATAGTAATGTTTGGCGGTTTTTCTTATTTATTAATTTATTCTCTCGCGGCAAGCAGGTTAAAAAATTTTTTATTAATATTATTTTTAGGCTTATCCGCCGGAATTTTGTATTCGGCTTTAGGCGAATATATTCAATCTTTCGTGCCGGGCAGAACAGTATCGGAATATGATTTTTACGCAGGCGTAGCAGGTTCGTTTTTATTTACAGTTATCGCTTATGTCAAATTTAAGAAAACTAAAGCCTAAATTATTGTTGCATATTTGCTGTATGGGCTGCGGGGCTTATGTCAGTGAATTCCTTAAAGCGGATTTTGAAGTGATTTTATATTTTTTTAATCCTAATATTTTTCCAGAGGAAGAATATGATATTAGATTGAGGGAAACCGAAAGAATAGCCAAAAAGTTTAATTTGAAATTAATTTGCGATGATTATGATCACGGGAATTGGCTTAAGCAAATAAAAGGGCATGAAGCCGATCCGGAAAGAGGCGAGAGATGCCGAATATGTTATCAACAAAGGCTTGGATCAACCGCTGTATTGGCTAAATATAAAAAAATAGAATATTTTACCAGTACTTTAAGCGTTAGTCCGCATAAAGACGCGAACGTGATTAAAACGATTGGCAAAAAATTGGAAGAAAAATATAATTTGAAATTTTTAGATAATGATTTTAAAAAAAATGACGGCTTTAAAAAAGCCGTAAAATTTTCAAAAGACTTGAATTTATACCGCCAAAATTATTGCGGCTGTGAGTTTAGCATGAGATGAAGTAAAATATGAAACCCAAAAAAACCAAAAAAATCCTTTTGTTTATATTGGAATTATCAGCGGTTTTTTTGGCTGTCTATTTGGTTTTGCTGCCGTTTTGGCCTGTGATAAAATATAATATTTATTTTAATGAAAAAATCGCCGAGGAGGCAAAAGATGTGGAAATTGTAAAAAAAGAATTAAAAATAATTATGAAAGGCTTGCCTTTATCCGAATATAGTATTTCGTCTAATCGGGTGGTTATTAAAAAAATCGGTGTTAACGCTCCGATTGTTGAATCAAGTTCATTTGAATACGGACTTTCGCAAGGCGCGTGGCATATTCCCGAAACTTCCAGTCCCGATAAAGGCGGCAATACGGTAATAACCGGTCATCGCTTTAAATATTTGCCGCCGAATAATTTAACTTTTTATTTGTTTCATAAATTGGAAATAGGAGATATTGTTTCAATTATTTGGAAAGAAAAAGATTATTTTTATCGCATTAAAGAAATAAAAATAGTGCCGAATACGGAATTGTCAATTTTAAATCCGACAAAAAATCCAACATTAACAATGTTCACTTGCCATCCGATTTATTCAACAGAGAAAAGATTGGTGGTGATTGGTGAGTTGATTGAAGACTAGATGAAAAAAATAATTATAATATTATTTATATTTTTTGCCCCTTTGCGCTTGCAGGCGTCTTTAGGCGCGAATTTAAGCGGATCTATTCTCTTGGATGTTGAAAGGAACGGCGAGGCTTGGTATGTTTATCCTGAAGATAATAAGCGCTATTATTTGGGGCGGCCCGCTGACGCTTTTCAAATAATGCGGGAATTGGGTTTGGGAATTAGCGAGTATAATTTTCAAAGAATCGCGCAGGCCGGTATGGCGGTTGACGGGGATTTGGAATTGGCAAGTCGCCTGGCCGGTAAAATTATAATTCAAACCGAGAAAAACGGCGAAGCTTGGTATATTTACCCCGAGAATTTGAAAAAATATTATTTAGGGCGGCCCAAAGACGCTTTTAAAATAATGCGCGAATTATCGCTTGGAATTAGCAGGGAAAATTTAGCAAAAATTCACAAACCGGGTATTAAAGAGAATATTGATGAATATAGTAATTATATTCATAAAAAAATAAATGTTGCTAATAAGGATTACACGGTTGACGTAATTGAAATTGATTTAAAAAATCCTAATCTAAAAATAATAACCGCTACTGCTGATAATTATAATTGCAAGGTTGATTGCCGGGTTAAAACTTTAGCTGATTTTGTTTTGAATAATAATGGATTCGCCGGGATAAACGGTACTTATTTTGAAGCTTATGATAAAAAAAAGTTAAATTATTATTTTTATCCGGTATATAATTCAAATGAAAAAAAATTAATAAATGATGATCAGTTAAAATATTGGACAACCGGACCGGTAATTGTGTTTGATGAGAGTAATAAATTTTATTATTTTAAGGATAGCCGTGAATTTGCGAGCGTTGAAGATTTTGAAGAAAAGTATAATGTAAAAATACAAGCCGCGATTGGCAATAAGCCGCGTTTGATTGAGAATAAAATGAATCTACTTATTGAATGGAATATTGATAAAAAACAAAGAAATGTAAAAGCGCGGCGGAATGCTTTTGCCTATAAAGAAGATTTAAATGATCCGGGGAGGGGAATCGTGTATTTACTGGTGGTGCAAAAGGTTACCGTACCGGAACTGGTTGATGTGGTTAAAAAGTTTGCTGTGGATTATGCTTTGAACTTGGACGGCGGTTATTCTTCGGCGCTTTGGTATAATGACGAATATATGCTTGGTCCCGGGCGCGATATTCCAAACGCGATTATTTTTAGTGAGAAATAAGATGATTGAAAAATATATTGATAAGTTAAATAAAAATTCAGAGCTTTATTTAAGGTTAAAAATTAATCCGGGCAGCGCGAAAAGCAAAATTAAAGATGTAATGGCGGATGAGACAATTAAAATAAATATTGCGGCAAAGCCTGAAAAAGGCAAAGCAAATAAAGAGTTGATAAAATTGTTAAGCAAGCAGTTTGGGGCGGATAAAAATAATATTAAAATAATCAGCGGTGCCGGCGATCGCTTGAAATTGGTTAAAATAATAAAATTATAAAAAATAGCTAACTTAACAAATAAAAGTTAAAATAATAAAATTATGCAAGACAAAAAACAAGAAATAAAAATTCCAAAGCATGTTGCGATAATTATGGATGGAAATCGGCGCTGGGCCAGAGAAAGAAATTTGCCGATTTATGAAGGGCATTTGCGCGGATATAAAAAATTAAGATTAATTCCGGAAATATTTTTTTCGTATGGTGTTGAAATTGTAACGGTATACGCGTTTTCCACGGAAAATTGGAATAGAGCGCGGGAGGAAGTAAATTATTTAATGAAATTAATCAAACGGGCTTTTAAGGAAGACGCGAAGCATTTTAATGAAAAAGGAATTAAGATTTTATTATCAGGACGGATTGATGAGTTGCCGGGGGATTTACCGGATGTTTGTGAAAAAATTATTGATTTAACAAAAAATAATAGCAATGGCATTTTAAATATATGCTTGAATTATGGCGGTCGCGCGGAAATTGTTGATGCTATTAAAAAAATGATGAAAAAAAATGTTAAATTGGAGCAGATTCATGATGGGTTAATTAAAAAATATTTATATCAAAGCGAATTATGCGATCCGGATATTATTGTCAGAACTTCCGGTGAAAATCGCTTGTCAGGGTTTTTGTTGTGGGAATCGGCATATAGCGAATTATTATTTTTAAAAAAGTATTGGCCGGATTTTGAAAAAATAGATGTGGAATTTGTTTTAAACGAATATGCTAGCAGAAACCGGCGATTTGGCGGCAACAGCGGATAGGTAGGGAACAAAAATTTTTGTTCCCTGCGATTTTAAAAAATATAATTTGAATCTTTCTGGTTTTTTGTGTTATAATATAGACAAGTAAAAAAATATTCAATGCAAAAAAAATCTAATAAAATTTTTATTTTTTTAAAAATAATCTTTGTGTTTTTGTTTTTTGGGTTGTTTTTGTTTTTTTGTAACAATAATCAGGTTTTAAGCCAAACTTCATCAGATGCGATCGCGATAAGAATTATTCCAAATTATGAGCATTACAGCGCTAATCAATGGTATAAAAATCAAAATTTTAGCGGCTCGCCGCAAAGTATAATTGTTAATGGTTATGAAGGAATAAGAGATGGACATACCGTTTATGTCAATGTCGGAAATGTGGCGCCCGGAGGAGTTTTATATACTAATATTTATCTTATTACTTATAACCAAGACGCGGAAAATGTAACTTCTGATATTTTTGGCAACATTCTTGGCCATTGGCAGTTTAATACAAATATTACGGATATTGGCCATTGCCGAGGGGAGAATAGTATTATTTGCGATTTGGACGAAGATTGCCCGATTAGGGATTTTTGCGATAGTTTTAAATCTTTAGTTATAAGAGATACGAAAAGATTGGAGGATTTAGCGCAAATCAGGGATGTTTTAGAGAGTTATTATAATCAAGGTCATTATCCTCGCCTTGAAGCAGGGACTTATTTGCCAAATAAGACAATTTCCGTTTGGCCAAGCTGGCAAGAAACTTTTAGCGATGAAATTGGTTATAATTTGCCGCTTGATCCGGTAAATAAAATGGGGGAATGCTGTCCGCCTGACGCAAATAATTGCGATAAAACCGGAAATTATAACGCGAATACTTGCTGGGATGAAAATAAGAAAATTTTTGCCACTGATTTACCCAATCAGCTTCCGGACAGCAGTTTGATTTATTTCTATAATTTTTCAATTCTTGATTACAGTTTGTGCGCGTTTCTTGAATCCGGATTAAATGTCGCTCATAAACAACTAATAGACGCGGCTTGTCCGGAGATTTGCATTGACATAGATAATGACGGTTATGGATTATTTGCTACCGATGCTTGTATCAGCCATCCAAATATGGTTGATTGCGACGACACCAATGCTAATGTCGGCGCCGGTGGCGTTGAGGTATGCAGCGGCGGTATTGATGAGGACTGCGATGGCTTAATTGATTGCGACGATGTTGAACAGTGCGCGGGAAACGCAAGTTGTATTGTGATTGAAGGTTGCGATTTTAACAATATTTGCGGCACAACAGAGACTTGCGACAGCTGTCCAAAAGATTGCTGTCCTTGCGGAGATGGCGAGTGTAATGAGGCTTTGGAATGCAGCGGAGGAATTTTTGATTGTACTGCGGCGGATTGCAAGTGCGGCAATGACACGAGAAATTGCGATGAAGAATGCGATGGCGAGGCAGGGTGTGATAGTGAATGCCGATGGATTATTCCGGAGTGTACTGATCTTGATCAAGATCGTTATATAAAAGAAACTACTAGCATAAGCAGCTGCGCTGATGTTTGCGGCGAGGGCGGCAATCAGCCATGCTTGGGTAACAATGATTGTGATGATACTGATGATCGGATTTTTCCCGGAAATCCTGATATTTGTGATGGATTGGATAATAATTGCAGTGATTCGGATCATTCTAACGGGGTTGATCCGGCGCAAATTGATGAAGGTTATAATGAGGAGAGTTGCGGTTATTTATGCGGGTTTGATTATGACATGAATCGTGTCGGCAGTTTGCGCTGTTGCGGTGACGACCCAGGCGAAGGTGGATTTGGCGGGAGCACTTACCAGAATCCCGAATCTTCATGTAATGATGGCATTGATAATGATTGTGACGGCACTTATGACAATAATACGTCTAATCCGACAAACCCCGATACTGATTGTCTGGAATGTAATGCCAGCAATAATACAGATGAAAGTTTTTGGTATGTATTTACAGAAACAGATTGCAATCAATGTGATCATGAGGGCAGCGATGACGATGATCAGTTTGGAGAAGATTGGAGCGCTTATTTTGGTATGGCGGATAAATGCGATTCGGATTGCGGAGTTGTGGCAGTCAATGTCGCTTTAAGCGATTATGAAAATGGCAATGAAACAAGTTGTGACGGAATTGATAATGATTGCGACGGAGAAATTGATGAAGGTTTAATACAAATTTTTTATTTGGATAGTGATGGTGATGGTGATGGCAATCCTGATATTTCCGGAGAATATTGTCTTGGCGCGGAGCCGGGAAATTATGTGAATAATAATAATGATTGTGATGATGATAATGATCAGATTTTTCTTGGACAAATAGAAGTTTGTGATGGGGTAGACAATAATTGTGCCAACGGAATAGATGAAGGCTGTGTTTTAAATGATTATTGCAGGGATAGCGATAATGACGGCTATGGCGATCCAAGCGAAATGGTAAACGATTTTTCGGCGCCACTGGGGTATGTTGCCGACTGTAGTGATTGTAATGATGATCTAGGCGCGGGCGGAAAATTTTGTTGGCCGGGTAATAATGAAACTTGCGACGGCTATAACAATGACTGCGACAGCGATGTGGATGAGGGTTGTGATAATGATGGCGACGGTTTTTGCGATAATACAATGTTGTGGTTTGATACAACGTTAGTTTGTGATAACACAACATTAGGACCAAACGGAGATGATTGCGATGATGATGGAGTAAACGCCGCTAATAGATTTCCGGGCAATTCGGAAATCTGCGATGGAATTGACAATGATTGCGACTCTGATACGGCTGATGGCAGTGGAGAGGCTTTTTATGAAGCAGATATAGAGATAACTTGCGATGACAACAAAGACAATGATTGTGACGGCAGTGTTGATACAGATGATTCTGACTGCGCTAATTATTGCGTATTTACCTTTAAATTGCCTTGTGAGTTAAATTAATGAATTTAAAAACCAAGCAGCCTAAAGCCCTGCCCCTCGCAAGGGGCAGGGCTTTAGGCGCTATGTGATTGGCGGATTTTATGTTAATTTTGTTAGAGTTTAGTTGGCTAAAAAATAAATTATAATGCTTACGAGCAAGCCGATTATGGATCCGATAAGCACTTGGGACGGGGTGTGGCCGATTCTTTCCAGTAAATGTGGATATTTCGCGTCCAAAACATCATCGTCTTTTAAGTCTTTTACTAAAATATTTAAAATATGCCCATGTTGTCCCAAGTATCTTCTTATGCCAAGCGCGTCGCGAATTACTATGATTGCCAAAACAATGCTAATGGAGAATAGCGGGGATTTTATTCCTTCTTCAAGGCCGATAATTGTGGCAAGGGATATAATTAACGCGCTATGTCCGGAAGGCATTCCGGAATAGGCCATTAAATTTTTTAAGCTAAATTTTTGCCGGTTAGATTTTAGAAAAAGTTTTACTATTTGAGTTATAAATCCGGCAATAATCGGGGCTAAGAGTATGTGATAAGACATGGTTTTATATTTATGATTTTAGATTTATAATTTATGATTGATTGTATAATTGCGATTTTATTCGGTTTAATTCAGGGGGTAACGGAGTTTTTGCCTGTTTCAAGTTCAGGGCATCTTTTAGTGGCGCATAAATTTTTAAATTTGCCGATTGATAATGAATTGGCTTTTGACGTAGTTTTGCATTTTGCCACTTTTTTGGCGGTGTTTTTATATTTTTTAAAAGATATTATAAAAATATTAAAATCCTGGGTAAAAAGTTTTTCAGGAAAAATTGATGAAAGCGCGCAATTGGGGTGGCAAATAATTTTAGCTACGATTCCGGCGGCGACGGCAGGGTATTTTTTGGAAGATGTAATTGAAAATAAGCTGCGCTCTGTTTTTATTGTCGCTTTAATGTTGTTTGTTGTCGCTATCCTGTTTATAATATTTGAAAAAATTAAAAATAAACAAAAAGAAATTTCAGCTATTAATTGGAAAGAAGCGCTAATAATCGGTTTTGCGCAAAGCTTAGCTCTTATCCCCGGAACTTCCAGATCCGGTATAACCATTATAGCAGGTTTGGGAATTGGTTTAAAGAGGGAAGCGGCAGTCCGCTTTTCTTTTTTATTATCCTTGCCGATTATAATGGGTGCTAGCCTAAAAAAAATTCCGCAATTATTTGACGCTGGACTGAATAATTATGAATTTTCAATATTGTTAATCGCTTTTTGCGCCTCATTTATTTCCGGCTGGCTAACCATTAAATATTTTTTGCGTTTTGTCAAAAGACACTCTTTAATTTCTTTTGCTTGGTATAGAATAGCATTAGCGATAATTGTGTTGTTGTTGTTTTTGTGAATAAAAAAATAACTTATAAAATTTACACACTAGGTTGCAAGGTTAATCAATATGATTCAGCTGTTTTAAAAAGTCGTTTAAATCAGATCGGTTTTAAGGAGTGTGAAAGTTCCGCTGATTTAGCTATTGTAAATACCTGTGCTGTTACAAAAACGGCTATTCATAAGAATAGCCGTATGTTTAATTTGGCTAAAAAAGAAAACCCAAAAGCAAAAATTGTTATTATGGGCTGTTGGCCCGAGATAGATAATAAAATTTTAATAAAAGAGCAAGCGGATTTAATTCGGGGAGTGGGGGATTATGAAAGGTTGATTAAGCGGATAAAAAGATTTTTTCCAGAGTTAAACGAAAAAAATAAATTATTAGACAGTATTGCCAGCACTGATAGATCGCGGTATTTTTTAAAAATTCAGGATGGCTGCGAGCAGTTTTGCTCTTATTGTATTATTCCTTTTACAAGAGGCAAGTTAAAAAGCCGTAAATCGCGAAAAGTAATCACAGAAGTTGAGTTTGCCGTAGAAAATGGGTTCAGAGAGATTGTTTTAAGCGGAATTCATTTGGGATTATATGGGCGAGAAAAAGATTTTAAAGAAAAGATTAATTTGGTTGATTTAATAAACAAATTATTAAAAATTGATAATTTGGAAAGAATAAGATTAAGTTCAATAGAAGTAACAGAAGTAACAGATGAATTAATTAAGTTGATGAGTGAAAATAAAAAAATATGCAAGCATTTGCATATTCCATTGCAAAACGGTTCAGATAAAATATTAAAATTAATGAATCGTCCATATACAAGTGGTGATTTTCAAAAAAAAGTTGTAGAATTGCGAAAAGATATGCCGGACATAGCATTAAGCACGGACGTGATTGTCGGTTTTCCCGGAGAAACAGAAAAAGATTTTCAAGATACTTATAATTTTATTAAAAAGATAAAATTCAGCCGTTTGCACGTTTTTCCGTTTTCGGCTCATGAAAAAACCATGGCTTTTAATTTCCCAAGTCATTTAAGCAAGGAAGTTATCAAAGAACGCGCTAAGAAACTAAGGAAATTAGGAAAGGAATTAGAAGAGAAATATAAACGAAAGTTTACAGGCAGAAATTTGGCGGTTATTGTGGAATCTAAAAATGGCGCGTATTATATTGGCAAAACAGAATATTATTTTGATATTAAATTCAAGGATGTTGATGTTGTTGATTGGTGCGGGAATGATGTGGGTGATTTGGTGAGGAAGAAATTAAAGATTACTAATATTAAATAAAAATTTGTTGTTTAGTCGTAATTTGACTATTTAATTTGACTATTTTTAAAATAAGATGTAATGTGTATAAAAATCAAAAAACTATTTTTAAAATGTATATAAAACAAATCGGGAGGGAAAAATGGACAAAGAATTTCTTGAATTAGGAATACAAGAAGGCAGAATTTTTAAGATTGGCAAAGGTTTCTTTTTCGCAGTACAAATACCAGACGATACAGTTGGGGGTAGTGGATCTCGTTGTTCATATTGCAACGCTAGCATAGTTTGTTGTCACCAAATTTGCAGGCACTGCGATCTACCACTCATCGGTCCGTTCGGCTTCCCACAGTTACCAGAGTGGGAATTATTTACACTGGAAGAAAAAAGGATGACGGTCGAGGAAATTTACTGTCATCACGGCAACAGGGGGCGCCTGTTGTACACAAACGTTGAGCATATTCCACTGACATTCGACGAATTGACTAAAGTTGAAGAAATAAACTATCACGACGCCGATCTTTTTCTTTTGGCGCATGAAATAGCTCCACAAAAAATCAGAGAAATTCTATTAACTTAGATTCCACTGGCTATAGTAGCCATGAATCCGTAAAAATTTCTTTGAACTAAAATTATACCGGTTACACGTCTTAGTGTATAACCGGTATTTCTTTTTTTAAAGATTATATTTGATATACAAAAAACACGCACAAAAAACCGTAGGGAACAAAAATTTTTGTTCCCTACGGTTTTTTGTGCGTGTTTTCGTTTTATTGTGGATAAAATGTTGAAAAGTAAGTGTTTTTTGATGATAAATTGATAGCGGGATTTTTGTTATTTTAATAAGTGCTGTTAATATCTTAAAAAATATTTATAAAATTTGCTAATATTTGTATTATATATGTTGGAGCAGGTGTGTTGACTTTTGGGTAAAAGTGGTGTATACTATAATCATAAAGGTGAAAAGTGGTGAATTGAGGTGAATTGCAAAAAGTTAATTTAAAACAAAAAAATAATAAAAAAACAAAAAGTTGTTTTAAACAAAAACAAAAATTTAAATAAAAATAAATTAAAACCAGCCGAGACAATACACGCTGGTAAAACACAAAAACAAAAAGCCGCGTAAAACGCGCAAGCGCATCACGCGGCAAGCATGGGGATGCTTACTCTGCCTCAAAAAAAGGACGAGTAAAAACAAAAATAATTTAGGCGAAGAAGGGGTCTGATACCTGCGAAAGCAGACAATCAGCCTCCTCCTTAATCTAAAAACCCTTCCTTAATTTAAATATAAGGCTTGTCGTGTCCTTAGTAAAGCAGGATTTATGCGTTTGTTTAAAATTTAATATTTTAAAATGCATAAATCCTGAAATTTTTTTATGTTTATCGGTGAATATAAACACAATTTAGACGCTAAGGGCAGGCTGGCGATTCCGGCAAAATTTCGCGGTTTGCTTAAAAAAGGAGCAGTTGTTACTCGAGGTTTGGATAACTGTCTTTTTTTATATTCTAAAAAAGAATGGGCAGAAATGGCTAAAAAAATATCTAGTTTGCCTCTCAATAAAGCTAATGATCGTGCTTTTGCACGTTTAATGCTTGCAGGCGCAATGGAAATTGATTTTGACAAGCAGGGTCGTGTTATGATTCCCGAGTATTTAAGGGATTTTGCTAAGTTAAATAAAAAAGCAGTAATTGCTGGATTATATGATAGATTAGAAATTTGGGATGAACAAAAATGGAATAAATATAAGACAGGAACAGAAAAAGAGAGTAATGCGATTGCTGAAGCACTTGGAGAGCTTGGTATTTAGTTATAATTTTAATATTTCAGAAATCCACCGACGAAGTCAATTTTTATTAATTTTTACACAGTTTCTCTCTTTCTGTCATCCTGGAATTTTTATCGGAGCGACAGCGGAAATAAAAATATCCGGGATCCAGGAGTAAAATGCACGTACTTGCGTTTATTTGTTATTGTTTATTTATTTCTCGCTCCCCTGGATTCCAGGTTGCGCTTCGCGCCCCTAGAATGACAGTGGACGGGAGATATACTAAAAATTTATTAATTACCCATAAAATTGTCCGAAGAAGCTATTTTTTAAAAGCGTGCAACATGAGTTAACAAAAATAAATATGAAAATAAAATTACAAACAAAAAATAAAAACAAAAGCAAAGGGTTGAAGGTGCGAGTAATTAGGGCGCCAATTGTTGATACTGAAGAATTAAAACAGATTGTGTTTGCCAGAACCAGGGCTTTGGTTTTGTAATTTCAGTATGAAAGAATATAAACACATCCCGGTAATGTTAAATGAGGTAATTGATTTTTTGTCTCCTGAAAAAAATCAAAATTTTATTGATTGCACATTGGGAGGCGCCGGTTATACGGTTGCAATCGCGAAATTGATTTTACCGAAAGGAAAAATACTATCAATTGATTTGGATCAGATGGCTTTAAAAAACGCTGAGAGCGTAATCAAAAAAGAAAATTTAAGAAATATTAAAATAGTACATGGCAATTTCAAAGATATCTCGAAAATTTTACAAAATAATTGGAATAACAAACAAAATATCCAAATTAACGGTATTGTATTCGATCTTGGTTTATCATCAGCTCAACTCCAGGACGAGCGCAGGGGATTTTCTTTTCAGCTGGATGCTCCGTTAGATATGGCTTTTGGGGGCACACATCACACATCACACATCACACATCACGTATCACTTAATAATGAATGTTCTACTGCGGAGATTGTGAATAATTGGGGCGTAGCAGAGATAGAGAAAATATTAAAGGATTATGGGGAGGAGCGGTTTGCGAAGAGTATTGCCAAGGGAATTGTTGACGCGAGAAAAGAGGGTGAGATCAAAAAAACTAAACAGTTAGTTGGTATAATTGCCAGGGCTGTGCCCGGAAAATATCGGAATAATAAAAAAATTCATTTTGCTACGCGCACTTTTCAGGCGTTGCGGATTGCCACCAATGATGAATTAAATAGCCTTAAAAAAGCTCTTCCGCAAGCTTTAAATATATTGGCAAGCGGCGGAAGAATCGCGGTTATTTCTTATCATAGCTTGGAAGACAGGATAGTAAAGCATTTTTTTAAAAAAGAATCCAAAGATTGCTTGTGCCCGCCGGAATTTCCGGTGTGTGTATGCGGGCATAAAGCCGGTTTAAAAATAATTACAAAAAAAGCATTATTGCCAAGCAACGAGGAAGTGAAAAAAAATCCCAGATCGCGAAGCGCGAAAATGAGAGTAGTTGAAAAAATATAAAAGTCCCTAAAAATAAAATCAAACAAAAAATAAAAATGGCAAAAATACAAAAAATTGACAATAGAATTTTAAATTCCAAGCGGAAAAAAAGGAATATTTTGTCGTGGAGGCTGGTTAATAGAGTAATAATTTTTTTGGCTGTTTTATCAGGATTTGGTTATATTGTTACTATAAATGACTTGGCAGTGAAAGGCATTGTTTTGGAAGAATTAAGAAAGGAGGCCGCGGAACAAAACAATTTGACCAATGATTACGAATTGGCTATTATGGAGATGGAATCTTATGATCATATTAATAAAAGGGCGAAAGATATGAAAATGGTTAAAGTGGATAAAATTGATTATATTACAATTAACAATGAAGGCGTTGCTAAAAAATAAGTTTTTATAAATGATGATATAGTAAATAAATACAGATGATACTGGCAAAAAAAAAAGCAAAAAATAATTCCGATTATACTAATCGCCTGAATGTGGTCATGGTGATTATTTTTTTATTGGCCGGTATCTTGGCTTATAAATTATTTAACCTGCAGGTAATACAGCACGATCTTTACGCGGCGCTAGCTATGGATCAGCATCAGGTTTTTAATACGCTTAAGCCGGAAAGAGGAAGAATTTTTATTCAAGACGGACAAGCGGGTAATGGCGAATATTATCCGGTAGCTACAAATAAAGAGTATGCTCTGATTTACGCGATTCCAAAAAAAATTCAAAATGCCGAAAAAACAGCGGAGATATTTTATGAAATATTTAATAAAAAAGAAGCTGAGAAAGAAGTAGATGCGCTATTGGATAGTGATGAGTATTTTAAGGAATTAACCGAAGATTTTAATCCTTTGCTGGCGCGGAAAAAAGATGCTATCAGTAAAAAAGAAAAAGAAGAATTTTTGAAGATAAAAAGGGAATTGGAAATTAAATTGAGAAAAGAGGAAATAATTGAAAATTATAAGAAAAAATTAAGCAAAAAAAACGACCCCTACGAACCGATCAAAAAAAAGGTTGGTGAAGAAGAATTAGAAAAAATACTAGCATTGGATTTGGAGGGCGTTGATTATATAATGGAAGATTATCGATATTATCCGGAGGGCGGTGTCTGCTCTCATTTGCTTGGATTTGTCGGCTTTAACGGAGATGAAAGAATCGGCCAATACGGGCTTGAGGGTTTTTTTGATTATGAATTATCAGGAAAGTACGGTTCAATAAAGGCCGAGCGTTCAGCCAAAGGAGGCTTGATTATTATTAAGGAGCGTGAATATAATGAGCCGTTGGACGGGAGTGATTTAATTTTAACGATTAATCGCTCTATTCAATTCGCAACCTGTGAAATGCTTGAGGAATCAGCAACGCGGCACGGAGCAGACGGTGGAACAGTTATTGTTATGGAGCCTGGTACGGGCGCGATTTTAGCAATGTGCTCTTGGCCGAGTTATGATCCGAATAATTATGGTAAAGTTGAAGATATTAATATTTATAATAACCCGGCAATATTTGAACAATATGAGCCTGGTTCAATTTTTAAGGTTATTACTATGGCTGCCGGCATTGACCAGGAAAAAGTCAGCCCTAACACTTTTTACACTGACAAAGGCTATGTTATGATTGAAGGCTGGCCGAAACCGATTAAAAATTCCGATTATGGAACGCATGGCGAGCATGGCAGGGTAAATATGGTTACTGTTTTGGAAGAATCTTTAAATACTGGTTCAATTTATGTTATGAAACAAACTTCGCCTGAAATATTCGCCGATTATGTGATCAATTTCGGTTTTGGCGAGAAAACCGGCATTGAATTGGAAACAGAAGGAATTAGCAATGTGAATAGCTTGAAAAGAAAAACAATACGTCCGATTGAAGCCGCGACCGCTTCTTTTGGACAGGGAATTACAGCCACTCCTTTGCAGATTGTTACAGCTTATTCCGCTGTCGTGAATGGCGGAATGTTAATAAAGCCTTATGTGGTTTCAGAGATCGTGGCTAGCGATGGCGTTAAACAAAAAATCCGGCCTAAGCAAATCAGGCGGGTGATTTCAGAAAAAGCGGCTTTATTGGTTTCCGGCATGATGGTGAACGTTGTTGACGGCGGACACGCCAAACTTGCGGGGGTGAAAGGGTATTACGTAGGCGGTAAAACCGGAACAGCGCAGGTCGCCGATAAGGAAAGGGGCGGATATAGCGAAGATAAAACAATCCATTCCTTTGTCGGTTTCGCGCCGATTGAAAATCCAAAGTTTGTTATGCTGGTAAAGCTGGATAATCCGAAAGATGTTAAATTTTCCGCGTCTTCAGCAGCACCCTTGTTCGGCCGGATAGCGGAATTTATTTTAAATTATTTTCAGATCCCTAAAGAGAGATAAATATGAAAAAATTAATTCAATTAAAATTAAAAATAGCGGCAAAAATAATTTTAGCGAAGTACAAGCCGAAAGTGATTGGTATTACCGGCAGTGTTGGAAAGACTACCGCGAAAGAAGCGGTTTACGTGGTTTTAAAAGATAAATTTAATACTCGGAGAAGCGTAAAAAATTATAATAATGAAATCGGCTTGCCTTTGGCTATTATTGGCGTTGATTCTCCGAGGAAGTCTTTAATCGGCTGGATATCGGTTTTTTTGAAAGCAAGCAAATTAATATTTTTTAAAGATGAAAATTATCCAAAAGTATTGATTCTTGAGATGGGCATAGACCGCCCCGGGGATATGGATTATTTATTAAAAATAGCAAAGCCGGATATCGGGATAATTACTTTTGTCGGTTCGGTTCATCTTGAATATTTCGCGTCCAAAGAAAAATTAAGGCAAGAAAAAGGCAAATTAATAAAAAATATCAAAAAATCAGGATATTCTATAATTAATTATGACAATGAAGGCTCCAGAAAATCAATCAATGAAAGCAAAGCTAAAATAATCAGCTATGGTTTGGATGAAGAGGCTAGTTTGCGCGCGCGAGAAATAAGGTTCAGCTTTGAAGAAACTGGCGAAAATTCTTTGCAAGGGATTAATTTTAAGATAATTTATGATGGCGCCGCTACGCCGGTTTTATTGCCTAATGTTCTTGGCGTGAATGCTATTTATGCCGCCTTGGCGGGAGCGGCCGCGGGAATCGCGCTTGGGATGAATATGGTTGAAATCAGCCAGTCGCTTAGACAGTTTGTTTCACCGAAAGGAAGGATGAATATTATTAAGGGAATAAAAAATACAACAATTATTGACGATACTTATAACTCGGAGCCGCAGTCGGTAATCGCCGCTTTAGAAACTTTGAAAATGATATCAGCTAAAAATAGAAAAATCGCGGTTTTAGGGGATATGCTTGAACTTGGCAGATATAGCGAAGATGGACACAAGGAGGTCGGTAGATATTTATTTGAAACAGGGGTTGATAAATTGATTTTGGCAGGCGAGCGATCCAGGGATATTGGCAGAGGCGCTACGGAGGCTGGCATGTTAAGGGATGATATTTTTCATTTTTCCAAATCCGATGACGCGAAAATGTTTGTTCAGGATAGGCTAAGAGCGGGGGACTTGGTTTTAATTAAAGGTTCGCAAGGCATGAGAATGGAGAAAATCGTTAAGGAAATAATGGCAGAGCCGTTGCGCGCTAAGGAGCTGTTGGTTAGGCAGGAGCGGGAATGGTTGGAAAATTAAAAATTAATAATTTTTTTTGATTATAAATTATCCGCCCAAGGCGAATCAGCCCTTGGCCGGCAAATTTTATAGCAAATTCACAAATAAAAGATATGATATACAATAATGTTTTACAAACTATCGGCAATACGCCCTTGGTCAAGATTAATAAATTGAACGACAAAAATGATGTGAATATTTACGCCAAAATTGAAGGTCGGAATCCGAGCGGAAGCATTAAAGACAGAATTGCCCTAAAAATGATTGAAAAAGCGGAAGCGTCTGGAAAATTGGATAAAAATAAAATTATTATTGAGGCCACTTCAGGAAATACAGGCATTTCACTGGCTATGATTGGCGCGGTTAAAGGTTACAAAATCGAGATAGTAATGAGTGAAGCGGTTTCAGTTGAGCGGCAGAAGATGATTAAAGCATTTGGGGCGGATATAATTTTAACGCCGAAAGAAAAGGGAACTGATGGAGCAATAATAAAAGCGCGTGAATTAATCAAGCGGAATCCTGAGAAATATTATCATACTGATCAATTTTCCAATGATGCTAACGCGGCGGCGCATTATGAAACAACCGCCCAAGAGATTTGGCGGCAGACCGGCGGCGATATTGATTATTTTGTGGCCGCAATCGGCACTTCCGGGACTTTGATGGGGGTTGGCGAGTATTTAAAAAAATATAATCCAAAAGTAAAAATTGTGAGCGCTGAACCTAAAAGAGGGCATTATATACAGGGCTTGAAAAATATGGAAGAGGCAATTGTGCCCGCGATATATGATAAGAGCAAATTAGATGGTATAATTATAATAGATACGGATGAGGCGTATGAAATGTCCCGGCAGATTATAAAAAACGAAGGAATTTTTGTTGGAATGAGCTCGGGAGCCGCTATGCTTGCTTCTTTGAAAGTTGCGGAAAAAATTACAAAAGGAAATATCGTAACAATTTTTCCGGATAGGGGGGAGAAGTATTTGAGTACGAGTTTGTTTGTTTAAAGTTTTTTTGTCATTTTGCACTTGAATGTTTCTTTTCTTTTCTTGTCATCCTGGAATTTTTATTGGAGCGACAGCGGAAATAAAAATATCCGGGATCCAGGAGCGCGAGAAATAGCCGATAATTAAAAATTAATTAACACCACGTATAAATTTATTTATGTAATTGGTAATAATATAATAATTATACGTATTAACCCTGGATCCCGGATATTTTTTCTTGTCGCTTAAGCTCCAAGAAAAAATTCCAGGATGACAAGAAGAGAGAGTTTTTTTTGTCAGCGAATTAATAAAAGTCTATTAGAAATGGCAGGGGGGTGTGGTAAAAGATTAAATTGTATTAAAATAAAAATTTATGCAAAAACTATATCTATACAACACATTAAGCAGAAAAAAAGAGGAATTCATTCCCATAAACAAATCAGAAATCGGATTATATACTTGCGGTCCTACGGTTTATAATTACGCGCACATTGGTAATCTTAGAACTTATATTTTTGAGGATATTTTAAAGAGGGTTTTGAAATATAATGGTTATAAAGTGAAGCACGTGATGAACATAACGGATGTCGGGCATTTGACAGGGGATATGGATATGGGCGAAGATAAAATGGAAAAAACAAATAAAAATGCGCTTTATTTAAAGTGTGAAAATTGTGGTAAAGATTTTTTTAGTGGAATAATCAACTCTGGGAGTGGGATAAAACTTATTAACAACAAGCATCAATGTGAACATTGTAATCATGTTAATTTAGCAAAAAATAATTCCTCGTATTTTAAAAAACAGAAAATAAATAAAAATGTTTGGGAAATAGCAAAGTTTTATGAAGAGGCGTTTATTAATGATTTAAAGCATTTAAATATTAAAATGCCGGATGAAATGCCGAAAGCGACTGAGTATATTCAAGAGCAAATTGATTTAATAAAAATTTTAGAAAAAAAAGGCTTTACATATAAGATAAGCGATGGTGTATATTATGATACTTCTAAATTTAAAGATTATAACAAGCTTTCACATTTAGATTTGGAAACTTTGCGGGAGGGCGCGCGGGTTGAGAAAAATGAGGAGAAAAAAAACCCCACCGATTTCGCGCTTTGGAAATTTTCGCCAAAATATAAAAAAAGGCAAATGGAGTGGAATAGTCCTTGGGGTATTGGTTTTCCAGGCTGGCACATTGAGTGCTCGGCTATGAGTATGGCGTTGCTTAAGGAAAAATTTGATATTCATTGCGGCGGAATTGATCATATTAATGTTCATCATACCAATGAAATCGCGCAATCGGAAGCCGCGACTGGCAAGCATTTTTTTAATTATTGGATGCATGGCGCGTTTTTCAATATTAAGGGCGGCAAGAAAATGGCCAAAAGCGCGGGGAATTTTTTGACTTTGCAAAATACTTTTATTGAAAAAGGAATGGATCCATTGGTTTATCGTTTCGCGGCTTTACAGACGCATTATCGCAAGCCGATGGAATATTCGGAAAAAATAATGAAGAACGCGGAAAACGGGTTTAAGCATCTTGTTAATCAGATAAGGGAATCAGGAATCAGGAATCCCTCCTTCGCCAAGGTTTCGGCGGGCAAGCAGGAACCAAGGATTATGGATGTGAGCAGTAAATACAAAGAAAATTTTTTGGATGCGGTTAATGATGATTTAAATATGCCGAAAGCTTTGGCCGTACTACAGGAGGTTTTAAAATCCGACTTAAGCGGTGAGGTAAAGCTTGCTACTGTTTTGGATTTTGATAAGGTTTTGGGTCTAAAATTAGATGAGGCCGGCAAGGTAGAAGAATTGTCCGCAGAGGTTAAAGAATTAATAAAAATAAGAGAAAAAGCGCGGGTAGAAAAAAATTGGGGAAAATCGGATAAGTTGCGCGAGAAAATAGAAAAATTAGGATATACTGTGGAAGATAGCAAAGAAGAAACAAAAGTTTATAAAAAATAGTGCTAATATACAATATTAAATATCCAATATACATTCAATAGTTAATTTTTAATATTCAATAATAAAAACATTAAATAGATTTGAGTATTAAATGAATATTGGATATTGAGTATTGGATATTTTTTTCATTCTATGAAAAATTTTTGGCAAAAATTAAAAAAACCGTTTTACGCTTTGGCGCCGTTAGCGGGAATTAGTGATTCAGCTTTCAGGCAGATATGCAAAGAATTTGGCGCTGATGTGCTGTATTCTGAAATGGCGTCGGCAACGGCGCTTTTTTATGACGCAAAAGGGGGCAAAAATTTTGAATTATCCGAAACCTTGAAATTAGCGCGATTTGAAGAAAAAGAAAGGCCTTTTGTTGCGCAATTATTCGGCTCAGATCCGAAGTATTTTGAAGCAGCAACAAAAATTATTACTGAAGAAATTAAACCGGATGGAATTGATATAAATTTTGGCTGTCCTGTAAAAAAGGTGCAAAAGCAAGGCGCAGGAGCCGCGTTAATGGCTGATTTAAAAAAATCTTATGAAGTAATAAAGATAACGACAGAAAATGCTGATTTACCCATATCTATAAAAGTTAGAACTAAAGCTGGCGAAGTTGATGTTTTGCGGTTTTTGGATTATATTTCCGATTTGGACGTAAAAGCGATTATGATACATGGCAGAACTTTGGAGCAGATGTTTTCCGGCCAGATTGATACGGCAATAATAAAAAAAGCGCGAGATTTTTTTCCCGGAATAATTATGGCAAATGGCGGAATTTATTCATACGAAGATGCCGCGCGTGTTTTAAGTGAAACCGAGGCTGACGGCCTTGGAATTGCCCGCGGAGCGCTTGGCAGACCTTGGATTTTTAAAGCTTTGCGAACCGGCCAGTCAGTTAATCGGCAAAAAAGCGCGGTTTTTAAAATTGCGATAAAGCACGCGGAGTTAGCTTATAAACAAAAGGGCAAAAAGGGAATTATTGAAATGCGGAAGCATTTATGTTGGTATATACACGGATTTCCAGGCGCGAGTAAAATGAGAGAAGAATTAATAAAAGTTAGCTCTTTGGATGATATAAGAAATATTTTTTTATAACCACTTTTTCTTCGCGAAAATAATCAACATTCCCGTACAGCCAAACATCATCATTGCCATAATAATCCAAAAACCGTTAGGATTATTAACAAAAGGCATACCTTCCATCGTGTTCATGCCGAATATAGCCGCCAACAAAGTAAGCGGAAAGACGATAACCGAAAAAATCGTTAAGGTTTTCATAATATCGTTCAGGCGGTTGTTTAAAAGCGATTCATTGGTATTATTGAGAATCTCTACCATTTCTTTTTGTATTTCCAGATTTTCCCAAAAGCGCTTGGAGTTTTCCAGCAATGAGCTGTAGTATTTGCGAATTTTATGCTCTGGAATATTACCGGATTCAAATTTGCTTAATTTTTTAATGATATTTTTATGGTTAAGCATAATTTTGCGCGTATTGATAATATTTCGGCGCGTTGCAAGAATTTGTGAAACCGCTTTTCTGGATTTTTGTTCAAAAATCATTTGTTCCAGATTGGTGATATTTATGCTATTTCTATCTAAAATTTCATTACAGTCAATCATTAATTTGTCAAGAATTTCGTATAAAAGAATTGCCGATGATTCAAATTCGTAGGAAAGGGTTGAATTTCCGTCTTTTTTGCAAAGATTAAAGAATTTGTTTAGCGCGTTAACATTGTTGTTGTGCAGAGTGATAATATAATCTTCACCGACAAAAAATTCAATTTCACCGCTGATAATATTGCCGTTGTCAAAGACCGGAAAATGAAGAATTAAAAAAAGATATTCATTGGTATATTCCATTGCCGTTCTTTGCGCGGTGGCTTTTGAGGATGATGCTTGCAGGTGGGATAAATTAAAATTGAATTTTTTTCTTAAATATTCAATTTCTGTTTTTCTGGCATTTGCTATATTAATCCAGACAACTTTTCCGCCGGGAGTTACGGGGTTGTCAATAATTATTTTTTGAATATTTTTGGAGATTATTTTTTTTTGCGGCATATTTAATATAGGTAATATTAATTATATATATTATAACACAGAATTTGATTTTTAAGAAATTTTATTTAATATTTTCTTTTATTGTGGTATAATAAAAGAGAAAAATATTATATTTATTAAAAATATGGCAGATAACAATATTAATCTTGAGAAAGAAAAGCGGTTTAAAAAATCGGATAGTTTAATTGAGAAGCAAGGCGGCGAAAATGAATACACGCCTGAAACAAAAGAAAGCAGAGAAAGTGAATTAATGGAAAAAGCAACAGAGAACGGCGAGGTTGATTCGTATAATAAAGAAAAAAGAGAAGGCGGTGAGCTGGGAGGAATAGCAGCCGCAAGCAAGCAAAGAAAAGACAGGCAAGTACAAATGAAAAAAATAGAGTCTATACTGGAAAAAGGTTTGGATGATATTTATTTGGCAATGCCAAAAGAAAGACAGGAAAAATTTAAGCAAGAAGGAGAAAGAACCGTTGAAGAAATTAACGGATTGCTTGAAACGGGCAAGGCTACGATAAAAAAAATTATAAATTTAATTAAAGGATGGCTCGCCAGTATTCCCGGAGTTAATAGGTTTTTTATTGAGCAGGAAGCAAAAATTAAAGCAGATGAAATTATTAATTCAAAATTTTAGAAATGATTTTTAAATATTATGCCAAAAAAACAAAAAAATAAAAATAATAGCGACGTAACAATAAATTTAAAAGGATCAAGCTTGGCTGAATTTACCAAGCGTCCGCTTCCCAATGAAAAAGAGGTGGATGAGTTTGATAAAATTATTGATGAGGAAGCGGGAACGTTTCAGTCTTTAGGCGAAGATGCTGATGGGAAAATTGAAGAAAGTTTAAGTGAGATATATCAAGACGAAAACGGCGCAATGGTTGATGTGAAAAAAATGGATGTAAAAAAGCGCCATGGTTTTATTTTTTGGTTTTTTTCTTTTTTGTTAACGATTTTCCTAATTGGCGGCGGAGCATATTACGGATATAATAATTTGTATTTACAAAGCGGAACCGATGCCGTGGCAGTTGATTTTTTTATTGAAGGGGAGACCGAAGTCGTTGCCGGCGAGGAATATTTTTATACTTTGCGATATAAAAATAACAGCAATATAGCTATAAAAAATATTCATATTCAGGCAAATTATCCTGAACATTTTAAAGTACTGGATATTTATCCCGAAAATAAAGATGAAAATAACGCGGTATGGAAAATTGAAATTTTACCGCCGCATTCGGCGGGTAATATTAAGATTAAAGGCATGATGCTCGCGGCTAAAGACGAGACTGGCGTTATGTTCGCGGAGATGAGTTACAGTCCTGAAAATTTTTCTTCGGAATTTAAAGAAGAGGCTTCAATCAATACGGTTATTAACGATATCGGGATTGATTTTGATTTTGATCATGCAAGCAGTGTTCTTGTGGGCGAGACCGAGGAATTAACGCTTCATTTTAACGCCAAGGAAAATAATTTTATAAATAATTTTCGCTTAACATTGGAGCCGAAAGAAAATGTGGAAATATTAAATTATATCGGAGAAGGCAGGGAAAGATTAGCTGTTTTTGAGCAAGAAAGGCCGGGGGTATGGCAAATCAGCGAAGTCGGGCAAGATGAAGTGATGTTGCCGATAAGAATTAAATTTTTAGAAAAAGAAACAGAAGAAGAAAAATTATGTTTTAGTTTTGAATACAGAGGGAATGATGAAAGTTATACGAAATTTAAAGATGAAATTTTGAATTTTGAAGTAATGAAAAGCGATTTAAATTTAACATTAATCATAAACGGTTCCCGCGAAGACAAAGGAGTTAATTTTGGAGGTACTTTAAATTATTCAGTAGTTTATAAAAATAAAGGCGAAACAAAGATGAAAAATGTGGTAATTATGGCGGTTTTGGAAAGCGATTTTTTAGACTGGACTACTATGCAATTTGACGCAAAAGGCAAAGAGCGCGGCAATACTATAACCTGGACAAAGGAAGAAATTCCGTCTTTGGCGTCTATTGAAAAAAATCAGGAAGGAGTAATTGATTTTTCTGTTGATGTTATGAAAGCCGCGCCGACAGACGGCAGTCAAGAATATCAAATTAAAAGTTACGCGCAATTCAGTATCGGCCAATTTGGCGAAGAGGAAGAGAACGAAGAAAAGCTTGTTGGGATTGAAGATAATTTAAGCAATACTATTATAAATGTTATTAATAGCGACTTGGAATTAAGCGAGGCGATTAAATATTTTAATGAAGACAATATTCCCGTAGGCACCGGTCCTCATCCGCCGAAAGCGGGTGAGATTACCAGCTATAAAGTTTATTGGAGTTTAAGTAATAATTTGCATGAGTTAAAAGATTTGGCAATTAAAGTTAAATTACCGGAGTATGTAGCCTGGGATAACAAAAACAGGGCGACCGTGGGCGAAATAAAGTATGATGAAACGCTCAGGGAGGTTCGTTGGGAAATCGGCCGCCTGCCGGTTACTGTTTTTCAAGCCAGCGGTGAATTTAGCATAAGCGTAACGCCGGCAGAAGAAGATAAAAATAAAATTATGGTTTTATTGCCAGGCTCTGAAGTTACCGCGGTAGATGATAAAACCAAGGCGGAATTAAGTGAAACGACCAAAGCTAAAACCACTAAATTAGAGGACGACAAAATCGCTCAAGGGGATGGGATTGTGGAATAGATAATTTAATACGGGGAATATTAAAATTCTAAATTAACTCCCGTTTTTTGCGGGAGTTTTTGAAGTATGATTAAAATAAAAAAAAAATCAGATAAAACCAAATTAAGAATCGGCGAAATAAAAACAAAACGCGGAGTTATTCAAACCCCGTTTTTTATGCCTGACGCGACGCGCGCGGTTTTAAAAGGTATTGGCAATAATGAATCTGGTAAGCTCAATTTAAGCGCGATGGTAGTTAATACTTATCATCTTTATTTGCAGCCCGGAATGGATTTAATTAAAAAAGCGGGCGGAGTTAATAAATTTATGAATTTTGACAAGCCCTTGCTTTCAGACAGCGGCGGTTTTCAGGTTTTTTCTTTGATTCATCGGTCAAAGAAAATGGGAAAAATTTATGATAAGCATGTTGAATTTAAGTCGCCCATAGACGGTTCTTGGCACGGATTAACACCGGAGAAATCCATACAAATTCAGTTTGACCTAGGGGTAGATATGATGGTGTGTTTGGATGACTGCCCGCCAAATGAATTTTCCCGCGAGAATTTAGAGTCGTCCGTAAATAGAACCGTTCAATGGGCGGGGCGCTGTAAAAAGGAATATTTAACGCAGATTAAAAAAAGAAAAATAAAAGAAGATGAAAGGCCTTTGCTTTTTGGCGTTATACAGGGCGGAGTTGAGCTTGATTTGCGCGAAAAATGCGCCAAAGAACTAATTAAGCTTGATTTTGACGGTTATGGATTCGGCGCCAGGCCGGTTGATAAAGAAGGAAATTTTTTGGAAGAAGTTCTGCAATTTACCGCTGAGTTAATCCCTAAAGACAAGCTTCGCTTCGCGCTTGGCGTCGGCACGCCTGAAGACATAGTTAGGTGCGCTAACATGGGCTGGGATATGTTTGATTGTGTTATTCCGACTCGGGAGGGGAGGCATGGACGCCTCTTTGAGGCAATTTCCAATTTCCAATTTCCAATTTCCAAACAAACTTCAATTTCCAATGATCAAATTTCAAAATCTATTTATAAAACTATAAATATTAATAACGCGGGATTTGCCATGGATTTTAGCGCGATAAATTTAAATAGTGAATTGGTGGAATTGAGAGATTATTCGCGGGCTTATTTGCATCATTTGTTTAAAATTAAAGATTCGCTTGGCGCGCGGCTTGCCAGTTTGAATAATTTGGAGTTTTATATTAAGTTGATGGAAAATATCCGTTTGGGCGATTAAAACAGGAACTAAGTACCTACGATTTTTTGTTTCCGGTTTACCGGAAACAAAAAATCGTAGGTACTTAGTTCCTGTTTTATAAATTGCGCTTGAAATTTTTTATTTTATTTAAAATATGTTATAATATAAAAAGAAATTTTAATATTAACATTCGCATGTCCCGCACGTGTGCCGTTCTACGGTATTCGTAGTTGCGGGTTTGCGAAGCGAATAACTTATGAATATCGCAATTAACGGTTTTGGCCGGATTGGCCGGGCAGTATTTAAAATAATGCTTGAAAATAAGAAGGATTTTAATGTTGTCGCAATTAACGATTTAACCGACACAAAAACTTTGGCACATTTATTAAAGTATGACACTTGCTATGGCAAGTATGAGAAAAATGTTGAGTGTGGTGCTGATAGCATCAGCGTTTCAGGAAAAAAATATAAAATATTGGCGGAAAAAAATCCGGCTCAATTACCGTGGAAGAAAATGGAGGTTGATATTGTTTTGGAGTGTACCGGCAGATTCAGAACTAAACAGGACGCGGGTATGCATATTAAAGCCGGCGCTAAAAAAGTAATAATTAGCGCGCCGGGCAAAGGCGACGGCATTAAAACGATAGTCCTTGGCGTAAATGAGAAAAAAATCAATAAGAATGATAAAATTATTTCCAATGCTTCTTGTACCACAAATTGTTTGTCTCCTGTTACGCAAATAATTAAAGATAATTTTGGCATTAAAAAAGCCGTGATGTCCACAATTCATTCCTATACAGCCGATCAAAATTTAGTTGACGGACCGCATACTGATTTACGGCGAGCAAGAGCCGCCGCGCAAAATATTATTCCGACTACTACCGGAGCGGCCATTGCCACGACGCAAACCATACCGTCTTTAAAAAATAAATTTGACGGCATGGCAATCCGCGTGCCAACTCCGATCGGCTCTTTGGTGGATGTCTGTTTTGTGACAAAAAAGAAAACAGATGAAAAACAAGTGAATCAGGCCTTTAAAAAAGCGGCTCGCGGCGCCGTTTATAAAAAATATATTGAAGCGTCGGAAGAACCCTTGGTACTCGCGGATATAGTGGGCAATGGCGCAAGCGCGATTGTTGATTTAAATTGCACTAAAGTGGTTGACGGCGATTTAGTAAAAGTGATTGCATGGTATGATAATGAGTGGGGCTACGCGAATAGAGTTGTTGATTTATGCGGGTATATTAAGAGGAAAAAGTATATATAATATGTCATTGCGAGCGCCAGCGAAGCAATGACAAAAAAAGAAGTGTTTGTGTATTTGTAATTTTATGCAAAGTATTGTTCAAAAAATAAAGAAAGCGGGATTAACCGGCAGGGGCGGGGCTTGTTTTCCGACCGCGGATAAATGGCTGATGGTGAAAAAAGCCAGGGGTGAGAAAAAATACATAGTTTGCAATGCCTCGGAAGGGGAGCCGGGAATTAAGAAGGATAAGTATTTATTAGAGAAAAAAATAGATCATGTGATTGATGGAATTTTAATCGCAATAGATTATTTGGAAGCGGAAAAGGCTTATATATATTTAAACCCCGCTTATTACGAGAAATTTGGAAAAAATTTGGAAAAAACAATCGGCACATTGCCGATTGAGGTTTTTAAAAAACAGCATAAGGCAGGCTATATTGGCGGCGAGGAAAGTTCGGCTTTAAATCATATTGAAGGCAAGCGGATTGAACCGCGTTTGCGTCCGCCTTTCCCCACCACCTCCGGACTTTTGGGATTTCCAACGTTAATAAATAATGTTGAAACTTTTTATGATGTAAGTTTGATTGCCGCGAACGAATATCAAGGCAAAAGATTTTATACAATTAACGGCGATTGTTTATATGGTGGCGTCTATGAATTGCCCGAGAGCTGGACAATTGCGGAAGTTTTGAAAAAAACCGACAATTATCCTGATTTTGATTTTTTTGTTCAAGTCGGCGGCGACGCAAGCGGCGTTGTTTTGAACGCGCGGCAGATGAACCAGCCGGCTGGAGGAGGCGGGTCAATTACAATCCACAGTTGTTTAAAACATAACCCAGTTGGATTAATGAGATATTGGACGAATTTTTTTTATAATGAATCATGCGGGCAATGTACGCCTTGCAGGGAGGGGCTTCATCGCATAAAAGAAGAAATGGAAAAAAAGGAGTTGAATTGGCAAATGATCGCCCGCCTTTTGGATAATTTGGAAGACACATCTTTTTGCGGGCTCGGTTGTTCCGTAAAAACGCCTTTTAGCTCTTACGTGAATAATGTTTTAAAAAAATCCGGTATCAAAATAAATTTGCCGCTTGATCAAAAAAAGTGTTTATGTGAATGTTTTTAATTTATTAATATAAATTTATGTCAAATGAACAAACAGATTCTCAAGAGAATAATATTTCAAATTCTTTTGCGGAGCAAAAAATAGCGCCTGAGACTCCTGAAAATAAGCCTCCCATGAGTTCTATTCAAGATTTAATAAAACAATCTTGGCCGGTTTACAAAAGTAATTTAAAAAAATTAATCGGAATGATATTGATTCCGGTAATTGCCGTTATTCCCTTGATGGCTTTATTTTTATTATTAATATTTTTAAAATCTTTATTTAGCGGAAACGATATGGCAATATCTGTAATAAATATATTATTTGGCTTAATTGGATTCGCAGGAATGATTTGTTTTATATTTATTGTTGTTATCGCGCAAGCAGGTCTATATGTGCTTATTAAAGATAGCAAGGAAAATATTACGATTAAAGAAGCTTTTTTGCGGGCAAAAAAAATCGCGTTTAAATTTTTTACATTAAATTTGTTAATTGGAATTTTTGTATTTTTATGGTCATTGTTATTTGTAATTCCCGGAATTTATATGGCAATCGCTTACAGTATGGCTATTTGGATTTTTATTTATGAGAATATTAGCGGAACAGCGGCTATTAAAAAAAGTAAAGAATTGGTCAAAGGATATTGGTGGGCTGTTGTTGGGCGCTTAGCAGGAGTGTACTTATTGTTTTACTTAGTGTTAGCTATACCAGGTATGTTTTTGGGCGACAACGGACTTGGTATGTTATGGGGTTTTGCGGCGCAAATAATATCATTTTTAGCCACTCCGTTTTTTATGATTTATCAATGTTTTATGTATTGGGATTTAAAGAAGATTAAAAGCGGATATGTTAATGATGCTAATAAATAATACGCGAAGCTTAATTTATGAAAAGGGCAGTAAAAATTAAAATAAAAATTAATGGTAAGTTAGTAAATTGCGAGTCTGGCATAACGATTATGCAAGCGGCAAAAATAGCGGGAATTTCTATTCCCGGACTTTGCAGCCATCCGGATTTTAAACCAAGAAGCACTTGCCGTGTTTGTGTGGTTGAAATTAAAGGCAGAAGAAATTTAGCCACTTCTTGTTCTACTTTAGTTGAAGACGGTATGGATGTTGTTACTGATAATGAGCGCGTTACAAGAGCGCGGAATATGAATTTGGAATTGATTTTTGCCGAACATATTGAAAAATGCGCGGATTGTATTTGGCGCTTTGAGTGTAAATTATTAGCCTACGCGCGGGAGTTTGGCTTAAAAATAACCAAATTTGACGACAGAAAACGGAATCGTGAAATATATCGTTTTGCCAACGCGGTAGAGATTGACGGTACGCAGTGTATTGATTGCAGACTTTGCATTGATGCCTGTACGCAACTGCAAAAAATTGATTATTTGGAATTAAAAGGAAAAGGCGCGAAACAAGAAGTGGTGCCAAGCCCTAAAAAAGATAAAAAATGCATACTTTGCGGTCAATGCGCGGTTCATTGCCCTGTTAGCGCCGCCCAGGAACAGATTGATTTGGGAGAAGTGGAAAAAGAATTAAATAATCCTAATCACATAGTAGTCGCGCAATTCGCGCCGTCAATCAGAGTGAGTATTGGCGAAGATTTCGGCTTGCCGCATGGAAAGATCGTTACAGGACAAGTCGTGTCAGGCTTAAGGGAATTGGGCTTTGATTATGTGTTTGATGTTAATTTTGGCGCCGATGTAACCACGATTGTTGAAGCGGAAGAATTGCTGGCAAGGCTAAGTGATAAGGATAAAAAAGCGCCATTGCCTATGTTTACGTCTTGTTGTCCCGGCTGGGTAAATTATGTTGAACTTTATCGTGATGATTTGATTCCGTATTTAACAACATCCCGCTCTCCGCATATTCATAATGGCGGATTAATTAAGACTTATTGGGCTGAAAGACAAAAGATTCATCCGCGTAAAATAGTCGTGGTTTCAATAATGCCTTGCACTGCGAAAAAATATGAATCACATCGCGAAGAGATGAGAATTAATGAGCATTATCCGGTTGATTATTCACTGACAACCAGAGAATTTTCTTTTTTAATGAAAAAAAATAAAATTGATTTTGCTAAATTAAAAAATTCAAAAGCCGATAATCCATTAGGCGAATATTCCGGCGCCGCGGCAATATTCGGCGGCAGCGGCGGTGTAATGGAATCGGCTCTGCGGACAGCCCATGTGATGGCTTGCGGAGATAAAAAAAGCGGAATTTGCAGTTCAAAAATAGATTTTAAATCTGTAAGAGGTTTGAATGGAATTAAAGAAGCACGCGTTTCAGTTGCCGGAAATAAATTAAGAATAGCCGTAGTTAACGGAATTGGCAATATTAAAGGCGTACTTGATAATATGAAAAACTACGATTATATAGAAGTTATGGCTTGTCCCGGCGGGTGCATTGGCGGAGGCGGACAGCCGATTCCAACCACTCCGGAAATTCGCCAAAAACGCATAGATGCTTTGTATAAATTGGATAAAAATTTAAAAGTGCGCAAATCTTATGAAAATAAATCCGCGCAAGAAGCTTTAGCGTGGTTAAAAAAACAAGGTCATAAGATAGAGCATTCTATTTTGCATACTGTTTATAAAAAGAGAACGGAAATTTAAAAATAAAAAAATGCGCCCGCAGGCAT
>JAGLYP010000030.1 GCA_023132155.1 Candidatus Parcubacteria bacterium
CCGTTTTATCTTTGTCATTGCGAGCTCGCGAAGCAATCCCGTGCCACAAAACACCAGACGTAAATTAACAATGGACGGTGCAGCTATCACGGGATTGCTTCGCGAGCTCGCAATGACATGTCAAAGCGCTCGCAATGACAAAAAATTGATAATTAACGAACAGTCGCGGCCGATTCCAAATCCAAACTATAATCAAACTCAACGCTGGAACTATTTTTATAAACAGCTGAATAACTGAATTTAATGCTATCAACCTCGCTATTGCCCAAATTAACAAAACTCAAATTACTGATTAAAACATTCTCACTTGTAATATCTGAAATTTGCCCGTTATTAATTTTAATAATCCCGCCGGCCAGACTGATTGTTTCTGAGTCTCCGGAAAAATTTTCAAGCACCAATTGATTTGAATTATTTCCTTGTGCGGGACTAATGATGCTTTTCGCCTCTTTAATTTCTTTACTTATTATTTCTTGCGCTAAACGCGCGCTATTATTTACTTCCGACATAACAAAATTTCTCTGATTTATTCCGGAAATTAACAGTCCGAAAGAGCTTACCGCAAATAAAATTAAGCCCAGCAGAACCGAATAAATTAATGTTTCTAATAATGTAAAGCCGTTGTTATTCATATGATTGCAAATCTTATTTTGTCATTGCGAGCTCGCGAAGCAATCCCGCGCCACAAAACGCTGTACGCGAACAAACAATGGACGATGCGAATATCACGGGATTGCTTCGCTAGCGCTCGCAATGACAAGGAAACTGGCGCTCGCAATGACAAAAAACTTAACGATTAATTAATATCGTTTCTCTCATAATCGTGCTAATTTCACCATTTTGAATTTCCCAGCTAACGCCTGCTTCTATCCGCTTTGTATTTTGATCCAAGACCGCTTCGGGATGGCTTTCCGCGACTTGATTATTGGCGCTGTCCCGATAAACTGGAAAAAATGAAATCTGCCGGTTAAACCTGCCAATTTGTCCGCTTGTTCCTTCTCCCAATAAAACCCAGGTACCGGAAAAAGTTCCCACCTCGCTTTTGCTATACGCTAAATTATTCCAATTATCGCGAGCAATCATTCTTACGGCCTCCAAGCCTTCGTCGGCCAAAGCACCGGCAAGCAAAAACTCTTTTTCTCTGGCCATTAAAGAACTGCCTCCTAAAAGCTGGCTGCCTAAAGAAACAACTAATATTAAAAAAACTCCCAAAGCGACTACAATTTCCAATATTGATATTCCTGTTTGGTTTTTAAAATAACTCATAAAAACTAATCTATTAACCCAAAAGAATTTATCGCGCTTACCGCGGTTTCTTCGGTTCGTTCATTTGTAATGCTTACCTCGCCTGTTCGCGACGGCGCTCCCAGTCCTTGTAAAAAATTTATTTCATTTCCAATTATGGCTGTATCTAAGCTTAAAGAAGCATCAAGAACATATTCTTTGTCAAAATTCGCCTCACGGGCGGCGTATGAATTTCCTTGATAAACAATTATCTTATCTTTTTCACCCGGATTAATATCCAAATACACCCCGTGAGAACTGTTATTACACCCTGCCAAACTTCGCGCGCGCGCCAAACGCAAATCCTGCTTAAGCTGAGAAGCGGCTGAATCCAATTCCACCGCGTTTTTCCAGCCGACATAAAACGGAGAAACCGCTCCTGCCAAAACAATAATAATCGTTACTGACAATATTATCTCCAGCAAAGTAAAGCCTTTGTTGTATTTAAAAATTAAATTATAAAACATTTATTTGTATTTATAATTATACATCAAGAACACGATACGAATTTCTAAATTATAATTTCTAATTTCCAATAAATTTCTAACCCATGAGATTGCTTAAAGAGCCGAAAAATTAAACATTAGCACTTTATTAGATATTGTAATTTAGAAATTAGAAATTTTATTTATAAATCCCCCCGGTAACCGTATAGATCGGCGTTATAATTGAAAGCGCCAAGCCGCCGACTACAAAACCGATTATAACTAATAAAATCGGCTCAACCGCTGATGATAAAGCGCTCGCGCGCGACTCTGCCTCTTTTTCATAAATTTCCGCTATATTAAAAAATTCCTCTTCCAAATTTCCCGATCTTTCACCGACCATAACCAGCCCTGAAGCCAGCTTTGGAAAATAACCGGATTGAATTCTTAATGCTTCAGATAGCTTCTTCCCTTGATTAATATCATAAATAATATTTTTAATGCTTTTTTGATAATAATAATTTCCCAAAGTATTGCCGGAAACAGCCAAAGATTCATCAATACTGATGCCGGATCTTAATAAAACCGCCAAAGTCCGAAAAAATAAAGCTAAATTTTTCGCGCGGATTAACTTTGAAAAAATTGGAAAATTAAGGAATATATAATGGGTAATCGGCCTTATAAACCTCTGCCTTGCCAGCCAAAACAAAAATATTATTAAAAAAAATAAAACAAATAAAATTTGCGCTCCATACGCTTCAACGCTTTGCGCCAGCCAAATCAGAAAACGGGTTGACGCCGGAAGCTCTATATGAAGTCCGCTAAATACTGAGGTAATTTTCGGCAAAACCCAGAATGTTAATAGTAATCCGATTAAAAAACTTAAAAATAATATTATCAAGGGGTAAACCATTGCCGCCCTAATCTTTTCCAATAAATCTTTTTGCTTGTGATAACGCGCGCCAATACTTTTTAAATTTTCATCCAATGTACCGGATGTCTCGCCGGCCATAACCGAGCTTAAAAAAAATTCCGAGAATATTTTCGGATAAAGGCCTAATGCCTTTGAAAGCGGGTTTCCGGAATTGATATTTTTACTGATTTTTCCGATTATTTTCTTGAATTTACCATCCATCTGATCTTCCAAAATATCAAAAGCCTCGGAGATGCTCAATCCCGCTTTCAACATTATCGCCAAATTATTAGCAAACATTGCTTTCTCTCTCAAGCTAATTTTGCCAAAAGAAATTTCTAAATTTAATATGTTTTTGTTTTTTTTAGGCATACTCTCTTTTCTGTCATCCTGGAATTTTTTCTTGGAGCGGCAGCGACAAGAAAAAATATCCGGGATCCAGGGGTAAAAGCTTATTCCATGTCTTTTAAAAAATCTCTCCAAGCAGGATTATCTTTTTCAATTAATTCTATTTTCCATTGTCTTTTGTATCTTTTTAATTTTTTTTCACGGACTATCGCGTCTTGAATATTTTGATATTCTTCATAATAAACAAGTTTGTCTGTACTGTATTTTGCTGTAAAACTATTTTTATTTATCTTTAATTTATGTTGTAACATTCTTGAATATAAACTATTTGTTACTCCGATATATAATGTTCCGTTTCTTTTGCTTGCCAAAATGTATGTGTAATAAATGTAATCTTTTTTCATCTTTGATGATTATTTTATGGTTTTATTTCTTGCTCCTGGATCCCGGATATCTTTATTTCCGCTGCCGCTCCAATAAAAATTCCAGGATGACAGGCGGTGGGGACTACCCCTCCCCAATAACACGAAACACTTCGTCCAAAGTCGTTACCCCGTTTAAAACTTTATCTATTCCATCCTCAAATATGGTAGGCATCCCCATTCTTTCCGCAATTTTTTCTATTTCCGCGCTTGATGCCCGCTTAAGCACTTTTTCTTTCACAGCCTCGTTCATTTCCATTACTTCAAAAATTCCCACTCTGCCCTTATAACCGGAATCTGAGCACACCTTACAGCCCTTGCTTTTATATAAATATAATTTATTCAAATCTTTTTTATGTTTTTTAAAAATAATTTCTTTAAACTTTTCGTTTTTATTTATAATTTCAGCTTCTTTTTGGCTTAATTTATAAGAATAACGGCATTTTTCGCATAATTTTCTTACCAAGCGCTGGGCAATGATAATTTTTATTGTTGAAACAATCAAATAAGGCTCAATTCCCATATCCAAAAGGCGAGGCAGTGTTGTCGCGGAATCATTAGCGTGCAAAGTAGATAGCACCAAATGCCCTGTCATAGCGGAATTAACGGCAATTTTCGCGGTTTCTTGATCGCGAATCTCTCCCACCATAATAATATCCGGATCCTGCCTGACCAAAGCGCGAAGCCCTTTGGCAAAAGTAAGGCCGGTTTTTGGATTTATCTGAATCTGGCTTATTCCTTCAATATCATACTCAACCGGGTCCTCAATAGCGGCAATATTAACTTTGCTGGTATTTAAAATTTTTAATATTTCATAAATTGTCGTGGTCTTGCCGCATCCTGTCGGACCGGTTACCAAAATCATGCCATGCGGATTTTTTATGATTGATTTAACTGATTTTAAATTTTCATTTGACAGCCCGCTTTCATCCAAATTCACTTCCCTGCTAGCCGCCGCCAAAAGGCGAATAACAATATTTTCACCTTCGTTTACGGGCACAATTGAAACTCTGGCGTCAATATAATTATCTTGATATTTAAATTGGAACTTCCCGTCTTGGGCGGCTTTATGCTCATCAATTCTCATTTTTGCCATTATTTTTATCCTGCTTAATATTAAATCTAAAAATTTTTTCGGCAGAACCAAAACCCGATGCATTACGCCGTCAACGCGAAAACGAATAATCACGTCAGCGCGTCCGGGCTCAATATGAATATCAGAGGCTTTGCTTATATAACCGTACTCCAAAAACAAATCCACGATTTTTACCATTAATTCATCCTTTTTTTCCTGATCTTCCTTAATATTTTTTATGCGCCGTAAAACATCCTCCATATCCTCTTTAAGCCCGGCGCGATAACGCAAAAGCGCGTGATTTAAATCTCGCGTCGTAATATAATACGGCTTTATTGTTTTGCTGAATTTTTTTTCCAAAACATGAATCATTTCCAAATCTCCAGGATCCTCCATACCCACTTTAATTTGATTTTCATCCCCCGCAAAAGCAATTAATTTTCTTGATTTTGCCACCAAATCCGGAATACTGTAAAATATTTTTTCATCAAACTTTTCTTCGCGCAAATTCACAAACGGATAACCGATATTTTGCGCGGCTAATTGTCCAAACTGCTCATCCTTTATCAAGCCATCATCAAGAATTAAATCGATTATTTTCTTTTTTCCGCTTTGCGCGCGCTTAACCGCTCTTTTAAAATCATACTCGCTTAAATACCCAGGGTCAACTAATATTTTTTTTAAATTTTCTTTTGTTATTTCCATAAATCTAAAATCATAAATCCAAAATCATAAATTATACATATTCTTTTATCTTTTCAATTATCTCCCTAATTGAAAAATTTGATTTTATCAAATAATCATTCGCGCCTAAATCTCTTCCTCTTTGAATATCGCTGTCTTGGCCGAGATTAGACAAAATAATTATTGGAATATTTTTTAAATCATTATCCGCCTTAATCTCTTCCAAGGCCTCAAAGCCATTTTTTTCAGGCATTATCAAATCAAGCAATACCACATCCGGCTTTTCTTCTCTGGCTTTTTTCAAAGTTTCATTGCCGTCATAGGCGGTAATAACTTTAAAGCCGGCGCGGCCCAAGCCGTCTTGATACGCCTTGGAGATAAATTTATCGTCCTCGGCTAACAGAATTTTTACTTGCTTATTTTTTTTTCTGTCCATAAATTTAATTATTTATATTTAGTTAGATTATATTCCTAATTGACAAAAAAATCATGATATAGCCAAACCTCTTTCTCCTTCGCGCTCTTTCATGCCCTTAACCGGAATTTTCACGAAAAAACACGCGCCTTTGTTCTTTTTTGACTTAAACCATATTCTGCCGCCGGAAGATTCAACTATCATTTTGGAAACATAAAGCCCCAAACCGGTTCCTTCCGTAACCGATTTTATGGCATTATCGGCCCTAAAAAACTTTTCAAAAATTCTTTTCTGCATTTTCTCGGGAATACCAATGCCATTGTCTTTTACTTTTACTAAAAATGAATCTTTGCTATCCCTTTTTACCTCAACAATTATTCTGCCTCCATTATTTTTTGAATATCTAATCGCGTTAATTAATAAATTATGTATCACTTGGCGCATTAAATTTTGATCAAGGGGAATTTTAGTTAAATCATTATCAGAAATAAAATCTATTTTTATTTTTTTATTATCCGCGAAAGGCTTGGCCTCGGCAATAGCTCCCTTTATCATATCTTTTAAAATCGCTGGTTCGGGCGTAACGCGCAATCTGCCGGATTCAATTCTGGTTACATTTAATAAATCATTAACCAGCCTAACCATGCGTTCGGTTGATTCATAAATATTATCCAAATATTCCGCCTGCCCCTTATTAAACTTTCCGACTTCGCCGTTTATAAGCATGCCGGTAAACAATTTAATTGCCGTAAGCGGCGTTCTCATCTGGTGGGATGCCACGGAAACAAATTCAGTTTTCATTTTATTTATTTTTTTTAAAAACGTTATGTCACGCAAAATTATCGCTCCGCCCACAATCTTTTTATTCATATCTTTTACCGGAATAATAAAAATTTCAAAATAATAATCATTTAACTCAACATTTTCAAATCTAAAAATTTCGCCCGTTTTTAAAGATAAATCAATTTTCTCGGATATTTTATACCCTTTAAAAACCTTATATACATCATTTAAGCTTATTGCTTCTTTTTCAAAACCGACATACTTAGCCGCGCTAGGATTCATTAAAACAATATTTTTTTCAGAATCATACATCAATATTCCGTCGCTTAAGCTCTCAATCAATGAACTGGTTTTTGTATTTTGAGAACAAACGATTGTTTGTAAGCGAGAAACCGAGATAGAAAGATTAGCAATCATGGCCTCAATAAATTCAACTTTTTTACTTTTCAAAATATCATAATCGCTTGCGGTTAATTGAACCAGTCCCAATGTGTTGTTACCCGTTTTAAGCGGATATATAATATTTTCTTTAAATTTTAATTTGCTGTTATTATTAAGTTTTTTTCCAAAAATATGAGGCTTTACATTTTCTATAACATGCGCTACGGCTGATAAATTTTTTCTTTTTTTGCTAGTGAAATACTTTATTAAATTATCCTTGATTTTTTTCATATACCGCTCGCTAAGTTCATGATTCAAACAAGCCGAATAAGTTATTCCGCCGGCGTTTCCTTCATTGATAATTACAAAAACAGCCGCGCTAAAATCAACCGCCTTTGCCAAATGTCCGCTAAAAATTTTTATAGCATCCTCAATTTCCAAGACGCTGGATAATTCTACCCCTAAAGACCTTAAAATTTCCAGTTCTTGCCTTTTTTCGATTAAAGCTTTATTAATTATTCTTAATTCATCCTCTGACTTATTAACATCTTCTAAAATATTCAGCGTAGCCAAACGCTGTTTTTCCAAATCATGTTTTTCGTTTTGGATTCCAGCTAATGCCTTTTTTAGCTCCTTTGTTTTATCAGCCACTTCTTTTTTTAAATTTTTATTATATTTCTCAACCTTTTTATCGGAAATATTCAATTCTTCGGCCATTTGATTGAAATTGCCGGCCAATTCGCCCAATTCATCATTATTAAAAACCTTTATCCTATAATCCAAATCGCCTTTTTTGATTTTATCAACGCCAATAATTATTTTTTTTATCGGCTCTGAAAAATTTTTTACAAAAATAACCGCAATAATCATTACCAGCGCCAATATAATAAAAAATATTATCGTGTTATTTTTTTCTCTGACCGCGTCTACAAAAATAAACAAACAGCCCGTAAAAAAAGTCGGCAATAAAATCAACAAACCAATTTTCGCGCGCAAATTTACCCTCATAAAAAACCTTTATTTTTTAGTTTATTTAATTTTTCTTTTAACTCAATCATTTTAAATTCCCGATTTACCGTTAATTTTTGAAATTTTTTCAATTCTTTAATTTTTTCTTCAAGCTGTTTTTTTCCCTCCTTCTGCTTTTTTAATAATTGTTCTTTTGCGCGAGTTGTCTCTTCTTCTCTTTTCAGCTGCTCTTTCATAAGACCGGAACTCTTTTTTATTTCAGCGGTCTTCATTTCTACTTCCGTTCGCAGGGATCTAGTCAAAAAATAACTAAATAACAAACCAAAAATAAAAAACGAAATCAATGCTATTAAAGCAAAAAACCAAATATTGTTAAGCGTGCTGTCGATATCATGATAAGCGTCTTTTTCTCGTCCCTTAACGGCTAGTGTCCACTTGTTATCCTGAATTTCAATCGGCACATAAACAACGATTTGATTTTCTTCTTCCAAAACAAAGTCTTCAAAGCCCGCTTTATCGGCTTTTAAAATATTTTTACAATTATCTTTAACTATTTTATATTTTTCAATTTCAATAATATTCTTGCCGATATAATCCGTTTGGCAAGAAGCAATTATCTGTCCCTTGCCATCAAATAAAAAAGACTCATGCGGATAAATATTACTAAAAAGCGGAGAAATAATATCAAAAAAGTCATCAATATTAGCCAAAAAGGCAACTACTCCGTCATATTCTCCGTTTTTTATTATCGGATAATATAAAGTTATGCCCTTAAATCCCTCTGGCGCGTCAAAAATATTGCTAAGCACCGGCCTTAATGTTTTTCTAAGCTTTTTCATCTGCTCCTGCTCGCTGATATTGCCGCCAATAACTGCATTATCCATAGGATACATTTCCCTGATTATGCCGTCTTTATCAATTTGATAAGCGATATGAATATAATCCTTATTTCTTTCATAAGCGCCTTTTAATAAATTAAAATAGTTTTCTTTGTTAAAATTTTCACTTACAACGGTTTTAACTAAATATTCTAGTTCAATTTTCATACCATCAATCAGGTCAACAATCTCTTCGGCTAAAAGATTCCCAATCCGCAAATGCTGATTAATATAATTATTTTTAAAATAATCCTTTAAATTTTTAACCGTGGAATAAGAGCCAAAAACAAACATTCCGCTAATCAAAAGAAAAAAAATAGCCAACACCGCGAGCAAAGTAATTCTTTCCACCTCTATAATTTTAAAATAATATAATAAGGCTAAAACAAAAAAAATAATTATTATGCCCCAAAAAAACCAATAAATATAATTGACATAATCGGTACTAAGCGTTTCATTTATATTTTGCGCTTGTTTTTGGCTTTCTTTAAATTCATCCGAATGAACGATAGCCACGGCATACCATTCTTTGCATGGAATATCAACTTTTTGATATGCCCCGATTTGTATCTCGCCGTTTTCCTCAAATTCCAAAAAACCGCTATTCCCAATAAGCTGGCTGGCGGCAATAACAGACGCGGCTTCCCCGCCTTCATCCAATGCTTGACCCGGATTGCGTGAATCCGCTAAAGTTACCACCCAATCGTCAGTTACTTCACCTTCGGCGTTCTCATAAGCCTTGTCTAAAAATAATACATTACCGCTATCGCTAAAAGCTTTCAGTATCGCGCCGGCCTTAAAATTAATTACCGCCAAACCCAATCTTTCCCCGTCTACATCAATCGGCACCGCATACCTAATCGCCGCGCTATTTGTCCGTCTGGCTATGCTAATCGGCGAAATATAGACCTCTCCGCCTTTAACAACTGACGGATTCATCACGTCTTTAAACCAAGATTTATCACCCTTATAATCATTAACATCTTCTTCTCCGAGAATCACGCCGCTGACTACATAACCGTTTTTATAAAATAATCTGACCAAATCAATCTCTTCGGTATTTTGCCCATAAAACCGTAAAAAATATTCATAAACATTCTGCCAATATTTTTCTTTGTCTTGAGGATAATATTTTTTTTCAATTTCCGTGTTTGTCAATACGCCCTCATCTTTAACTTGGACCAATAATTTTCTAATACCGAGTGTCTGCGATAGAGATTTGATATCACGGCTAAAACTATTGGTTATTATTTCAATTTTTTTGCTCGCGTCTTGCGCGGCGCGCGACAGATCTTCTTTGCCCTTAATAATTTGTTTTTGATCATTTTGAATTTTATCATCTTTGATTATTTCAAAATTTTCATACTCATTTAGATAGGTCGTAGCCGCTACATGCAAACCAACTCCGTCAGCTGTTTTAGCGTCAACCACGGAAATATACATATATTTTTGTTTTATACTGCCGTCCGCGTCTTCCCAATCATAAATACCTTCCGCATCCTGTCCCCCTTGTGTCTGGGACATAATACCGTAAAAGCCCGGCAGTTTATCAGCCAAAGTATGTAAATCCAAATTTACAATATCCGAACTTTTATGAAACCGATTAATTAACGTATCATAATCAGTTACCGCCGTATAGCCGGTTTTACCCACTGCTTGAACCGCCATATCCTTAAAGTATTCATCGCTCTGCAGTTCTTTTAATGTTAAATGCGGATTTTCTTTTAAGTAAGCGCTAATCTGGTTCGCTACTTGCAAGGCCTTAAGTCTAATAGATAACTCCTCAAATGTTTTTTTCTTTCGCTCGGCGCTAATTTCTTCTTCATACTCATCTTTTTCTTTTTCAATAAAATCATTACTCTCTCCAGCTTTCACTTGACCGCTAAAAATAACAGCAATTAAAATTACAATAAAAAATATTTTTTTTGTTTGCTTGAAATTCATTGCGTTAAAATAAAAAAACCGGCAGCAAAAAGCCGGGTATTTTAAAAATTAAATTTTCCCCCCTTATTTTCATTTTTTATTAACGGCAGTGAGATAATAAATTTAGCGCCCTCTCCCTCCTTGCTTTCAACTTTTATCTCCCCTAAATGGCGATTTACGATTTCTTTGCATATTGCCAAACCAAGTCCGGTGCCTCTATTATCTTTTCCTGCCCGATAAAAACGAGAAAATAACTTTGGTATTTTCTCTTTTCTTATCCCTACTCCAGTGTCCGCGATACTTAGCTCAATTATTCCGCTCTTTTTCTTTAAAGTAAAATTTATTTCATTATTTTTTTTATCACCGAAATATTTTACGCTATTGCTGACGATGTTCATTATCAGCTCTTCTATTTCTTTCTTGCTTCCGTTAAAAAAAATCTTTTTTTCTATACTGCTTTTAAGCGAAATATTTTTTTCAGACGTAATAATTTTAAAATTTTCAATTAAGTCAAAAAGCAATCCGCTTAAATCAAACTTTTCTTTTTCAAATTTATCTTTCTGATTTTCCATTCGCGCCAATCTGAGCATATCGTATATAAACATGGAAATCCTATCCAAATTTTTTTCTAAATATTTAATATTATTCTTATCCGCCACTTGGTTTTCAAGATTATGCAATTCGCCTTTAATAATCGTCAAGGGCGTTTGCAAACCGTGGGAAATCTCCAACATCATCTGCTTCTGCCCTTCCTGCAAGGCTTGTATTTCCGATACTCTTTCTTTTACTTTTTGCTCAAGGTCTTTAGAGTAATTTTTTACTTTTTCATACAACTGCGCTTTTTCCAATGCCACACCGGCCTGAATTGAAAAAGTTTTTAAAAGATTATAATCCTCTCCTGTATATATATCTCCTGACAGCTTTTTACCCAGCGCCAAAAGACCCATTAATTTATTTTCCAGCTTAATCGGAACCGTAAGCGAAATATTAAATTTTTTGCCATAAATTTCCGCCATTTTTAAAGCCTTATACTCCTCTGATCCTTTGTCTGTACTTTTTAATAAACTTGGTATTTCACTATGATCCAAATAAGCCCTATCATCATCAGCAATCGCCTTTACAGAGTCTTTGATAAAACCAAGTGATTTAACTTTTACTTCGCCTTTAGTATCCAAAAGTATATTTTGCTTTGGCAAAACAATTCTTAAATCTTTAATTTTTAAAATACTTTTCAGCCTTTTTGCAGACTCTTTTAAAAGCGTATTTAGGCCAATGTTTTTATTTAAAACTTCGCTTAACGAAAAAACAGCCTCTGAATAATCATATTTATCTTTAAAAAAAATTTTATCAGTCCATTTTTTAAAATATCTTTCAATAATCGGCACGGTATATACGCAAACCATGGTAGTGGTCAGAGCAGCTAACATCATGGCAACATCTGTGGTTTGTTGGAAAAAAAATCCCAATAAAAACATCAAAATAAGATACACCCCGACAACAACAGAAAACAAAATTGAATATATTATTCCGCGCTGGATAACGACTTTTATATCAAGGAGCTGGTGTTTTATGATCGCGTAGCTTGTAAATATTATAATAAATACTAAAAAACTATTTCCCAGCCTATACAAATCAACTGTAAGCTTATTCTGAAAAAACAAATTTACGGTAGCTACGACAACCGAAGCTAATGAAAAACCAATTAAAACATATAATGTCTGTATCTTTTTCTTGTTTTGAAAACGCCTATATTTAAAAAATAAAATTACTGATCCGCCCACAAAACTAAATAAAATGATAGCGGCGAATAATAAATGAAGGGCGCCTGTATCAAAATTTAAAATATTATTATAAAAATAAACTTTCTTTATAACTAAACCTGTGGTTAACGTTATAATGGTTATAAAAAATAACAAAAATATAAAAATATAATTTATTATTTTGTTAATCTTTTTATTTTCCAAGAAACTATAACAAAAAAGAAACCAAAAGTAGCCCCAGATTGGAGAAATAACAAAATCCGCATACAAAAAAATAATTCTCAATTTTTCATTTATCATCTCATTTTCCAAGTAATTTGCTACCAGCCAAAAAACCAATAAAAAATTAAAAATTAAAAAGTATCTATTGTCCAGTCCCCTGGGATTATTTCTGTACACTAAAACTCCTAAAAATAAACTGGAAATTATTATAAATATAAACAATAATGTAAACATATATAAATTTTAAAGGGGAGAAAAATAATTATTAATCAATCCCCCCCATAAATAAACTATTTCTTTTCCACCATAATACCCCATCCTAAGCTTTCATCATCATCGGGCATATAATCCTTCATTGCTCCAATAACAACAAAACCTAAACTAATAAAAAATCTTATTGTAGGATCCCTTTTTGCATACATTATAACATCTTTTTCAGTAAAATCGTCTTTTGCTTTACCTTTTCTATAAAGAGTGGGAATTCTTCCTCCTATTAAAGTGGCAATTTTTCTTTTTTCTGGAATTTTTAAATTTTCTCGCACTAACATTGATGCTACCCGGGGGTTATCTTTCAATACTGTCAAATTAACCCCATACACTATATTGCCGGTATCACAGTGATTTGTTATATAACCGTTAGCCGTAGCTTCTGCCCAAGTTAAATAATTTCCATCTGAATAATCCAAATTTATTATATGCGACACCACAACACCGACTATTTGTCCGTTTTTTAACGCTACTTTGGTTCCTTCCGGAAATATCCTGATACGCGATTCCCATTTTTGTTTTCCAGCGGCAATTTCTAATTTCCATTTTTCACATTCAATCTCAATTAAACCGTCTATATCTTTCAACTCGGCTACTCGTATAATAATATTATTCATTTTGCTACCTCCTATTACATGAGCAATTTTGAATTTGTTCTAAACAAGTAAAATCATGGCTAGCTCGCAAATATACTAAAACATTTGCGATTCTTTCCGTACATTTACTACAATTCCTCGGCACAAAAAGGGGTTGCGGCCAATCAAAAAATTCGCCTAATTGCCAATGCGGGGAAAAAAAATTAATTTTCTCTATTATCTCAATTATATTCCACAGAGTTGGCGGTTTTATCTGCTTTTTTTCATAAAGAATTTTCCATCTCGTGCCCTCTTGCACGCAATATGCCTCAAGGCTGACAAGATTTGAACCGCTATTCCATGCGTATTTTACACTCTCTATTGTTTTAGTTATAACTTCTTCTTCTTGCAAAAAAGGCGAACCGATTAGTACATAAGTATTAACATTGCCTCCCATTCTTCTTATCATATTTACCGCGGTTTCGTATTCTTTTTTTGAAAGATTTTTTCTAATTTGAACATTTCTTATTTCATCATCAGACGATTCAAGCCCGATAGCAACCCTTATTTTTTTTTCTTTGGCCATTTTGATATAATTCGATAATCTTCTTGAATTTTTTATAACATATTCAGCCCTTGTTTCAATTTCTATTTCACCAATATTACTAAAACAAAAAAAATTAATAATTATCTCCTGGGCATCAATCGGCAATTCCTCTTCATTTAAAAAACTACCGGCCATAAAAACTGCTAATAAATCAATCTTTATAAATTCTTCTTTTAACAACTTTTCTAAATTTGTTATAAAAATTTTTATTAAAAGCATTATAGCGATTGAATGGAATTCACGAAATCTAAATTTTTTAATTACTTTATTAAATCCGCACATAGCGCAACCGCCATTATTAAAATAATGCGAACATCCATATGATGGAACAGCCAGAATAGCCTTGTTGATCATACATTGCCTAATTCCATCATATTCTTTGGAAACTTTTACAACATCGCCAAATAAATTCACTATCTTTCCCGCTATCCAGTAATTTATTTTTTTTAACCCAACAATGTTAAAAACCCATTCAATCCGTAAATATATCAAAGAAAAAATAAAAGTTAAATAATAAATCAAGGAATCTTTTTCTTTTTTCATCACGCCACCTCCCTATTAAAGAATTCTTTTAAATGACTACTTCCCCCTTGTCTTAATCCTGCGTTACACAAATTTCACATAATTCATCTGCTTTTTTTAATGCTCTGCTATATACTAATCAAAATACTTTTTATTAACGACTATGCTGTTAATGCGATTTTTATTTTTTCCCTCCTTATTTTTTAAAAGAACAATTAAACCATATAGTTTATCCCTCCTCCTTTAATTAAATTATAGCAAAAACCTAATGAAGAAAAGTTAAAATAATTATAAAGTTTTCATAAAATAATTATAAAAAAACCGCTAATTCGTTTTATTGCTAGCGGTTTTTATTTTATAAATTATTTTAATTTTTTAATCAATAACATCAATTTTATAGCCTCTTCCGCTTACCGTATGGATAAGTTTTTTACGTTTTGGCAAATCAAGCTTCTTTCTCAGGCTCATAATATGCGATTCAATCGTATTGGAAAACGGATCAATGCTCATATCCCAAACATGTTCCATAATCATACTTCGCGAAAGCACAATTCCTTTATTTTTTAATAAATACTTTAATAAAATAAATTCTTTCTTGGTTAAATATATTTCTTTTTCGCCCCTTTTAACAATATGGCGGCTTAAATCCAAAAATAAATCGTCAATCTGCAAATTTTCGCTTTCCATTTCTTTGGGCCTCCTTAAAAGCGCTTTAATTCTGGCATTTAATTCATCAATTGAAAAAGGCTTGGTTAAATAATCATCAGCGCCCGCGTTTAGCAAATCAACTTTAGTCGTGGTTTCGGATTGAACCGAAAGCATCAAAATCGGCACATTATTTCCTTCCGCCCGCAACTCTTGGCAAACTTCCAATCCTGTCTTTTTAGGCATATTATTATCCAGCACCACTATATCATAGCTGTTTGTTTGAATTAATTTCAAGCCCTTTTCTCCGTCAAGCGCCGTGTCAACCACATAGCACTCCGACTCCAGGCTTTTTTTTAAGAAACTGCAAATATCTTTTTCGTCTTCCACGATTAATGCTCGCATATATCCTCCTTAATGTTTATATTAAACACGATTAAGTTTGCTAAACGCGATCAATATAAATATTATTAATTTATTATAATAGTTTTATATTAAATTTCTCATCCGTAATAATTTTATTATACCATTTTTATAAATTTGGGGCAAAAAAATTAAAATCTAAATTATGATTTTAATAATTACTATGATGGACTGTGATTATTTTATTACAACCGAATTAACCCAAGAATGTATCAATAAAATTTAATATTATTCATCCCTAGAACTAAAAGGGAGACCGTTATCAAGGTCTCCTTTTATTTTCTATAATCTCAATCTTCTCACCTCTTGATAATTTTTTTATTCTACACTCTTCTTTTAAGGCGCTGGATTTACTTTTTTTCCTGCTTGAATATGCCAATTTTACCGGGCGCCTGCCTTTTGTATATTTGGCTCCCAAGTTTGAAGTGTTATGTTCTTTAACTCGCCTTTTAAGATTGCTTGTAATTCCGGTATAAAATGTTTTGTCTCTGCATCGCAGGATGTATATATGCCACATCTATTTCTCCCAATCCTCAATCACGATTTTCTTCCCTATTTTCCTAAGCACAAATTTCTGCCTCTCGCTCCAGCCTAAATCTTTAATGAATTCTTTTGGGATAATGCAATAATAACTGCCTGAACCGGTTTTGGTTAATTTTCTGATATTTTTAGATGAATATGATTTCATAAAAATATTTTTTAAAAAATAAAAATGTACGTACATGTGTACGTACATTTTATTATAGCAAAAAATAATAATATAGGGAACAGGCATTTTTTCTTTGCGTATCTTAATAATTTTTGATATAATTACAAATAAGAAACGATAATTTCTTATTTTTATATACAAGTTATGCCCAAAGGGCACTAACAGTAGTCGGGAATATTCTCAGCCCGAGGCTGATCCGCCTCGGGAGGAAAATTCCTTGACTATAAATTTTTTTTCTTATGATAGAAGTAAAAAAACACGGAGTAATTCTTAAACCGACCAAGCTTGCTTTTGAAAGCAAATGCGTTTTTAATCCCGGCATCTATCAAGACGGAAAACAAGTGCATGTTATCTATCGCGCCTTGGACGAAGAATATCTTTCTTGTTTCGGTTACGCGCGGCTTGACGGACCGACTAAAGTAGTTGAACGTTGGAAAAAACCTTTTGCCGTTCCTAAATACAAATATGAAAAAAGCGGCATTGAAGATCCGCGTATTGTAAAAATCAACGATACTTTTTATATGCCTTATGTCGCCCATGACGGTAAAAACGCGATAATTGCTTGTATGCGCGGAAAAAACCTCTTTGATTTAAAAAGAGCCGGTATAATCGGCCCCATAATGAGCTACCGCAAGGCAAGCCAATTATTCCAATTTTCAAAATTAAAAGACGACTATTATTTTTTCTCAAGCTTTTATGAAAAATACGCTGGCAAAAACGTCTTGATTTGGGAAAAAGACTGCGTATTTTTCCCTGAAAAAATTCGCGGCCGCATAGCTTTGCTCCACAGGGTTTTACCGGACATACAAATCGCCAGAGTTGAAAGCTTTAAAATGTATAAAGATAAAAATTATTGGCATAACCATATCCATCACTTGGGAAAACATGTTGTTTTGGAGGGCAGATACGGCTGGGAAGCGCGCCATATCGGCGCAGGCGCGCCGCCGATTAAAACCAAAAAAGGCTGGCTTTTAATATATCATGGCGTTGAGCCGAGAAACAAAGGACGGCTTTATACGGCAGGCGCGGCTCTTTTAAACTTGCGCGATCCCAAAAAAGTTATCGGACGATTGCCTTATCCTTTATTTTCTCCTGATGAAAAATACGAACGAGAAGGACATGTGAACAACGTTGTCTTTCCTACCGGCACCGCTTTGTTCGGTAATCAATTATATATATACTATGGCACTTCCGACACTTATGTCGCAGCTGCAAGCGTTAATATAAATAATTTAATTAAAGAACTGATAAAATACCCTGAAAAATCTTAATTTGCCGTTCTTCGCCTATATGACAAAAGTAAAAAATCCATCAATCCTATATGTATCAAGCTTTCCTCCCAGGGAATGCGGCATTGCCACCTTTACCCAGGATTTGACTAACGCAATGGACAAGGAGTTTAATCCTGAAATAAAGAGCAAAATTTTGGCAATCAATGATAATGGTACGTCAATTTACAATTACCCGCGCAAAGTCGCCAAACAAATCAATGAAACCGAAATGGAAGACTATATTAATCGCGCGAATGAAATAAATAAAAGCCCTGATATAAAATTAGTTAATATCCAGCATGAATATGGATTATTCGGCGGCGAGCAAGGCGAATATTTGCTTCCTTTTTTAGAGCTCTTAAAAAAGCCTGTCATCATTACCATGCATACTGTTCTGCCTCACCCGGGAGATAAAATGAAAAAAATCGGCAAGCTGATTTCAGAAAAATCCTTTGGCACGATTGTTATGAATCACGCGGCTAAAGACATATTAATAGAAAAATACGGAATCAAAAAAAATAAAGTGCATGTTATTCCGCATGGCGTCCATCATATCGCTTTTCCGTCCGGCAGACGATCCAAGAAAAAAATGCACCTGCAAAATCGTACAATACTTTTGACTTTCGGAATGATCAGCCGCGATAAAGGCATTGAATACGCTATTGAAGCTTTGCCGAAAATCGTTGAAAAATACCCGGATATTTTATACTTGATAATCGGAGCGACTCATCCGGTTGTAAGAAGGCAGGAAGGCGAGAAATATCGCAACAAATTAAAAAAATTAATTGTTAAGCATAAGCTTACCAAGCATGTTAAATTCTACAATAAATATCTGGAACTGGGTGAACTTATTGACTATTTAAAAGCGACTGATATTTATATTTACCCTATGCTTTCCCGCGATCAAGCTTCCAGCGGCTCCTTGTCTTATGCCATGTCATGCGGCTGCCCTTGTGTTGTTACCCCCAGCCAATATGCTAAAAGCGTAATTAATAATGAACGCGGCAGATTTACGCGCTTTAGAAATTCCAAAGACATTGAAAAAGCCTTGGATGAAATTATTAGCAACGCGAAGTTAAGAAAAAAAATGAAAAAAAATAATTATTTCTATACCCGCCATATGACTTGGCAGAATGTCGCGCTTTCTTATTTTAAAATTTTTAATCAATACGCGAAAATAGTTCCCAAAGAAAAAGGCAAATTTCCGCCGATTAATCTTGATTACATTAAAAACCTGACTGACGCTTTCGGCATGATCCAATTTGCCAACCATACCAAGCCGGATATCCATTCCGGCTACTGTCTGGATGACAACGCGCGCGCGCTTTTCGGCTGCGCCCGGCAATACAAACAAAAAAAATTAAAAAGCACGCTTGACTTGATTAACATTTATTTAAAATTTATAAAATATACCCTAAAATCAAACGGCAGATTCCATAATTTCGTAAGCTACAACGGCAGTTTCATTGACAGGACGGAAAGCGACGATTCTTTTGGACGCGCCATTTGGGCTTTAGGCTATATTATTAACGCCCAACACCTGCCGGAAGACATGCGCGAAAGCGCGGCGAAAATATTTAAAAAATCAATCAAGCGCGCGAATGAACTGCAATCACTTAGGGCAATGGCTTTTACAATCACGGGACTCTCGCATTTAGAGGAAAAAGATTTTATAAAATTCAAAATTAATTCTGAAAAAATAAATAATTATATTAAACTGCTAAGTGATAGCCTAATAGAACATTTTGACAGCACAATTAACAGACAAAACAATAATTGGCATTGGTTTGAAGATTGCTTAACCTATTCAAACTACAAACTGCCGGAAGCGCTTTTCAGGGCTTACAAAAAAACCAAAGATAAAAAATATTTGAAAGTCGCGGAAAAAAGCCTTAATTTTTTGAATAACATCACTTTTGAAAAAAAAGATGTCTTTTCTCCAATCGGACAAGACGGCTGGTATTTCAGAAACGGCAAACGCTCATATTTTGACCAGCAGCCGGAAGACGCCGCTACCGCGGTTGAGGCTTTAGTGGCCGCCAACGCGATTACAAAAAAGAAAAAATATTTAAAGCAGGCGGAAATCGCCTTTCAATGGTTCCTTGGAAAAAATCATCTTAATCAAATGGTATATGACGAAGCCACCGGCGGCTGTTATGACGGGCTTGGAAAATACTCGCTTAACTTCAATCAGGGAGCGGAGTCAACTATTTCTTATTTTTTAGCGAGATTGGCTATTGAGAGGATTTATGAATGATTTCCAGGCTCATCCCATTTTTTATTTTAATATTTATTATATAATTCGTATTATAGATTTCTCCTCGCTACCGCTCGTCGAAATGACAAAGAAAGGTGTGTCGGGAATGACAGAAGATAATGAAACTATTAAGACAAATATACTACAAAATAAAATGCAATAAAATAATAAAAAAACACGCGAATTATAAGCGTGAAAAATATGAAGACAGAAATGTATTGGAAGGCATTATTTTTCCTTACATGCTTGCGTATCACAATCCGGAAACCATTCTTGATATTGGCAGAGAAGATAATCAAAAATTTTACAACGACTTTTTTGCCAACAGGGAGCTTTGGACTCTTGATTTAAATCCTAAACACAGAAAATTCGGCGCCAAAAATCATGTTACTGACGATGTTGTTAACATCAAAAAACATTTTAAAAATAATTATTTTGATTTTATTTTAATGAACGGGGTATTCGGCTGGGGGCTGGATGACGAAAAAAAAATTCAAAGCGCGTTTGAGGGAATTTATAAAATTTTAAAACCGAACGGAATATTTATTTTGGGATATAATGACGAAATTTTTCCTTTTAAAAAAATTAACGGATTGAATAAGTTGAAAAAATACAATTTCAAACCATTAAAAAATTCTTCTTTTAAATGTGTTAACGGCGAACATACTTATGATTTTTATATAAAAATTAAAGAATAAATCTATGTCAATCAAGGAGGATGCTTATAAAAAAGCCGTCGCGGTTTTGGAGGCCTGCGCGACAAAAAAAGGTTTTTACGCTTCCGGGCTTAGGGGCGGATACGAAGCTGTTTGGGCGCGCGATTCTATGATTGCGGCGCTGGGCGCGAGTCTTGTTGAAAATAAATTCAAACTCACCTTTGCATACAGCTTGCGCAATCTTAAAGAATGGCAAACCGTAAACGGACAAATCCCTAATTGCGTCGGTTCTTACAATTTGGACAGGCGCTCTGATAAAACTTACAACACTATTGACTCATCCCTGTGGTTTATAATCGGCTCTTACATTTTCGCTGAAAAATATAATTCTCATGGCTTGTTTAAGGAACACAAAAAAACTATTGCCCGCGCTTTAATATGGCTTAAATATCAAGATCCGAATGAAGACGGATTGCTTTCACAGCTGCCGACAATGGATTGGCAGGACGCTTTTCCGCATAAATACGGCAATGTAACTAACACGCAAGCTCTTTATTATTTTGTTTTAAAATTAGTCGGCAACAAAAAACAGGCCGAGCATATGAAAAAAGTTACTAACGGTGATATTGAAGCCTACTTAAAATTATATGATAAAAAACTCGGGTATTATCTGCCTTGGAATTGGAAAAACCATGACGGCGACCGCGAGCAAGAAGAATGGTTTGATTCGCTTGGCAACATTCTGGCAATTCTTACCGGGCTCGCGAAAAAAGATATCGCCTTAAGCATCTTACGGCATATTAAAAAAGAAAAAATTAACGAGCCCTTTGCTTTAAAAGCGATTTGGCCGCCGATTAAGCCAGGCGACAAAGAATGGCATTCTTATTTTTCCAAATGCGACGCTCGCGAACCATACCACTATCTAAACGGCGGCGTTTGGCCGTTCATCGGCGGATTTTATGTTGCCGCGCTTATTAAAATGAAAAAACACAAAGAAGCGCTATCAGAACTGGAAAAACTTGCCAAAGCCAATTTGCAAAAACTTGATATCAGCGCAATACAAAAAAGACGGCTTAAAGGTAAATACGAATTTAATGAATGGCTGGATGGCCGTACAGGCAAACCAAAAGGCGAACCTTATCAAGCTTGGTCGGCGGGAATGTATATTTACGCCTATAGTTGCGTCAAAGAAAGAAAAGCGATTTATTTTGAATAACCCCGCCCCTCGCGAAGGGCGGGGTTATTTTTGCATCCAGCGCAAATACGCTTCCATAAACGGAGCTAGGTGTCCATCCAAAACCCCGTCAATATCCTGGGTTTCGTGCTTGGTGCGATGATCTTTCACCATTTTATAAGGCTGCATGACATACGACCTGATTTGTTTGCCCCATTCCGCTTTTTCCGCTTCTCCGCGAAGCTTTAATTCTTTAGCTTCTTTTTTTTCTTCTTCCAGTTTAAATAATTTTGATTTTAAAATTTTTAACGCGGTTTCTTTATTCTGATGCTGGCTTCTTTCGTTTTGGCAAGTAGCGATAATACCGCTTGGCTTATGCTTTATTCTAACGGCTGAATCGGTTGTGTTAACGCCTTGTCCGCCCGGTCCTGATGACTTAAACACGTCAATCCGTAAATCGCTTTCATTTATTTCTACTGTCTCGGTATCTGGTAATTCCGGAATTACTTCTACTAAAGCGAAAGAAGTATGCCTCATTGCTTCCGCGTCAAAAGGCGAAATACGCACCAAACGATGCACTCCTGATTCGCTTTTTAAATATCCATAAGCCCAGCGCCCTCTAATATTGTAAGTCGCGCTCTTAATTCCCGCTTCATTGCCAACTGTTCGATCAACAATCTCCGCTTTCCAATTCATTTTCTCAACAAAACGCAAAAACATGCGCTCCAAAATCTGCGTCCAATCTTGCGCGTCTACTCCGCCTGTACCTGCATGAAGTGATAAAATAACATTGCTTTCATCGTATTTAGCCGAAAACATCACATAAAATTCCAATTTTTCATATTGCTTTTTAAACTTTTGATATTGCGCGCGCGCCTCTTCGTCTAATGAATCATCTTTTAACTCAGCTGATTCCGCCACCAATTCTTCTAAAGACCTTATTTCCGCTCGCAAATTCTCCCATTCCGCCACCTCTTTCTCAAGTTCATCCGCTTTTTGGCTAATCTCAACCGCTTTTTCCCTGTCGTCCCAAAAACCAGGCTTAGCCATCAAAACTTTCATCTCACGCGCCTCTTCTTTCTTTCGTTCAATATCCAAAAGTCGCATGGTTTTTAACACGCTTTCCCGTAAGTCTTCTATATTTTTTAGTAAATTTTCCATAAGATTATCGACTAATTCTCTATTTTTTTCCCAACCCCAAATAATATTTCCTCTTCGTTTCCGGCAACCGCTCAATCGCGTATCTGAGAGTAGTTCGCGGCATTTTCAAAATATATTTATCTAAAAATCTAACTAATTCTTTCTCGCCTTGCTCTGATTTTTTTCCAACTTCTCTAAGCATCCACCCGCAAGCCTTGTGCATTAAATCATGTTTATCGTTTAAAAAAATTTCCACTAATCTAATTGTATCCCTAAAATCATTATCACGAATAAACGCAAAAGTGGAAATAATCGCAATCCGCCGATCCCAAAGCGTTTTTGATTTTGCCAGCTTGTACAAAACATCCCGCGAGTTACCCAATAAATATTCTCCGACGATATAATGGGCGCTTACATCAACCAAATCCCAATTATTAATCCAATTAGTATTTTTTAAATATAATTTATATATTTTTTCTTTTAATTTTTCTTTTGCCTTTTTAAATTGATTAACCAAAATAATAGCCGCCGTAAAGCGATATTCATGAATTTCCGAACGCAGTAACCGCTCAATATCTTTTAAAGGCAAATTCTCAAACTTAAGGGCCACTTTTCTCTGAACCGGAACTTTTATCCCCAAAAATATATCACCTTCGCCATATTCTCCCTTGCCTGTCTTAAAAAACCGCCGCGAAATTTCGGCTTGTTTTTTATTTGCCAATAAATCAAGTTCTTTTTTTATTGCTTTTACTTTACTCATATTCAAATTATACTACTTTTTTGAGTTATTGTATAATTGGATCAAATTAATAATTTACCTTGCGCAAATTATTGTATTATAAAAAAATTCTAATTGACATCAACCCAATTTATGCTATAATTTTCCATATAATAAAGCAAAAATAAAAAAACAAATGAAAATATTAGTCGTCGGGAGCTGGCATCCTGAAAAAATAAAAAAATATACTTTACAAGCCCAAGAGCTGGGCATGCTTTTGGCCGAAAGAGGGCATATTTTAGTCGCGTCGCCCGGTTCCGGATTTCAGGGCTTGGTTGCTAGGGCATATAGGCAAAATAACGGCTCTGAATTTATCGGTTATTATCCTGAATTAAAATTAATGCGTGAATTCGGTGAAAATATTTTAACTGAACCGGATACAAAAATTTATACAAAACAGGATTATCCAACCAGGAATCTTTTAGAAATAAAAGAAAGCGAAGCGGTTATTGGAATTACAGGCGGGCTTGGAACTCTAACTGAATTAATAGCGTCCATTTATGATTACAAACTTCCAACTTCTTTTTACAAAGGAAGCAGCGATATCATTGATAAATTTATTAAAAGAGAATCATGCTTTGCGAAAAAAATTAATTACGGAAATAATATCAATAACCTGTTAGATTATCTTGAAAATACCAGCGCAAAATAACATTATAATTTTTATTTCAACATAAAAACCGCTCTTAAAAATTTAAGAACGGTTTTTTAATATAAAATAAAAAAATCACAAACCTATTTCAAATACTCCTTAACGCTATTCGGCAGATTATCTAAATTCGGCAAATCACCATTAACCGCATCGCCAAGACCCAATAATTCTTTATAAGTATCTAAAACTCCATTTAACAAAGGCGGCAAATAAATAATACTCAGCGCTATCGGAATTGCTATAATCAATATTTTAATTATTCCAAAAATTCTTTGCCAAATCACAAAACCGTTTATTTTTTTACTTAACGCGAGTATTTCTTCTGATAATTTAATATTTTTCTCAACCAACTCCGTCATTTCCTCTATTTCATTCTTTAAATTATTTTTTTGTTCTTCCATAGGTTATTCGCTTCGCGAACCCGCCACTGCGAATACCGTAGAACGGCACACGTGCGGGACATGCGAATGATAATATTAAATTACTAAAATACTCGTAGATAATTACCTCACCTCGCAAAAATCAACATAAGCCTCGCCAATTTCTCTCATTTCTTCCATTGCCTTTAAAGAATACGGCTCATAATCCTGAAAGCGATCATTCACTAAGCCAGTATCTGATTTAAAATTCTGCAAATACCATTTTTTAGCCCCTTTTATCAGCTCTCCTATATTTTTAATATCTTCCTTTTCTATTAATTCAGGCACTACCGTAGTCCTAAATTCATAAGGCAAGCCGCTTTGCATAATAATTTTTATGCTTTTTTCAATGCTATTCAAGTCGGGTTGTACTTCTGTTATTATATCATACTTTTCCAAAGAGCACTTAATATCCATAGCAATATAATCAATTAGCTTTTCATCTATTAAACTTTCCATCATTTTTGGATTTGTTCCGTTTGTATCCAGTTTGACTTTAAAACCTAGTTTTTTAATTTTTTTAATAAAATTCGGCAAATCTTTATGGATTGTCGGCTCGCCGCCGGTAATAACAATCGCGTCTAATTTTTTTTGCCTTTTCTTTAAAAAATCAAAAAGGCCATCCTCTGGGAATCGGGGATAAACCTTTTCGATCTTTTCATCTGTATTATCAGATGAATTGATATTTTTGAACTTGCCAACCTCGGATTGGGGCCAGACAAGCATAGGGTTATAACAAAAATGACAACGGAAATTACAGCCTTGCGTAAACACTATTGCCGAAATATGATCAGGATAATCCAATAAGCTGAATTTTTGCAATCCGCCGATAATCATTTGTTTTTAATAGCCTTTTTCAATTTTAAACATTTTTCGATTATTATGTTCTGCTACTTTAGCGTCATTCCATTGTTTTATAGGGCGTAAATAACCGTTAACGCGGCTGTAAACTTCGCATTCTTGCCTTTGTCTTTTAACTGGGCTCATATTTTTATTTTAGTTAAATATTCAAATTTTTATTAAATAATTAACTGTTTTATTTTTTATTATTTTAACATAATTTATTAACTTTCTTAAAACCCTGCCATCGCTTGAATTAAATCCCTTTCATCTTTCTCAAAATCAGCCTGTTTTTCATTTTCTTTTTTGGTACTTGTTGTTATTAATAAACTTTTTTGGCTGTCAAATCCATCTTGCTTGAGCGCGTCTTCGTTTTTATATCCAATCTCCGCGTCGCATTTTGGGCAATATTTATGCTCGCCGGTGATATAGCCATGTTTCGGGCAAATGGAAAAAGTCGGAGTAATCGTAAAATAAGGCAAATGATAATTATAAGCAATGCTTTTTATGAGTCTTTTAACTGATTCGGCAGAAGGCAAGGCTTCGCCGACATAAGCATGCAATACCGTTCCGCCGGTATATTTAGTTTGAATATCATCCTGCAAATCCAAAGCCGCGAATAAATCATCGGTAAAATTAACAGGAAGCTGGGTTGAATTAGTATAGTATGGCGAAGCTTTGCCTTTTTTAACTGCTTCTTGATTAGCCACTATAATATCCGGATATTTTTCTCTGTCAACATTAGACAAACGCCTGGTGGTGCCCTCGGCCGGAGTAGCTTCCAGATTATATAAATTATTCGTGCTATTCTGGTAATCCATCATTTTTTCCCGCATATATTCCAATATTTCCAAAGCAAAAGCTTTTCCTTTTTTTGAAGTAATATCCTCTGCAATCGGCGCAAAATTTAACAATGCTTCATTCATACCTATGACGCCGATTGTTGAAAAATGATTCTGCCAATATTTGCCAAACCTTTCTTTAATATTGCTTAAATAATGCCGAGCATACGGATAAAGCCCGCCCTCGGTTAACTTTTCCAAAACTTGCCGCTTAGTTTCCAGGCTATTGCTGGCAATAATCATTAAACTGTTTAATCTGTCAAAAAATTCTTTTTTACTTTTTGATAAATAACCGATGCGGGGCAAATTAACAGTTACCACGCCGATTGAGCCGGTTAAAGGATTTGCGCCGAACAAACCGCCTCCTCTCCTTTTTAATTCCCTATTATCCAGCCGCAGACGACAGCACATAGACCGGGCATCTTCCGGGGACATATCCGAATTGATAAAATTTGAAAAGTAAGGAATTCCGTATTTAGCCGTCATTTCAAACACTTTTTCCGTAACAGGAGATTCCCAGTCAAAATCCTCGGTAATATTATAAGTTGGAATTGGAAAAGTAAATACCCTGCCCTTGGCATCTCCATCCATCATTGCCTCGGCAAAAGCCATATTCATCATATCCATCTCTTTTTGAAAATCTTTATATCTTTCTTTCATTGCTTTACCGCCGATAATAACATTTTCCTCGCGCGTCTCTCCTGTTGGCGTTAAATCCATTGTAATATTTGTAAAAGGCGTTTGAAATCCGACTCTGGTCGGCACATTAATATTAAATAAAAATTCTTGAATGCATTGCTTTACTTCGTTATAATTCAAATTGTCATATTTTATAAAAGGCGCTAAATATGTGTCAAAGTTGGAAAATGCTTCCGCTCCGGCGACTTCGCCCTGAAGAGTGTAGAAAAAATTAATTACCTGCCCGAGAGCTGTGCGAAAATGCTTTGGCGGTTTTGATTCAACTTTACCGAAAACTCCCGTAAAACCCTGAATAAGCAAATCTTTTAAATCCCAGCCCGCGCAATACGGCGCCAAAAGCTGTAAATCATGAATATGAATATCGCCGTTTTGGTGCGCGTTTCTAATATCTGAAGTATAAACTTTTGAAAGCCAATACTTCGCGGAAATAATAGACGCAAGATGATTATTAAGCCCCTGCAGGCTATAACTCATATTTGAATTTTCTTTAATTCGCCAATCCGCCTGTTTTATATAATTTTCCATTATATCAACTGAATTCACCATGTTTTTCATATCGCGCAAACGCGCCCTTTGATCACGATAAAGAATATATGCCTTGGCAACCTTAATCTGTTTATTGGAAATAAGAACTTCTTCAACTATGTCTTGTATTTCTTCCACAGCCGGAATGCTTCTTTTATGAAATTTTTCTTTTAAAATTTCCACAACGCTATTGCTAAGCTTTTTTGCCGAATATTCATCAGGCTTGCCGATTGCTTCCGTGGCCTTAAAAATAGCCTGTGTAATTTTCGCTTGATCAAAATTAACAATCCGGCCTTTTCTTTTACGAATTTGGGAAACTTTTTTTTCTTGCATAAGAGTTTTTACTAATTATTACTTCTTTTTCTTATTTCTTAAAAGCTTATTTAACTCTTCTTGAAAATCCTGCAAGTCTTCAAAGGACTCATAAACGCTTGCAAAACGGATAAAAGCGACTTTGTCTACTTTTTTTAATTCTTTCATGATTATTCTGCCGACCTTGCTGGAAGAAACCTCGCTTTTTCTTAAACCTTGCAAATCCCTTTCAATCGCGCTGACCAATTTTTTAAAAACATCTTCGGTAATAATCCTTTTTTCCAAAGAACGCCTTAGGCCGCAAACTAATTTTTCTTTATTGTATGCCTCTTTTCGCCCATCTCTTTTAATTATCATTAAATCCAAAAGCTCAATTTCTTCATAAGTTGAAAAACGAAAACCGCACTTCAAACACTCCCTGCGGCGGCGAATAGAAAAACCGTCAACCGCTACCCGCGAATCAACTACTTTTGTATCTTGATGTAAACAAACAGGACATTTCATAGGTTATTCGCTTCGCGAACCCGCACTGCGAATGCGGGACATGCGAATGTGGCTATTCTCCGAACACGTAGACTATAAACATTCGCAATTCGCGACATTCGCATTTATTCGCAGATTAGCATTATTCATTAAGCAATTAGCAAATTAGCATTTATTCGCGGAATTAGCATTATTTATTTGGCAATAAAAAAACACCTAAAAAAATTCCCTGTCTTTTAATTATGAATTTGTTAAAATTTAGGTGCGTTACGCGTTCATCCCCTCTTTACAATATCTTGTATTCCTTATTTATATTATACCACTAGATATTGTAATGTCAATCCCTTTTAGTTTTTGCTTATCTTACAAAAAATAAATTTTATCTATTCTTAATTTAACATTTACACAAAAATTTACAAGCTTTTTTGTGTGGATAAGTGGATAACTTTGATAATTACAAATTACACCCGTCAAGCGAGTACAAGCAAATAAGCACAAATTCACAAATACAACGATCGGTACCTACTCCTTAATCAACTTCAACTTATTCCCCTCTAATTTCCCGTTAACCTCCCCCAGCTTCTCCTTACAGGATAAAACCGCTACATTATAATCCTGCCAATTGTCGCGCAAATATTTTTTCGCAACCCTGTTTATATCGCCTCTTTTTACATTAAAAATCCCTTTTTTAAAAATTAAACGCCTATTATCGCTTAAGCCGATAATATTTCTGGTAAAAGCCATTTTTGCTTCTTCAAACGGACTGCCCGGCCTGTCTAAATCCGAACATGCCTGCAAAATCGCTTCTTGAATATTTTCGTCCGTATATTTATTATTTAAAACAAACTTTTTCGCGCGCGCGAAAGTTTTTAATGTTAAAACAATATGCGGATCGCGGTATGAGCCAAAAGAAAATACGCCTTCCAAGTAATCATATTTCGCGATGCCGCCGTAAGCTCCGCCTTTTTCTCTGATTTCAGTATGAAAAAATTGACGGCCTAAAATCTTGCTTAAAATGAAAAGCGCCGGCGCGTCTTTATGCCCGATTTCAGGCACGCGAAAACCGCTGCCGACAAATGAAACATTCGCGGCAATGGGATAGCCTTTATAAAAAATTTCGCTTTTGTAATCTATAAAACTATCAATATTAATTTTATCTTCATTCGTATGCTCCAGCGGCTTAATTAATCTATTTGATAATTTTAATGCCGTTAATAAATCCTGCTCACCGCCGATATGCGCTAATTTAAATTCTCCCCTAAACGCGTAATAACCGATTGCGATTAATTTATCCGCGAGTTCTTTTAATTTTTCTTTATCAATATTTTTAACAGTTTTTTTAACATATCTTAACTGGCTAACGCCATACCAGCTTTCATTCAAATATTGAGATGCTGAAAGATTTTTTCCGGCCATGCTCATTGCCATTATATGCCCGTTTTCAACCACGCTTAATTCCAAATGGGAAACATATTCCAATAAAAACTTTTTTAACGCGTCCAAATCCGAGAAATTATGCTCATATATTATTTCCTGATAAATATCATAAGTTTTTTTTATATTTCCGCTCAAACATTTAGTTGATCCGGCAATATTTATTTTGGTTTTTTTGTCTTTCAAGTTTAGAAAAGCTTGCGCGCTAAAATTAATTCCTCCGGTATAAGCGTTAATTTCTTCTGAAAGCTCAAGATAATTTTTGCTCTTAGTTCCCAATAAGGGCAGTAAATAACAAAATAAAGGCAGTAAATTTAAATCTTCACGCGGCAAAAAATCAAGCTCAAACACGGAAGACAGATAAAACAAGCCGTTTACGGGCTGTTCATAAGCAAATACTCCTTTCTGCGAAGCAGCTTTATTTTTTGCTGTTTTTTTTATGCTCTGAGGCACATCTGATAATTTCAAAGCCGGCAAGCAAGATAAATTCTCTTCTTTTTCCTGCAATCCCTTTAAGGCCAAAGTATCAGCAATTATTTTTTCTCTCTCATTCTTTTTAAGGCCTTTTTTTACGCGCGCTAATTTTAATTTTTCTTTCTTGTTTTGTTCCGCCTGAATTTTTTTGTCAGGCTCCAAAACAATAAACGCGCGATTCAAATTATTTAAAAAATATTTCTCAAGTTTTTTCTCTAAATACCACGCCTTTTTTAAATTATTTTTTATACGCGCGATATCTTTATTAAAATTCAAAGCGGCAACCGCGCTTCCGCCGTGAATATACGGAAGTAAAAAACGAAGCCAAATTTTAAGTCCGTAGGGATAGGGATGGTTGCTTACCTCTTTATGGGAAAATTCCAATTTTTGCAAAGAAGAATCAATTATTTTTTTATCCAAGCCTTTTCGCGTAATTTTTTTAATTGTATTTAAAACAATTTTTTTCACTTTACTTATGTCTTCTTCTTTTATATCCTTTAATCCGCAAGAAAATATCACTTGCCGAAAATCAGTATCCAGTCCGCTGTAATCCGCCAAATCGCTTCCCAATCCGCTTGAAATTAAAGCATCCCTGAGCGGAGCCGACGGCGAGCCAAGCAATATGTCCTCTAATAATTCCAAAACCAATACTTCCTCAGATTCGTCAACTCTTGCCAAAACCCAAGCCAAATTAGCTTGATATTTTTCTTTTGTATTTTCATCCGCGCGAATTGGAAGCTTGTATTTAAATTTTTGCTCTTTTTTCCAATTTGGTTCCAATTTTATTTCCGCTTTAATATTTTCTTTTTTAAACTTTTGCATTACCTCCCTGTCAATAAACTTCAAATGCTTATCTAACGGCAAATTTCCATAGCTGTAAAAATATGCATTGCTTGAATGATAAAATTTCTTGTGAAAAGCTTTTAACTCTTTATGCGTCAAATCAATGATTTCTTCCGGTTCGCCGCCGGAGTTAAAACGATAAGAAGAATTCTGGAAAAGCGCGTTTTTAACCGACTCCTCCATAATTCTTTCCGGTGAAGACATTTGACCTTTCATTTCATTATATACAACCCCCTTATATACAAGCTCGCCATTATCAAATTCAAGCCTGCTTCCTTCTTGCTTGAAATTCAACTCGCTTATTAACGGGAAAAAAGCCGCGTCCAAATAAACCGATAATAAATTATAAAAATCCTTTTTATTTTGCGTGGCAAAGGGATAAGCCGTCCAGTCATTGCCTGTAAAGGCGTTCATAAAAGTGCTTATGCTTCTTTTTAACATTGAAAAAAACGGATCCCTGACCGGGTATTTTTTTGAACCCGCAAGCACCGTGTGCTCCAAAATATGCGCGACGCCTGTTGAGTCCTCGGGAATAGTCTTAAAAGCAACCGAAAACGCATTTTCCTTGTCTTCATTGGCAATATGGATATACTTGGCTTTTGTTTTAATATGCTCAAGTTCTGTTAAATCAATCTTTAAATCTTTTATTTCCGCAACACCCCTGACTTGCCAATTATGGATTATTTGATTTTTTTTGAATTTTGTTTTGTTGATCATGTATTTTTTTAAATTTTAAGCTATCTTAAATTTACCAATTTTAGCGCGCAAAGTCAACGATAAAATTTTTAAAAAAAACGCCAAAAATAATTTTTTAAATAAAAATGTACGTACACGTGTACGTACATTATTTATTATAACAAAAACTTAAATAGAATGTTAAAAAAATATCATTTATAGTCCAAAGCCTTGGCGTAGGACTACATCATCTTTTTCCGAATAAACGCCGGGATGCCTAATTCGCTGTCTTCTTCAGTATCGCTTACAGCCTCTTTTTTCTTGACCTGCTCCGCTTGGGCGGCCTTTAGGGGAGAAACTTTGTTTTTTTCTTTTTTCTGTTTTTCTTCGGCAACTCTCTCCATCTCCTTGGTTTCCTTTTCGGCAATATAAGTATTTCGGCTATAAGATCCTTTCTGCTCAATTGCGGACCTGCCGGAACCGATTTGTCCGTCAAAACCGGTGGCGACTACGGTAATCTTTATTTCATCTTTCATTTTTGGATCAATTACGGCGCCAAAAATTATTTTTGATTCTTCTTCGGCTGCCGCGGTAACTATCTTAGCGGCTTCATTGACTTCTGTCATTCCTAAATTAACTCCGCCGGTAATCGTAAACAAAATTCCTCTGGCGCCTTCAATATTCATTTCCAAAAGCGGAGAATTAATTGCCGCTTTAGCCGCCTCAATCGCCTTATTTTCACCGCTCGCGCGGCCAATACCCATTAAAGCCGAACCGGCATTGGCCATTACCGCCTTTACATCGGCAAAATCCACATTAATTAAGCCCGGAACGGTAATTAATTCGGCAATTCCCTGCACGCCCTGTTGTAAAACATCATCAACCACCATAAACGCGTCTAAAAGCGAAGTCTTTTTATCAATAACTTGTAATAATTTATCATTTGGAATAGTAATAATCGTATCAACTTTATCAGCCAATTCAGACAGTCCCCTATCAGCGATATTCTTGCGTTGCGCTCCTTCAAAAGCAAAAGGCCTAGTAACAACAGCTACGGTAAGCGCTCCCAAGTCGCGGGCGATTTCAGCGATAATCGGACTGGCTCCGGTTCCTGTTCCGCCTCCAAAACCGCAAGTAACAAAAACCATATCAGCGTCTTTCAGGACGTCCCTTACATCATTTTGCGATTCTTCAGCGGCTTGCCGCCCGAGCTCCGGATTCATGCCCGCGCCCAAACCGCGAGTAATTGACTTTCCGATATGAATTTTTTTTCCGGCTTTATTATAGTGTAATGCCTGAACATCGGTGTTTACCGCGATAAACTCCACACCCTTAACGCCAGCGTCAATCATGCGATTTAATCCTGCTCCGCCGCCGCCGCCAACGCCAACCACTTTGATTTTAGCAAAAGTTTCTAATTCCGGTTTTACTTCAGCCATATATGTTGAAATATTAGTTAATTTTATTTAATATTGGGAAAAATATTATAAGCTGCTTTTTTACCTGATTATTTAATATAATTTTATAGTATTTATAGAAAAATATCAAGAGCTTTATTAAAAAACAGTCCAAAAAAATAAAATGGGTGTATAAATTTTTTATTCACTTATAACGGCATCCCTATGGAATCAAGGATTTAAACCAATCTTTAAGCTTTTTTACACCCCTGCCCACGTCAACGCCGCCGGGCAATTTTAAAACGGAACGGCCAATATTTTCAGATAGCTTATTGCCCCAAACAACCAAGCCGAGAGCGTTTAAATACCCAGTATCATTAACTTTATCTATTATTGACGCTACATTTTTATTCACACCTAAACTCACTGGAAGGCGCAGGCATTTTTTCGCTACTTCTACGATATTTTCCAATTTTGTTCCGCCGCCGATTAAAAACACTCCGCCAGGCAACATGCCTGATCTTTCAATGCTTTTAAACTCATAATCAATCTTTTCAAATATTTCTTCAACCCTAGCCCCAATAATCTGGGCTAAATATTTTCTATTCACAGTCTTGATTTCTCCTTCGGCGTCTTCTTCTTTTGCCAATTCGCTAACGTCAATTTCATCTTTTTTATTAAAATTATCCGATAACGCGCTGCCAATTTCCTTTTTAACGCGATCCGCCAAATTTATAGGGCATCTAAGGCCTATCGCTATATCCGCGGTAATATGTTCTGATCCGATTGGAATTACCGCCGTATGTAAAAGTTCGCCCTCTTCAAATATGGCCAAACTTGTTGTTGACGCGCCGATATTTACTAAGGCGGCTCCCAATTCCTTTTGTTTTGAACCGATTACCGCTTCAGCCGCCGCTAAAGGCGATAATACCAAATCTTCAATATCAAGGTCGGTTCTGAATATTGCCTTTGTTAAATTTTTAATCTGGCTTGTTAATCCTTGAATAATCAATGTTTCCACTTCAAGCCTTACCCCTGTCATACCTACAGGATCTTTTATATCCTCTTGATTATCAACAGTGAATTTTACCGGAATAACATGCAATATCTCATAATTCGGCGGAACCGATAAAGCCTGGGCCGCTTCAAGGGCGCGTCCGACATCTTCCGAACTGATTTCACCGTCGCTTTTGCCAACCGCGACAACCCCGCGGCTCTTTTCACATTTGATATGCGGAGAATTAATTGAAACCCAAACGCTGTCAATCGGTATGCCAACCAATCTTTCCGCTTTTTCCAAACACGCGGAAACAGAAGATGTAACATCTTCAATTGATTTTACCGCGCCTTTATTTATTCCTTCGGAAGGAACTTTAACGGCGCCGATAATTTGCAATTCCTCGCCTTCTCCTGTATTTTTATGCTGTCCGACAACAAGCCTAATTTCAGTTGAACCGATATCAAGACCGGCTATTATGTTTTCTTTCATATTAAATATAATTCAAATGCTGCAAATAATATCCGAATACTACGAATAGAATAGATGTGTATAAAATTTTTGTACGATAACATTATTATAACAATTTATTTAAAAAATAACAAGAATTAAAAAAAATAATCGGCGGAAATGGCTAAATTTTATCTGTTGGAAATTGACAAAAATCAGCAGGCCATGCTTAGGTATCATATCAATATGATACCATAATTTTAATTTTTTCAACTTTTATTGTCTAAACCATCAAATACGCCGATATTTTTAATCACAAAAATTTTCATAAGAATATCTTTCACATAAGAAATTTTTCATTTCTTTGTTATCCTCTTCAAGGTTGCCAATCTGTTCTTGTTGAGATTTAATCAGTTCAATAACATAAAAGATAAGTTTATCTCTTTGATAACCTGCAATATGTCCGTCGTCTCGGTATAATCCAGGTAAAATTTCTTTAACTTCTTCGGCAATATAGCCAAAATCTTCCATGTCATTATCTTTCCAAGTAAAAGACTTCAATTCTAAATCCAATATTTTTCCCGTTTCTAATTCTAATGGTTTAATATTAGTCTTATAATTTTTTGACGATGGATTTGTGTTTGTTAAATAACCGCCAGATGAATAAACAGGACCATTAACAGCTAAACCTTTATGGTAAGTATTTCCATCATTAAACAAAATATGTGTTGGCTGTGTCCCCCCCGTAGTCAAACTTCGCGAAACAGCCAAACCCATAGTGGAGAAGGGGGCATCAGCATTCCAGCCAGATAAAATACTGACACCATGACCGCTAAGCATTTTATTCTCCACAGCTAACGCAATCCCATTAACCTTAGGATACATAACATATAAATAACCGCCGTTAATCCATGCATTGCCTCCGGTTACGTATAATTTACTGGCGCCAGGATTGCCTCCAATCCCGACATTGCCGTTCACACGGAGATTGTTTGGAATATGAACGCCGCTTGTGTGAGTGCTTCCGTCGTTTAATCTTAACCATTCGTCTGTTGATCTTGCTATGGTTCCGAAATCTCCGTAAATATAGTTTATGCCATGTAAATCGCCGGTAATCCTCGCGCTGCCCAAAACATCTAAATTATAGCCCGGAGTCGTCGTACCAATCCCGACTTTGCCATTCGCATTATCAACAAAAAGAACATCGTTAGTTCCTCCATCTCCGACATAAAAATTTCCGCCAACAGACAGGTTGCCGAGTTTTGTTTGC
>JAGLYP010000031.1 GCA_023132155.1 Candidatus Parcubacteria bacterium
TTTTTGTTCCCTACGATTTTTTTTATTTTATTTTTTATAAATCGGGCTCATTTTTCTCAGTCTTTCTATCGTTGGCGCTAAAATTTTTATGGTTTTATCTACTTCTGCTTTTGTGTTATTTTTTCCCAAACTAAAGCGGATAGAATTATGCGCGACTTCCACTTTAATGCCCATGGCGATTAAAACATGCGAAGCTTTAAGATTGCCGGAAGCGCAAGCGGAACCGGTTGAAACCGCTATTCCTTCAAGGTCAAGGCTCATTAAAGTAGATTCCCCTTCTACTCCCAAAAACGAAAAATGCGCGTGCGCTGGCGTTGAATTTTCCCGATCTGTATTCAAAATTACATTTGAAATATTTTTTTCTATTTTTGACACCAAATAATCCCTTATCTCGGCAATTTTTTTATTATTTTTCTCTTGCTCTTTGCTTGGCTCCCCTTTCTCGCCTTTCCCAAGCAAGCTGACAGCCGCGCCCAAACCGACTATTCCGGAAACATTTAAAGTACCGCTTCTAAAATTATTTTCATGATGTCCGCCTGTTTGAAGCCCTAAAAGCGGAACATTTTTTCTTCTATACAGAGCGCCAACGCCTTTTGGGCCGTAAATCTTATGCCCGGACATTGATAAAAGGTCTATGTAATTCCATTCCACATCGCAATTTATAAAATTTAGCGCCTGGGTCGCGTCAGTATGAAAAATTATCGGCTCAGGTTTCGCGCCTCTTTCTTTTGGGCGCGTTTTTTTCCAATCACTCAATCTTTTATCATTAATTTTTTTAATGGTTTTTCCGATTGCGCGAATCGGCATGATTGATCCTACTTCGGAATTTACCCACATAATTGAAGCCAAAACCGTATTATTTTTGATTGCTTTTTTAAATTTTTCAATATCAACCGCGCCATTGCTTTCTACGGGCATATAAGCAACTTCCACGCCCATTTTTTCAAGCTCCGTAAACGGCTCTAAAACAGCGTCATGCTCAACAAAACTGGTAATGACATGCATATCTGTATATTTTTTTCCCTGTTTAAGCAAAGCGTTAACAACGCCCTTGATTGCCAAATTATCAGATTCTGTCGCGCCTGACGTAAATATTATTTCATCCGGCTCGCAATGCAAAAAATCAGCCACTTGCCTACGCGCCTTATCAACGCCTGCCAAAGCCTCTTGTCCAAAGCCATGGATTGAAGAAGCATTGCCAAAATGCTTTATAAAATACGGCTCCATAGCTTTTAAAACTTTTTCATCAACCGGCGTAGTAGCACTATGATCAAAATATATTTTTGACATAATCGTTTAATATTTAATAATCAATATTAATTTTATATTAATTAATGTTAAACCGCAACAACCTCTTTAACTTCCGGCACAACTTTTTTAATCTCCGCTTCAATTCCTTCCTTTAAAGTGATTTGCGACATAGGACAGCCGACACACATCCCTGCCAGGCGCACTTGAACCTGTCCTTGTTTCTCATCCCATTTAATAAATTCAACATCCCCGCCATCAGCCTGCATACCTGGCCGAACTTTATTTAAGGCTTTTTTAATCTTGTTTTCAATATTATTTTGCATGTTGTTTTAAATTTTAATATTAAAATATTTTCTTTTGTAATTGCGAGCGCCGCTGTATTTGTCATTGCGAGCTCGCGAAGCAATCCCGTGCCACAGAACACCTTGCGTGAATTAACAACGGACGGCGCAGGAACCACGGGATTGCTTCGCTAGCGCTCGCAATGACAAGAGAGAGATAAATTATTAATTCGTAATTCGTAATTGATAATTTTTAATTGCTTTGCGCAAAGCATCTACTCCAAGCATGGAGCAATGTATTTTTAGCGCCGGCAAACCCCCAAGATCTTCAACAATATTATCTTTATTAATTTTAAGCGCCTCATCCAATGTTTTTCCTTTGGCAATTTCCGTTAAAACCGAAGACACGGCAATCGCGGCCGCGCAGCCAAGCGTTTCAAACTTTATATCTTCTATAAATTCTTCGGCGCTTAACCCTCTTCCACCCTCTTCCGCCCTGTTCCGCCCTATTTTAAGATACATTTTCATAACATCCCCGCAAACGGGATTGCCTTTTTCGCCAACCGCGTCAGGATTTTCAATGCTTCCCTGATTACGCGGATTTTTAAAATGTTCTAAAACTTTTTGTGAATAAGGCATATTTTAAAGTTAATTTTAAAATTCAAAATTCAAAATTCAAAATTAATATATAAACACTCCCGTTCCAATAGGAACCCAATTATAAATTAATTCAGCCGGACCCTCGCCTAAGCGGATGCATCCATGAGAAGCCGGTTTTCCCAAGTGATCTTCGCCTTCGCGGCAGCCATTGGGCCAAATCGGCAATTCATGGATGCCGAATCGGCCGGAATCAAGCCCAAGCCAATACGGCATCCATAAGCCGTAAGGCGACCAGGCTTTAGGGCTTTTGTTTGTTACTTTATAATGTCCGTACGAAGTTGAATTATTAATTCCGCTTGAAACAGAAAAAACACCCATCCTTACACCTCCTAAAAAATAGCTTAATTCCTGTTTGCCGATATTTATTTCAATCCGCTTATCAAGCAAAACCGTGTCTTTATTCAATGGATCGTAGCCGGCCTCAATTTCCTCATAATCGGAAAAACCATCCTCATCGGTGTCTTTATTAATTAAACTGGTATGAAATCTCAGCTCATCCCGATCAGACAACCCATCTCCGTCATAATCATTATCATCCAATTTGACCGGCTTTGGATTATGCGGCGAATATCCGAAATTCAATTCCAGCCAATCCGAATAGCCGTCGCCATCCGTATCCGGATTATTAACATCTGTAAAATAAATATTTTTTTCATCACTATCGGGTATGCCATCCAAATCCGAATCAACAAGTCCATTGGCAAAAATAATGCTGGGAATCATAAAAAAAATTGTGATTACTATAAAATATTTCATACCAAATCTGACAATTTCATATTTTTTAAAGTTTTTGATATTGCCACGTATACATCCACCAAAACGCTAGAGGCGCCGCATTTGCTTTTAACGGCGCATTTAACTTTACCGTTTTTATCAATGCAATGAAAAGGCGCGATATTCCCTTCCAATGTTTTTACTACGCGAAATATATCAATATTCTCCGGTTTTTCCTTTAATTTATATCCTCCGGTTTTGCCTTTTTCCGCTTCCACTATCTTTTCTTTTTTTAATAAAGCAAATAAACGTTCCAAATAAGCCAATGATATATGTTCAGCTTTGGCGATTTGAGAAAGTGAAATGCTTTCTTGCTTCTTATAATTCCTAGCCAAATACACCATAGCTCTCAGCCCGTAAGTTGTCCTGGTTGAAAATTTCATAAAAATCCTACTAAAATGGTCGGTATTTATATTTTATCATATCTAAAAAATGTGTCAAACAAAAAAAATAAAACTATTCATACGAAACCATATCTTCACGGCTAAGATTAAATATTTCTTGTCCAAAATAATTTAAGCGCAATTCTTCTAAATTTAAAATATGCTTTAATCCGCTGTTTGTTATTACAAAAATTTTTGCCTTGCCTTGCTCGCGAATTAAATCGGCTGCGAAATATTTCTTATCTTTATACTTTTCCAACTCACTGTCGGTAACATCGTAAATAGTTTGTCCGGCAAATCCTTGTAATTTTTTTAAATTGGAAATGTAAATTTTAAATCCATTATCTACTAAATATATTCTCTTATCTTTATTTCTAAGCAATGTTCCGTCAGCATAAGCTCCTATACCGAGTGTAATAACTTCCTCGCCTTCTTCTGTTTTTTCTTTTTTATTTTCTTGATTAATCAGCCAAACAAGGCTATTGCCTGAAAAATTTATTTTTGGCGATTCATTTTTTTCTTCTTGTTTTGTTTGTTCTTCTTCCGCGTCTTCTTGAAAATTAGAGGAATTAGATATCTCATTATCTATGGACTGCGAATTTGTGCTAATATTACCAAATATTTCCGAAGCATTAACGGAAATAAACGGGAATATTAAAATAATAAAAATAATAAATTTTTTCATATTTATAAAACAAAACGTAGAGACGCAAAATTTTGCGTCTCTACGTTTAAATTATTCTATTCTGTTAATATTCCATAACCTGAATTATAGATGCCGACAACCGTTCCTATCGGCACTTTCATTTGAACATATATTGTCACCTGCCTTCCATCGCTTGCGTCATTATCAATTCCGCTAATGTCAATACTTGCGTCAGGATAAGTATCATTGTCTAAAATATCAGTCCAAATAATTTCATCAACCGAAAATCGCATATTGCCTCCGGCAGACAAAGCGCCGACTCCGCCCCATTCATTAAATTTCATTTTTAAAGAAGTTTCATTCATATTCCAAACGGTAATATTAAACTCCCATGTCCAGCCATGCGCGTACTGATTATTGGCTTTTGCCGAAGTTTCCGTCATCACCAAAGAATCTACTGTAATTCCGCAAAGAAGGGTTGTAAAAGTCGCGTCAAAAGTTACGTCATTTTCAGACGCATCAGCGTTTTCAACATACACGGAATAATGATAAGTTGTGCCGCAACTTAAACCGCTTAAACTAATAGCCGTTTCCGTACCTGCTAACACATCAACTTCAGCGGTAGAACTGCCGTAAGTGTCATCTAATCCATAATTAACCACGGCGCCGGCATCGCCATTGGTTTGAAAAACAATATCCGCGCTTGTCTGCCCGATATTCCGTACCGGATCCTCCGAATCTAAAATAACAGTTAAAAACACGCTTCCCTCTAAACTGCCATCGCCTTCTTCCTCTTCTTCGCTGCTTGCCAAGTTTTGCGGAGTCGGCGTATCGGTTTCTGTAAAATCGTCAAAATTATCATCAGTATCTTCTCCGTCCGGTACTCTGACAATGCTATGTGTTTCCGCCGGACTAGGCGCGGTTGCGGAACCTTCAAAATTTTCAGCCGAACCCATGCCGACAAAATCAACAATATTTTCATCATCCTTGCCATCTATATTGATATTATTATTAACTAAATAAACTACATTATTGCTTGCTAAAGATAAGCTTGCCGTAATATCGGCTAATTCCAGTAAAGACGTAGTAGCACTGTTCCTAACAACTAAAAAATAAGCGCCAGCCGGAATTTCACCGCTAAGGCTTATTTTGGAGATTGCGCTAGTTGAGGCTTGCGATTGCTTTTGCAAAGACCAGCCAGTCAATAAAACACTGTCTACTGTCGGGTTATATATTTCAACCCAATCGTCATTTGACCCGCCAGTACCAACGACACCATCAAGATGCACTTCGTTAATCACTAAATGATCGGCAATGCCGGCTTTAGCATCATCTGTTTGTACTAGGCAAAAAAGACATGCTAAAATTAAAAAAGTCCCCGCGATTAAACGCAAAGACACCTTGTTTTTCCTCCTTGTTTTCATTGTTTTTTTGTTGACAAAATAAAATAAGGTTAAATCCCATAAAATATTTTGCCAAATTAATAATTAATAAAAAATTTATTAACAACATATTAAATTTAGCAAAATTTTTCTTAAATGTCAAAAAAGCGGCTTTTGCAAGCCGCTTTTCTTATATAATCCTTTTAAATTTTACACACTTTGCCTGCTTCTGATAAATATAGCAGAACCAACTAAGGTCAAAAGAGAAACAAAAAGCATAATAAATTCACTTAATCTAAATCCGGTTTCAGCCAATACTATCACTTTTTCCACTTCAAAATCCGCGGAAGCGGTAATGCTTTCGTGGTTATCAGCGCTGGCGCTGGCGTTATTAGCATAAACTTTTGCTTCCGCGTCATCATTTACCATTACCATATATCTTACCGCCGCTTCTTCATTGGGATTAATATCTCCAAAATCCCAATCTTTAATATTGCCGTCAAAATCCTGAAAGCTAATACCCGGAGGTAAAATATCATTTAATTTAACATTAAAAGCGGTCAAGTTGCCTTCATTTTTTACAATAATAACAAATTCTATATCTGTCTCACCCGGATTTGCTTTTTCTTTGCTTACTGTTTTAACAATAGTTAAAACAGGCGCGCCTTCATCGCCTAAAACTATTACTTTGCAATCTGCCATATTAAATGATATTTCTTTTCCAAACGTATCAGGTGAAATATTGGCAATCGGTCTGAAGTAATAAGTGTTATTTGCGAGTCCCGCAATGTTTGTGAAATGGGACATTAAATTATCAACGCTTGCGTTTGTTGAATATGTATAACCGTAATTAGGGGATGCGCCAATAGATATTTGAGATTCCGTTCCATATACGACGCGGCCTGCCGCGTATTTATTTGTCAGCCAAGTGACTTCAACTTCTGTTTCTGACACGCAAACAACTTGTTCGTTGCGCAAAGATAACGGGGTTGAGCCTCCGCCGCCTCCGCCATTACTATCAGCTTCTAATATGCACTGCGCTGTACAATGGTAACCGCTTGGCACGCCATCACTGCCATCGCATTCTTCGCTTTCCTGATTTTTAATTCCATCTCCACAATAAGAATCTTCTCCGCCATTTCCTTCTGTCTGGCAAGTTGAACTGCAGCCATCGCCGTCATAATCATTGCCGTCATCACATTGTTCGCCTATTTCCTGATCAATAATTCCATTACCGCAAAATGGCAAATAATTAACAAAATTATTATCCGTAGAATCGTCATCTCCTAAATTGACAGGATTTGGCGCCAAAAGCTGAATCCAATCTCCGAATAAATATTCGCTAATTTCGTATATGCCTGCTGTTAAATTTTCAAAAATATAATAGCCGTATGAATCAGTTGTGGTTGTGGCGGTAGTTGATGCGTTAACATCAAATAAACTTATCACCCACTCTTCGTCAACTATCTTTGTGGTGGAAGCGTCTTTATCCAAATCTTCAAATTTAAAGCCGGAAATTGAGCTAGTTGCCGGTAGCGGTGTTTCAATATTATAAAATTCACAATATACTGAATCGTTTTTACTAACAGGAATTCCAAAAATTTCTAAACCTGTCCATGTTCCTAATCCTCCCTCGCAATAAGCGCTTGCCAATGAATATCCGCTAGGCAAATCTTCGGAAATATTAACTTCAGCTATTTCACCGTCTAAACCATTAATCTCAAACACTACATAGCCGCCGTCCTCGGTTTGTCCTGATGTTTGGTTGAGATGACCTGCGGTTGTGGATGCGTAAAATGTCCAATCATCGTCTGAAACATTATCTAAATACTTTCGTACCGTTACGGTACCGGCGCATAAATTATCGGCTAAATTTGATAAAGCGCCGGCTAAATCGGTAAAATTAGTTAATATTACATCCGCATTTTCATCTATACTGGCAGGTGGGGCAACAATTGGCCCTGATATAGACTGGAGCTTTACTGAATCAACGCTATTACCAATGCCTAGCGTAATAATTCTTATGCCATCTTGCTTCTTTATAATATTTGCTTGATTAATGGCATAATTTAAAGCTTTTGTACTATTATGATCAGAGCCATCTCCATAACGATTTGGATTACCGTCAGAAGCAAAAACATATAGCTTGGGCTTATCGCGACCGGAGTAAAGACTATGAGCCTTAACCAAGGCATCATGCCAATTAGTATATTGTCTTGAACCTTCTACATAATCAGGATGGGTTGTTGAATTCGGAGTAGTCGTGGCGGAATCAATCGCGCTTTTTAAATCATTCACATCATTTGTATAACCCTGAACTACATTACCTATAGTACCAAAATCAACTACGGCTATTTGAGTTGGGGTGTTAGGCAAAAACGCGTCTACAAAATCTTTAAACGCGGCTTTTTCCTGCTTCAAAGGATTTCCATACATGCTTGATGAACTATCCATTATTAAAACAATATCAATTCCGCATGAACTTGATAATGTTGGATTTTCTTCAATTGCAACTTGCGCCTGCGCCTTTGGCGAAGCAACAAAAAACACGCCCAAGAATGACATGTTAATAACTAGCAGCCCAGCGCTGATAATGTTTATGGCTTTATAAAACTTTTCCCTCCTTGTCTTTAAAATTCTTTTCATAAATTTAAATTTAACTATGAATTAAGACAATATTTATATAAATTTATTTGGATTTCTTTAATTCTTTTCTGATTTTAATGTTTTTTTTTATTTGCCAGGCGATTATAAGCAACAGTAAGAAAGCTAATAAGACAAGCGAATAATAATCATTAAAAAAAATATTTTTTATAAACCCTGTCAGAGAAGAATTTTTGGAAAAAACAGAAAACTGGAATTCTTTCTCCAACAGAACTTGATTATTATGTAAAAATTCCAATTCAGCTGAATATTTTCCTTCTTCCCAGCCCACTGACTGCACATTGATAGCCTTTATTTCGCGCTGAGAACCCGGATTAACCGCCGGCTCCTCTTCCGGATATGGATAAATAATATCATGGACATTTTTATTGTCTTTTTTTATTCTTAAGCGGACATGCGGGGACATGCTGACATTGCCCTGATTATCGTAAATTATTCTAATGCTTAAGGGTTCGCCAATGTTCAAATCATAATCACTTGGTATAACTGAGGTATTTTTTAAATTAATCTCCTCCTTGTCGCTGACTATTATGGTTGCCAAACGATCAATTTTTTGTAAAACCGTTGCGCCGGATTCTTCGCTTTTAATAATTCCGTCAACAACACTGGAAACGCTTATAGCGCCCTTATACTCTCCATTTAAAATATCAACAGGAACATCAATGATGGCTATTGCGCGCAAAGTGCCTTGAGCCGGAATTGTGGCGGTGGCGAATTGATTTTTCAAGTCTTTTGACAAAAAAAACTTTACCCAATCTTTAATCTGCCCTTCAGCGCTAAATTTCGCGACCATCGGCTCTTTATCTGAATTGACAGCGATAACTTCCTGTTGAATTTTTTCTCCGCGCAAAGCATTTTCAACAATGATCGGCGCGGTCATTTGCCCAAGGGCAAAAACAAATTTTGGTAAAAGCAACAAACTAAACACTATTAATAATATTCGACATTTTTTCATAATTTTAGCTAAATTAAAAATTTATAAAAATTTACAAATTATTTAATTAGCTTTAACCATTTTTAAACATTTGTCAAATGTATTTGTCAAGTTATTTTTGGCAAATCAAGCCAGACACTTTTTCCGCTGATAATATCATTTCTCCTGAAAAATTTGATTGATTATCGTCTTCCGGATATTTTTTAATCAAAATACCGAAATCAATATTTGCTGTTTGCCCCAAATCCAAAGAATCCTTTAAATACGCGCTTTGTTCCGGAAAATAGCTTAACCACTCTACATTTTCTCCGACTCTTGTTCTATATTCAATGTTCCATATACCGTTAGTTTTTCCCAAATTAAAATCATTTTGCTGAATTTTTATTTGCAGTCTTGTATTGCCGATATTTCTTACTGTTGGCGCGAGTGAATTTCCCCAAACAGAATCGCCTGCTATTATTTTTAATTTATTTTCGCTAACCGCTCCGTATTGAAAATCAGAAAAATCATTTTCAAATGTTGTCAATTCTAAATATTTTAAAATATTCCGCGACGCGTCCATATTTTCTTTGCTATCTTTAATTGTTACAACGAATTCATATTCGCCTGCCGGATCATCATAAGCAAGCGAACTTTCCGCGCAAAACAATGAAACGCTTTCTCGCGCTAAAAACCCTTCTAAGCCGCAAACATCGGCATAATCATAAAGATAGCCTTCTTTATTTTCTTGCCAATTTAATAAATTATTATTGTTGTTTCTTATTTTACCGCAAACAAGCTCTATTGCTTCTTGTTTCGCGATTTTATTCAGGCCAATTTCACTTTTTTTCTGTCCGCATCCCCTTGTTTGCGCCTTGTCAAAGGCAACATTTTCGGGATAACTGACAATCGCTTCTACTGAATCAATTTCTTCGGAACTATTTGCCGCAATAACGCATGCTGTATATTTTTTATCAACTTTATATTCGCCTGACGGTAAAATTTGAACTCCAAAATCCGCGCTATCATCACCTCCGGAAGCAAACATCTGCCATTGCGCTATTATTTCCGGCTGGTCAAAAACAATACTGCTAACAGAGCCGGTTACGGGAGTCTGCGAGCTGGCGCCGCTAACAAAAGATTCTTCAGGACTGCTGGAAACGGATTCGGTACTGGAACTATTTATGCTTTCAACATCTGCAATACTGTCTGTGCTGGACGCAGTACTTGTTCCGTTCAAATTTTCATCATCAGCTTGAACAATCAATGAAGTTGAAGATCCGCTTTCAGCCTCTTCTTCTGCGCTGTCAAAAACAAAAATTATCGGCTCTCCTACGGAATCCTGCTGAACCTCTTCTGTACCAGTTGCGGTTTCTGAAATATTTTCAATACCGGTTTCGCTTTCTGTTAAACCGCCAAGTTCTTCTTCGCTTGTGCTGCTTGCTTCTTCGGCTTCTGCCATAACGGATTCATCAGCCAAAATAGCGGCATCCGCTTCTTCTTCCGGCGGATTTTCGCTTTGCGCCGGAACTGTTTCTTTTGCTTCATCGCTGACATTCTCTTCTGCCGCGGATTCATCAATATATACGCTTGTTCCGCTTTTACCCTCTAAAACATCTTCATCAGCTTTTGCTAAAGTAAAATTAAAAGCCATGATTATTATGCAAATATAAGCAACCGGTTTTAATTTGAATTTTTTATTTTGTAATGACATAGATTAATTTATAGTCAAGGAATTTGAATATTCCCGACTACTGTTAGTGCCCTTTGGGCATAACTTGTATTTTCAAATATTTTTTATTTTAATATTTTTATGTAATTCACATATTATAGATCTCTCCTCGCTGTCGCTCGTCGAGATGACAAAAAGGAGAAAGGTCTGGCGCCAATAATTTTTATTAGCAACAAGCCCTTAGGGGCGGCAACAAACCGCCCCATTCTTTTCTAGTCATTACAAGTTAAATGAGGAACCATTACAGCGCCCAAAGTCATTATGCCAACATAGCAGTTGCTGTCATGGGTTGGCGGAAACTTTGAGATATCAATAGAAAAATCCATTTCATCTAACTCTGACAAATCCAATTCATCGTCCA
>JAGLYP010000032.1 GCA_023132155.1 Candidatus Parcubacteria bacterium
CGGGATGCTTTTCACCTTTCCCTCACGGTACTTGTTCACTATCGATCATAAGAAGTATTTAGTCTTGGGACATAGTCGTCCCGGATTCCCACGGGATTTCACGAGGCCCGCGGTACTTAAGATATGCCGCCGCAGAGTAATAATTCTTTTCGCGCTACAGGGCTTTCACCTTCTCTGGCAAAGCTTTCCAGCTTGCTTCGGCTAAAAATTATTTTTATATCTCCGCCTTATTCAATCCATAGAATAAACACAGCTATCTTGCAACCCTCTATAAACATATGGGTATGGACCCTTCTGTCCCGCCTCTCGAGAGAGGCTGGACGCGGTTTATAAAGTTTAGACTGTTCCCCTTTCGCTCGCCACTACTTAGGGAATATCCGCACACAGCACGGAATCTTCAATGTTCAATACTCAATATTCAATCAACATCCAATATCTCAACTCTCAATTTTATTGAATGTTGAATTATCGAATATTTAATGAATATTGTTTATTGGTTATTGAATATTCTGTGCTGCGCACGGTTTGTTTTCTTTTCCTCCGGCTACTAAGATGTTTCAATTCGCCGGGTAGTCCCCTCACTGTCCTATGAATTCAGACAGCGGGCGCCCCATCTTCAATAGGGCGGGTTCCCCCATTCGGAGATCCTCGGGTCAAAGGTTGCTTGCCACCTAACCGAGGCTTATCGCAGGCTGCTACGTCCTTCATCGTCTTCTTATGTCAAGGCATTCACCATATACTCTTAATGAGATTTTCCCACATTTTTGGTATGAATTAAACGAGCGTTAAAACGCCGTACATTCAAATAAAAATGTTTGAAATTCGTTTAAAAAATAAACGAAACCTTGCCTGAAATTGCAAGTAGGCAAGGATTTTTTGGTTTGTTTTGTTTGCTAGCTTACTGGCGCTTTTGCTAAAAAACGCCAATAATATATTAAATTGTTAAAGTTCATTTCAACCTTTAACAGTTGACATTTAACTATTAACTAATTTTGTTAATAGTTAAATGTTAACGGTTAATTGTTGTTAGGGATTAAAAAAACCGCCTTAGAGCGGTTGAGCAAAACTTAAAGAACGGTTCATCAGTCAACCACTTTTATGTTTAATATTAAAATGTTTAGCCATACGTAATTTTTATTAATTAAAAACCACTAAAACGTAATTATTATTATACAGGAAAATTATTTTATGTCAAGAATAATCGGCTAACAAATACTGTTTTATAATATTAAATAATTTAATTTAACATTAGCTAATTTTTTATTTATTTTTTATCAATTATTTTTTATAAACAATTTATCAACAAAAACTATTAATTAAACTTAAAAATTATTCCTAAAATCTACTTAAACCTGAATTTATCCAACAGCTCAGGATTATCCATTTGCGATTGAGCAATTTCTTTTGTAATTTGTTTTTCTTTGTACAGTCTTTGTAAATCCTGATCCATGCTCACCATGCCTTCCTTGGAACTTGTCTCAATTACGGTTTTTACCTGGGCGATTTTATTTTCTCGAATTAAATTGGAAACAGCCGGATTATTAATCAATAATTCACGCGCCGCAACCCTGCCTCCGTCTATCTTTGGCAATAAGCGCTGAGAAATTACGCTTGCCAAAACCATTGATAATTGCATGCGTACTTGGTTTTGCTGATGAGACGGAAATATATCAATAATACGATCAATGGTTTGCGACGCGTTATAAGTATGCAGTGTAGCCAAAACCAAATGTCCGGTTTCCGCCAAAGTGATTGTCGTGGCAATCGTTTCCAAATCGCGCATCTCACCGACCATAATTACATTAGGATCTTGCCTTAGCGCGTGTTTTAACCCTTCGGAAAAAGACAGCATATCGGAACCGAGCTGCCTTTGAATAATAATGCTTTTCTTGGATTCAAATATATATTCAATCGGATCTTCCAATGTAATAATATTACAAAATCTATTGTTATTAACATATTCAATCATTGAAGCCAGCGTAGTGGATTTACCGCACCCTGTCGGTCCGGTTAAAAGAATCAGTCCTTGCTTTAAATCCAATAAATTATAAATAATTTTCGGCAAGCCCAATTCATCCAAAGTACTGATTTTTTCATTAATAACCCTGGCAACCACCCCCATATTTCCTTTTTCAAAATGCAAATTCACGCGATAACGATAATTATCCACGGCATAGCTGATATCCAATTCTTTCGCGGCTAAAAATCTATCTTTTTTATCTGAATCAAGCATAGAATAAACCAAAATTTCCATTTCTTTCGCGCTAATCGCTTTTCTGCCCTCAATATAAGTTAAATCACCGTCTACTCTAAGGGCAGGCGGCAAACCAACCACCAAATGCAAATCAGAAGCTTTTCTTTTGGCGGCAATTATAAATAATTCTTTTATTGTCATAAATTTAAAAATTAGTAATTCTTAATTTTTAATTCTTAATTTTTAATTAAAATCTACCATTTCTTCTTCTTAATTCCTTTCTCAGCCGCGTCAACCTGCGCTTCTTGCTTGGATGAGCCCTTGCCTTTGCTGATAATTTTATCTCCCAAATACAATCCGACTTCAAAAATCTTGTCATGATCGGGTCCGCTTTCACTTAATACCTTATAATGCGGAGTAGCCTTATGAATCTCCTGCGCTTTTTCCTGAAATTTTGATTTTGGATCCAAAAATAATTGATTTGATAAAATATGTTCAAGCTTGGAAAGCATATGCTCTTTTACAAATTTCGCAGCCGCTCTTATGCCTTGATCCAGATAAATCGCGCCGATAACCGCTTCTACCGCGTTGGCTACGATATATTGGCGTGCCTTAGAATTTTTATCTTTGGATTCGCCCTTGGAAAGATATAAAAATTTTTCCAGCTTAATTTCATTTGCCACCAAAGCCAGCATTTTTGAATTAACTAAACTCGCCCGCCAATTAGTTAAATCCCCTTCCGGCGTATCTGGAAAATTTTTAAAAAGATACTCGGTAACGATAATTTCCAACACCGCATCGCCTAAAAATTCTAAACGCTCATTGTGGCCAAGCGCGAAATTTGCATGTTCGTTAATGTATGACCGATGAACAACAGACTGCCTGAGATAATCAAGGTTCTTGAATTTAATTTTAATAATCTCCTCCAATTTGGAAAAATCTTTCATTTCTTTGGATTGTTAAACTGTTAAATTGCTAAATTGTTTTTTAAAAAACAATATAACGATATAACAATACAACAATAATTAATTGTTAAACTTATTTTTATTCTTTTTTATTTTTATTATCCATATCTCTGTAAATAGCCCCTAAAACACCATTTACAAACTTACCCGAAGCTTCCGATCCGAAAGTTTTGGCAATTTCAATGGCTTCGTTAATCGCAACTTTGGAAGGAATATCATTATTAAAAATTAATTCATAAACACCAATTCTTAAAATATTCCTGTCAACAATCGTAATTTGCTCCAATGGCCATTCAGTCGCGTATTTTGTAATATAAGCATCAATCTCTTTTAAATGATCAAAGGTTCCCTTAATGGCGCTTTTCACAAAACCATGATCATCAAACTCGGGAGCAAAATTAGCAAATACTTCTTTGGTAATTTTATCAACATCAACACCTTTCTTTCCGTTAAAATCCCATAAAAATAAAATTTGCATAGCAATTGTTCTGGCTAGATGGCGGTTAGACATAAACATAGTAATGCTAATCTGCTAATAAATGCTAATCTGCAAATTGCGAATATTATATAAAATTATTAGCAATTTGCAGATTAGCATTTATTGGCAGATTAGCATTATAATCAAAAAAAAACAAAAAGCGCGCTATTTGCTCTTTGCCTTTTTTTCTTTTATTTTAATAATCTCTTTTCCCTTATAATACCCGCAAACAGCGCATGCCTTATGCGGCACAAGCGCGTTTTTACATTCCGGACACTTGATTAAATTAACCTTTTTAAGGGCATGATGAGAGCGCCGTCTTCCGACCGAACTTGAAGTTCTTCTCTTTTTTGGTACTGACATATTATCAATTTTTGATTTAAGATTTATGATTTTCTTAGAAATAATACCTATCTTCTAAATCTTAGATTAATTATTTTTAATTTACTGATTTTAGTATAACCTGAATTTACAAAAAAAGTCAAATAATAAGCATCGCGTCGCCATAGCTATAAAACCGGTATTTATTTTTTATGGCGTTTTCGTAAGCTTTATCAATATTCTCTTTTCCGGCTAAAGCTGATACAAGCATTAATAGCGTTGACTTTGGCAAATGGAAATTCGTAATCATACCGTCAATAACTTTAAATTTATAACCGGGATAAATGAAGATGTCCACCCAACCAGAATAATTTTGAATTTTGCCTGTGCTCGCTTGACGGGTGAATTTTGCTTGTGCTCGCTTGACGGGTGAATTTTGAATTATTTCAGAAAAGGCTTCCAATGTTCTTGTTGAAGTTGTGCCGACCGCGATAATTCTTCTATTTTCATTTATCGCTTTTCTTAATTTTTTTAAAGTATCGGATGAAATTTCAACAAACTCAACGTGCATTTTGTGTTGCGTAATATCACCTATTTTAACCGGAGCGAAAGTTCCCAGTCCGACATGCAAAGTTATATATTCAATCTGCACGCCCTTATCTTTCAACTTTTGCAATAACTCAGGCGTAAAATGCAAACCCGCCGTCGGCGCCGCCACTGAACCAATTTTCTCGTCATCCGCGTAAACAGTTTGATAATCATCTTTATCCGAAATCCGAAATCCGATTTCCGATTTCCGATCTATATACGGCGGCAGCGGCACTTGCCCGATTTTTTCTACAACCTTCATCATTTCGCCATACCCCATATTAAACTTTATTTCCCAAGTGCCATCATTGTTATTTTTCAAAATCTTACACTTTAAATTTTCACTAAAAAATATTTCCAAACCAGAACACGCGCCTCTTCCGCCGATTAAACATTGCCAGTCATTTTCTTTAATAAATTTATGCAAAAAAACTTCCATTTTCCCGCCTGTCTTTTTTTTGCCGATTAAACGCGCCGGAAAAACTTTGGAATTATTCATTACCAGCACATCTCCTTTTTTCAAATAACCCGGCAAATCATAAAAATGTTTATGCTCAGCGCCTAAGCCGCCGCGATTTTTACAAAATCGCGGCGGCTTAGGCGCTTCAGTTGAATTTTTTTTCAAAATTAAAAGCCGCGAATGATCTCGCGGTGTTGCCGGTTTTTGGGCAATTAATTCTTTTGGCAAATTATAATCAAAGTCTGATAATTTGTATTTTTTATTCATAATAAAAACCTGTTGCTTATATTTAATTTTTTACCAATGGCACAAATATAAATCCGTGGTATCTAAATTCTTTAAAATTATTTTTGCCGATTTTATCAATAACAATAATATCCTGCGATTCATGCTGTTTGCCGATCGGCATAACTAATCGCCCGTTGATTTTTAACTGTTTTAACAAATTATTTGGAACTGATTCGGCTGCCGCGGCCGCTATAATTTTATCAAACGGCGCGAATTTAGGCAATCCCTTATATCCGTCGGCGCAAAAAATTCGCGCAATCTCTTTTTTAATAAAATTATATTTAACAACATTGCTTTCGGCAGATTGCTTTAATTCTTTAATTCTCTCAATGCCATAAACAGCGCCTTGCTCGCCGACAATCTCGGCTAACAAAGCCACTGTCCAACCGGAACCGCTGCCGACATCTAAAATTTTATCTCCCGATTCCGGCTGAAGCAGTTCAAGCATAAAAGCCACGGTTGTCGGCTGAGATATAGTCTGTTCGTGTCCGATAGAAAGAGGAGCGTCAATTTCCGCCGCATTTTTATTCTCCGACAAAACAAAATCCTTGCGTTTTATTTTTTGAAACGCTTTTATAATTCGCGAAGATTTTAAAACACGATTTTCTATTAAATCGTTAATTAAATTCATAAATCAGATTAGCTTTATTACACGAATAATTTTTTTTATTTCCAAAAAAAAGGGGGTTATTTTTTACTCCTTCTAAATTTTTTATTTCAAAAAATTTCTGCCATTCCGCGTTTCCGTTTTTCACCGCAAAAACTCCCAAAATTTTGCTATCTGAAAAAATTGGAATATTCATATTAGCGCGATAAACAAAAGCAAAAAAAATAATTAGAAAAAAGCCGTATTTTTTATTTTTACAAAACACTAAAAACTACAAAATTTTATCCTGTCCCTTTCTTTGCTTCCCCAAATGCTTATAAGCCAAATCAGTGGCAACGCGGCCGCGGGGAGAGCGGTCAATAAAGCCGAGCTGCATTAAATACGGCTCATACACTTCCTCAATTGTGGCCGTATCTTCGCCTGTTGTGGCGGCAATTGTATTTAAGCCGACCGGTCCGCCGTTGAATTTATCAATAATAATTTCTAAAATTTTTCGATCAATCCAATCAAGCCCGAGTTCGTCAACTTCCAGCATATTAAACGCGTCAAAACACAGTTCATCTTCAATTGTTCCGTTGCCCTTAACTTCGGAATAATCCCGCACCCGCCGCAAAAGACGATTAGCCACGCGCGGTGTTCTTCTGGAACGCGTCGCGATTTTTTCAGTGGCGTTTGGCTCAATATCAACATTTAAAATGCCAGCGCTGCGCGTAATAATTTTTTCAATATCCATATCTTCATAAAAATCCAGATGGTAAATCAAGCCAAAGCGGTCGCGAAGCGGCGCTGACAAAAGGCTCATTCTGGTGGTCGCGCCGATTATGGTAATTCGCGGCAAATCAATTCTGAGAATTCTAGCCGAGGGACCTTTGCCGATGATAATATCCAGCGCGTAATCCTCCATTGCCGGGTACAATATTTCTTCAATTGATCTATTTAAACGATGTATTTCATCTATAAACAAAATATCGCCTTCTTGCAGATTGGTAAGGATTGCCGCCAAATCACCGGTTTTCTCAATTGCCGGTCCGGAAGTAATTTTTATATTAGCTCCCATTTCATTGGCGATAATATAAGATAAAGTGGTTTTTCCCAGTCCTGGCGCGCCGTAAAGCAGGGTGTGCTCAATTGTTTCCCTTCTTTTTTTAGCCGCCTCCATGGCAATCTTCAAATTTTCTTTTACTTTATTTTGCCCGACATATTCATCCAAAATTTTCGGGCGCAAAGTAACTTCAATCTCGCTGTCATCACAATTTTCCTTAGCATCTATTATTCTATTTTTATCGTTATTATCCATAATAACATTGTATCCGCTTAAACTTTTTTTTGCAAATAAAAAACTTCCAATTCGCGCAAAATACGTTTAACGCTTTTTATTAACCTTTATTGCTTAAATTTATCAATAGTCGCCCTGATAATATTCTTTGTGTCAACGCTAAAATCAGCTCTAAGCATCCATTCTAAAAATTCTCGATCTTTTTTGTAAACCCATTCCAAGGATTTATTTTTATATTTTGAAAACGCAAAATAAATTTCTCCGCCCACCCAATAAAATTTTTGATTTCCGCTGTTAAAACTTTCATATTGGCTTTCGTCATGAATTTTATTTAAAAATTCTTTATTTCTGATTTCTTTATACTTTTCCAATTGTTTAACCAGTATTTCAGCGGACACTTCCGCGTCAAACATAGCGGAATTGGCTTGCTTTAATTCTTTTTTACAATAATATAAATAGGCAAGAGGCAATGTTCTCGGTGATAAATGGTCAAATATTTTTTTAATATCAATTATATCTTTGACATCATAATCAAAATGAAATCCAACTCTGATAAATTCCCGCCTTAAAATAAGCAAATCAAAATTCGCGATATTAAAGCCGGAATAATAACAGCTATTAAAAATATCCCAAAGCTCCTGCGCTTTTTCTTTAAAAACCGGCTTATCTTTAACATGCTTATTTTTAATTCCATGAATCGCAGTGGCTTCCGCTTCAATTCTCATTTCCGGATTAAACATGATATCATCTTTTTTAATATGGCCTCTTTTAAAAATTTTAATATAAGCTATATTTATTATTTTATCCGAACTTATCGCTCTGCCGGTTGTTTCACAGTCAAAAATAATTATCGGCTTATCCAAATTTAAATATTCGCTTATTCTGTCATATTTATTATTCATTAAAAGCATAAAATTTGTTTTTTATGTTTTAAAAAAACGGGCTTTAGCCCGTATCTCACGCAAGATAAAAATTTAAAACCAATAATAAATTTTATCAAGATTTTAGTCATATTTTTAGTATAGCATATTTGCTTTGTTTTGTCTTTTTTAAATTTTTATATTTTGCAAAAAATTTTAGAATTAAAAATGTACGTACATATGTACGTACATTTTATTTTTGCGGA
>JAGLYP010000033.1 GCA_023132155.1 Candidatus Parcubacteria bacterium
GCGGAAGGGGCGGGATTCGAACCCGCGGAGAGCGTTAACCCTCATCGCTTTTCGAGAGCGACGCCTTAAACCAACTCGAGCCACCCTTCCTGATTAACCGTTAACTATTAACTTTTAACAATTAACATTTTTAAAACTTAATAAATTTTAATTTCACCGCTACTTAAATTTTTCCATAATCCTTCTTTTAAATTTCCCAATTCAACATCTCCAATCGCCACTCTTTTTAAATCCGCAACCTCCAATCCAATCGCCTTAAACATCCGCCGAATCTGCCGCTTCTTACCCTCAGTCAAAACTATTTCAAATCTATTTTTTTCTAAATATCTAATTTTTTTAGCTTTAACAAGCCCATCACCCTCGCCAATATCAATTCCCTTTAAAAAACCGCCTACAATTTCCTTAATTCGCCTGTACTCGCTTGACGTGTGTAATTCTTCATTTTTACCCCTCGTAGCTTCAGCAAAGCGGGGCTTAATTCTTAATTGAATCAAATATTTCTTTTCATGTCCAAACTTCGGATGCGTCATCCGCATTGTTAAATCACCGTCATTAGTCAATAATACCAAACCGCGGCTGTTTTTATCAAGCCGTCCGACAACATGCAAATTTTTAAATTCGTCCGGCAATAATTCAAAAATATTTTTTTCTCCTTTAAATTTTTTGTTTGTGCAAGTTACTCCGATCGGCTTATTTAAAATAATATAAATTTTCTCTTTTGGCAATACTATTGATTCGTCCCCAATTTTAACCTTATCATTTTCCGATACTTTCATTCCCAATTCAGCGATTTTGTTATTTACTTTTACTCGCCCCAAACGAATAAGCTCCTCAGCCTTGCGCCGGGAGCAATAACCTGCGTTTGCTATAAATTTTTGTAAAACTATTTTAATCATCAAAATATATTCTTGCCAAACCTTGCCAAGGAAAATGCAGAAAATGATTTTTCCAAATTATCTACCATATTTTTTTCGAGATGAACCAAAAATTTAAAAAACTATTAACTTAATTTTTTATCAAATTTTTTTATTATTTAAATTTAAATTAGCCATCCCCAACATCGCAACCAAAACCCAAAACATCACAGCCAAATCATTTTTAAAATACGGAACATCAACCAGACCGTGTACTACAATCACAATCATAGCGCCCAGCAAGCCCAGCGATATAAATCCATTTTGTTTAATGCTTAAAAATATCATTTTTCCAATAACCCAAATAGACAACAACACTCCCAAAAGCCCCAATTCGCTCCAAAAATTTAGAATCAAATTATGCGGATACATATAGATTTCCACCGGCCGCCAATGCGCGGCTTTGTATTTTTCATCAAACAAAATCAGCTTGCGCCGAAAATCAATATCGCGCTCGCTGTTAAAAAATATTCCTTCTTGGTGATAAGATTTTACTGCCTCTTGATAATTTGATAAACCGGCACCAAAAATAAAATTCCTGGGGCTTGCAATCAAAAATTTCCAAGTCTCCCGCCATTGCTGTTTTCGCACTTCCCCTGAAAAATCTTTAAGCATTGTTTTGTCAGTAATATAATTTAAGGCCTTGCTATCAAAATTAAAATATTTATGCTCTGGAATTATTTTTAAATACACGAGCGGGCTGGCAATTACGAAAATTAAAATTAAGCTGATAATTATTTTTGGGATTAGTAATTTGAGTTTAAATTTATTAAATATCCAAACAGTAAACATTACAAACAAAGCGGCCAAAACCCCGATTAAAGCGCCTTCGGATTTGGCGAAAAAAATTGCTGTTAAAGAAAATAGTGTTACAACAAACAAAAAAATAATTTGTAATTTGCCTGTACTCGCTTGGCGGGTGTAATTTGTAATTTGTAATTTACTTAAATTCTCTGCCGCGTGTCGTGCGCTATGTGAAATACGGTAAAACAAATACCCAACAAAAAGCGGAATCAACGGTCCCAAATAAAGCCCAAGCGCGTTTGGATAAAAAAATGTTCCGGTTACGCGCGGCAAGAAATTTTCCGGAGAATATAATAACCCTATTTTTTGCAAAATCGCGTAAAGCGAAACAAAAAAACCGGAAATTGCCAAAGGCCAAAATATTTTTCTAAATAAGGAGCTT
>JAGLYP010000034.1 GCA_023132155.1 Candidatus Parcubacteria bacterium
GGAGCTTAGCTCCGAAGCTTCGGAGCTAAGCTCCTTATTTAGAAAAATATTTATAATCAAAATAAAAACCAAAACCGGTTCAAAAAAATACGCCTTAAAAACACCAAAGGCTGAATCAGAAAAACCCGCAACCGCGATTGAAATAAACGCGATTAAAAGCATTAAGACTATTTCAATGTCAAAAGGGTATCGTTGCGATTTTTGCTTGCCCCGCGTAGCTTTAGCGAAGTGAGGATTTTTTAGTTTTATTTTTACGTTATTTATTATTTTTTTATAATTTTTTAAAAGCCAAACGACAAAAGAAATTAAAATCATTGCCTCAAGCAAAGTCGCCGGAACCCCTAAACAATCAAATCTTATTTGATAACTTGGCAAAGCAAACAAAAAAAGCATAACCGCCCAATCAATACGGCGATACGCGAGATATGTATATAAAATTATAAATAAGATTAAAAGATACATATTTAAAATTATATATTAAACAATCAACATATAAAGCCCGATCACAATCATTGCCGTTCCCATCATCTTTTGCATCATTATGCCGCTCCCCATCTCTTCTTTTAAAATTTTTGGAAAACGCGTTGATAAAAATATTACCAATAAAATCAAGAACATATACTGCGTGCCTTGCAAGGAATTAATCAAAGCGACATTGCCCATGCTGATTGCCCAATTTAGCATAATAAACGCGATTGCCGCTAAAAGCCTGACTGACAAAAAGAAGCCTAAATTTTTAGGGGTTTTCTGGCCTTTTTGATATTTGATAATTTTTGTACGCCATTCAGGCACGAAAAGAATCAAAAGCACTCCCAAAAACGAACCCATTCTTGACCAGACAAAAGCTCCGATAAACGGCTGAGTTGAATAGACATATTTTATCATGACATAATAAGCGGCAAAGAATAAAGCGGAAACAACTGAATTAATTATCAATCTTTGCGTCGGGCGGTAGCGCGCGTGCACAGACCCCAAAGTATCACCGAATATTTTTTTTAATTTCTCTTTGACTTCCCGCAGATAATAGAAACGAGTATGCTTAATAGAAATCATAACGCCGCCCATTATTAAAATTACAAACGCCAAAAGCTGGCGCTCACTTAAAGTTTCACGCAAAAATATAAAAGAAAACAAAAATGAAAAAATAGGAACCAAGGCGCCGACAATCGGCACTACCCGTGTAGCCTCGGATTGATGCAGGGCTTTATACCAAAATACAAGTGTTGCCAAAAATAACATTCCCGCCAACAAATCAATCCCCAATTCCCGCAAATTCGGCAGCCAAGGGTCAATTACCAATAAAACTATATTAAAAACACTCCAAATACCGACAAAAAACGCGTAAGTAATTGAGGAGTGAATTTTTTTGGAAAGCAAAAATTTGTCGGCGACATAAACGCCGGCGTTGATGAAGTATGAGAGGATGGCAATAATTATGTACATTTGTTGAATTTTTAATTCTTTTGTTGTTTCAATCAAAAACACTCATCTTTGTCGTTGCGAGCTCTGGTTCTTTGTCATTGCGAGCGCCAGCGAAGCAACCCCATAGTACCTGCGCCGTCCGTTGTAAATCCACGCACGGCGTTCTGCGGCACGGGATTGCTTCGCAGGCTCGCAATGACAGTGGGCGGGGTGTTCAAAAAAAATCCCAACAATCCTAATACAAAAATCCGTTCTCTTGACATATCCCCCTATAAACCTCAGCGCTTGGTCTTTTTTTACGTTCAAATGTTTTTCTGTCAACCGTGAATAATCCGAATTTCGGCGCGTAACCTTCCGCCCATTCAAAATTATCCAACAAAGACCAATAAAAATAACCCCTGACATCCGCGCCTGCCTTTATTGCTTTATGAACATAAAACAAATGATCTTTTATAAATTGTTTTCGCAGTTTATCATCCTTGTCTGCCAAACCATTCTCCAAAATATAAATTGGTTTTTTATATTTTTGCAAAAACTTTAAAACATAATACATACCTTCTGGAAAAATTTCCCAACCTTTATCATGTACTAATTTATTTAAATTTTTCTTAAATGGCGGATACCAAACAATTCTATCATGAAAATAATAATTACAACCGATAAAATCAGAATTTTTTACTGTTTTATTTAAAATATTTTTATTCCAAATTTTATGTAAAAATTTTGCTAAAAGCAATTCAATAAGATTCCATTTATGGGCTGGCTCTATATAATTATACAACCCTGTAATACCTGCTTTTGCGTTAGGAAAATATTCATGAATTTTATTATATGAATTATTGTGCGCCTTTACTAAATTATCCATTACTTTGTTTGCTTTAAAAATATTATGTTTTTCCGGTGGAAATTTACCGGTTATATATGAAAAAAAAGTAAACAGATTCGGCTCATTCAGTGTTACCCAGTAATCAATACTGCCTCCGAATTCATTAATAATCAAATCAACATATCTTAGATAATCTTCAACAACATTTTTATTTGCCCAGCCGCCTTCTTTCGCGAGCCATACTGGATTAGTCCAATGCCAAAGCGTTACAACGGTTTTAAATCCGCGCTTTTTTGCCGCGGCTAAAACTTGCGCGTAATGCTTTATTTCTTTAACATCCCAAGTGCCTTTTTTAGGCTCAATCCGCGCCCATTCAATTCCAAAACGAACCGCGTTGGTATTTAAAGATTTAGCCAAATCCAAATCCTCTTCAAAGCGATTATAAGAATCACAAGCCTTGCCGCAAATATAATCATCCGGGTTCAACTTTTTACTTTTAAACTTTTTGCTTTCAACTCGCCTCTTCTCCCACTCGCTCCAATCATTAACAATTCCGCCTTCAACCTGATAAGCGCTTGTTGAAGTTCCCCACAAAAAATTATCCGGAAATTTAATTTGTTTTTGGCTGTTTTCTATATTCATAAAATATTAAATACTTTAAATTATTAGTAATATTATAGCATTTTTTATTTTAATTAAAAAACCGCGTTATGACATTATCATATTGCTCCGACATTTATATTTTTCCGCCTTGCGCGCTCCGATTTCATCCGAGCCGAAGTGATGCGCGATTTCATGCTTTAAAGTTTTAACAATGATTTTTCTACATTCTTTAAGCGAAGAACAGGCGTTAATAATCGGTACGCGGAACAAAGTGATTTTATCAGGCAGAACAGCGCCGACGTCTGTTCGGCGTGATTGAGTGTAACCTTCGTAAATTCCCAACAAACTGAATTTGTTATCTTTTTCAAGCTTGCCAAGCTGTTCTTCGCTTGGAAAATCGCTCTGCGTAATTGCCACATTATGCATTCTTTTTCTAATATTTTTCGGCAACTCATCAAGCGCCTCGGCAATAAGCTGTTCAAATTGTTCGCTGTTTATGTTCATTTTTTAATATTGTTTTATTGTTTAAAATATTTGTTTTCCATTATTGTTGATATTCCATAATAAATGTTTATTTTGTATTTCTCCTAAATCCTTAATGTGTAATGGATATGGTATTGTATCTGAAAGTAGCTCTTGGATTTTATTTTTTACATCAGATATTTTTCCACGATTTTTACTATTTGTTTCTATAAAAATATCTAAATCAGATTTATCCGAAAAACCGCCCTCTATTCTAGAACCAAATAATATAATTTTTTTAACATCTTTAAAATGTGAAAAAGTCTTTTTTAATAGTTCTAATTCTATGTTGTTTACGCCAGGTAATTCATGTGTACTTGATTCTAGATTATTGGTAAATTTTTCTTCTTTCATAAAATTAATTTTATAAATTGTTAGTGCCTTATATAATTTTTTTAATTTTTAATAATCGCGTAAATATTATACTTGTCTTTATAAATTTTCTCAATTTTAAGCCCGCTTTTTTTGATTATTCTTTTTAATTCAAATAAACGAAAGGCGTGGTAATAGCGCTTGCTGACTCTTTCGCCTTGCGGATTTTTCCAGTCAAATAAAATATCGCCAAAATCCATTTTGTTTTTATTAATTAATTTTAAAAGCCAAAATTTCCAAATCAGCTCGCGGTATTTTTCTTGGTTCCAAAGATTCCAGACTGAAAGAATTATTTTACCGTTTTTGCTTAATTTGTTTTTTAATTGTTTTAAGGCTTTAATTTGCAAATCTTTTCCCGGAATGTGTTGCAAGACGGCAATACAAAAAATATAATCAAAATTAAGCTCGTTAACCGCGCCTAAATTCAAGATATCGCCTTTGCTGAATTTAAAATTTCCTTCTTCGCTAAAGCTACACAGGACAGGTGAAAATTGCTCTTTGGCTTGTTTTAATAATTCCACAGAAGGGTCTATGCCTAAATAGTAAATCTTTTTTTCTTGCAAGGCCTTAAGCAATTTGCCGCTGCCGCAACCGACATCAAGTACGCGCGCGTTTGCGGAAACATTTTTTGTTAAATAAACCAACTCTGGCCAAAGCTCTTTTTTTCTGGTTTCACTGTAATGCCCGGCAATCTCGGAATAATTTTTTTTAACTATATTTAAAATTTCTTTTTGGGTTTTTTTGTTCATAGTTTTTGGAATTAAGTACCAAGTATGTCATTGCGAGCGCCAGCGAAGCAACCTCGCGATAATCGCACCGTCCATTGTTAATTCACGCTCAGTGTTCTGTGGCACGGGATTGCTTCGCGAGCTCGCAATGACAAAAAAACTGGATTGCTTTGCGAGCTCATAATGACAAAAAAATATTATCACTCCGAAATAATCTTTTTATCTTTTAAAAAATCCAAATGCGAAACCACATCAGCTTCGCTTAAATTTCTTTTTAAAGCGATTTCGGCGATTGATAAGCCTTTTTGGTGCAAACCAAGCGTTTCCAACTGGGTAAGTTTTGTGTTTAGCCCGGATTTTTTATCAGGACTGGCAACGACAAAATCCGTTTCAATTTTATTTTTAAATTTTTTTGGCGTGCAGTCTTTTTGAGTCGCCTCGTGTTTGCGTTGATATCCGCCCGTACTTAAACAAGAATCGCATTTTCCGCAAGCGTTTGAACTGATTTCTCCGAAATAATCCAGAATAAATTTTTGCCGGCAGTCCGAAGTATAAGCGTATTCTTCAATTTTGTCCAGTTTTTTATAAGCGTTTCGCAATTTTTCTTTTAGCGCGCTTGCGTCAATATTCAAGTCGCGAGAATCAACTTTTTTTAAGATTTTAATTTCCGTGCCCTTGAAAGGCGGGCGGTATTCCGCCAGATTATTTTCCACCAATTTTCTTATCAATCGCAAAAGCGTTTCTTTTTTAATATTTATAATGTCGGAAATTTCTTCCAAATTAAGTTCGGAGCCTTGCAAAAGCTCATCGGCGAATTTACCTTCTAAAGCCTCCATGGCCGCCAGCTGTTTTTTCGCGCGCGTTCCGATTGAATTTTTGATTTGCGAAAAATTTTGCGAAAATTTTAAATATGAGTTATTATTTTTTTCACGCGAACGCGTAATATAGCCTTCTTTTTCTAAAATTTTTAAACTCGTGCCAACCGCCATATCGGGTATATCATCTAAAAGCATATCGGACAATTCGGCATAAGTAATAAAAATTGAATCAGGCTCATAAGACAAAAGCAGATTGTAGATTTCCTGGATAACATTGGGCGGCGGATTATCACCTTTGATAAAAAATTCGTGCAAGGCGCGGTCGCGGGAATTGAAAAGCATCAAACAAAAACTTTGCTTGCCATCCCTGCCTGCGCGGCCTGCCTCCTGGTAATAAGATTCAATCGTGCCGGGCATATCGTAATGCACCACATATCTGACATCGCTTTTATCAATACCCATGCCAAAAGCGTTGGTGGCGACAATAATTTTTATTTTTCCGGATAAAAAGTTATTCTGCACCCATTTGCGATCCTCGGCATCCATTCCGGCATGGTATCCTGCCGCTTCAATATTATTTCCCAATAAAAATTGCAATAAATTATCAACGCGTGCCCGCGTACTGGCATAAATTATTCCGCATTCATTTGGCGCGTTCGTAATCGCGTCCAAAATGAGTTGGCTTTTTTGCGCTTCTTTAGCTTGAATAACGCCGAATTGCAGATTGGGCCGGGCAAAGCCGGTAATAACAATTTCCGGATTTTTTAAATCAAGCTGTTTTATGATATCGCTTTTCACTTTCGGAGTGGCGGTGGCGGTAAGGGCAATTACGGTAGGATTGCCTAAGAGTTCAACAGCGTTTTTTATACGCAAATAAGCTGGGCGGAAATCATGGCCCCATTGGCTGACGCAGTGCGCTTCATCAATCGCAAACAGGCTTACTTTTATATCCTTTAAAGCATTAAGAAATTCTTTGCTATAAAAGCGTTCCGGGGCGATATATAAAAGCTTATAAGCTTTATTTTTAACCGCGTTTAAGCGCGTTGAAGTTTCAACGGGCGAGATTGAAGAATTAATAAAGGTGGCCGGAATGCCGATACTTTCCAAATTATCGACTTGATCTTTCATTAAAGCGATTAAAGGCGACACAACCAAGGTAACGCCGTCCAACACCAAGGCCGGCAACTGAAAACAAAGCGATTTCCCGCCGCCGGTAGGCATAATTACAACCGTGGATTTTTTTTCTAAAATATTATCAATCACCTGTTCCTGTCCCGGACGAAAACCGGTAAAACCGTAATGCAGTTTCAAAAGCTCTAGCATTTCTTGTTTTTTTTGTTTTATGTTTGGCATACACGAGGAAGCTTAGCTTCGGGTACCCGAAGCTAAGCTTCCGGCACATATCAAATTTATTCTAATACAATATTTTTTATTCCCCTTGAATCTTTAATCACATAATCAATTAGATTTTTATATTCATTAATATCTTTAAATTCATCAAGAATAGTATTTTTATTAATCAGTGTTCCGTTTCGCAACCCAAGATAATCTTGATAACTCAAATATGACCATTCTTTTGCTTTGCCAATTCCATGTATTTCCGCATTGCCGTTAATACAACACGATAAGCGCCATAAGTTGCCGGAGGTTTTGATATGGATTGATTTATATGTGCCTTGAAACAATGAACCGGAACGGTTGTATTTTTTATTGAAATAATTAGTGTAGGACGTGCCCACTTTATGCATAAATTTTTCTACACCTTTATTTTGTGATTGTTTTAACAAAAAATGATAATGATTGGGAATTAAACAATAAGCGATAATTTCAACAAATTTAGGCAATGCCAATAACTTGGAGCTTAGCTCCGAAGCTTCGGAGCTAAGCTCCAAGTTATTTCCACGTTTATTTCTTAAATATATTCTTTCTTCGTGTTTTGAATTATTGTTGAAATTTCTAATATTCCATAAAAATCTAATATAATCTTTCTCATCGCAAAAGATTGTCCGCTTGTCAGTTCCGCGATTATAAATATGATAATATTCATTTGTTTGAAATTGCGTACTTCGCATAGACTATTTTTATAATAACAAATCATTTTCAGACTGGCAATTTTTATGTTTTTTATAATTTTATATGACAAACTAAAAAGGATATAAGCGTTTTTCGGTTTTATTTTATTTTTTGTGATGAAAAATTTTTTGATTATTACCAATTTTTCATTTATAATAAAAAATATGTTTAACGCGCGCGAAATCACTTTTAGAAAATTAACAGAATACGGTTTGTACTTATTGGTCTTTCTATTGCCTTTGCAAACCAGATGGATTATACGCCCCGGCGAACTAAACGGCGGGTATTTTGAATATGGGACCATTAGCCTATACGCGACAGATATTGTTTTGTTAGCGGTTTTGTTGTTGTTTGTGATTGATTTGTTGAAAAATAAAAAAATTCAAAATTCAAAATTCAAAATTCAAAATTCATCAATTATTCTCGCCGGTCTGGAATTAACCGTATTTATTTCCTGTTGTTTCGCGGATAACAAATTAATCGCTTTTTATAAATACGCTTGGTTTCTTTTGGGTATTGGGCTTTTCTTTTTGATTGTAAAGGCAAATTATAATCGTTTAAAATTATTGTTTAGTTTTTTCTTTGGAGTTTTTCTTTCCGCTTTTTTTGGAATTTGGCAATTTTTAAATCAATGCGGTTTTGCGAATAAATGGCTCGGGCTCGCCAAGCATGATCCCGCGGAACTTGGCGTTTCAGTTGTGGAGGCAATCGGTAATTTGGGCTTTGGCGAACGCTGGCTTCGCGCTTACGGCTCGCTTGACCATCCGAATATGCTTGGAGGATTGCTCGCGCTGGGAGCGCTAATGATTATTTTTGTAATAATAAATTTAAAAAAAGAAAAAAATAAAGAAAAAATCAAAAATTATAAATATATTCTTCTTATTTCTTATTTCTTACTTCTTACTTCTTCATTCGCTTTATTTTTTACTTTCTCACGCTCCGCCTGGCTGGCTTTTGTCGTTAGTTTGTTTGCTATTTTAACCATTACTTTAATAAAAAAAGACCGTTTTCAACAGATACAAATATTGAAAATAATTTTGGTTTTTGGAATTTTGGTTTTTATTTTGTTTACAAATTTTCAAAATCTAGTTTTGGTTCGCGTAAAAGGCGATGGACGTTTAGAGCAGAAATCAAATATTGAAAGATCGGAGTCAAATAAGGCTGCCTGGGATATGTTTAGGGATAATTGGCTTGTTGGCGTTGGCATGGGTAATTATACGATGGAATTAGCGAAAACAAACCCCGACCATGCCGCCTATTTTTATCAACCGGCGCATAATGTTTTTCTGTTAATCGCCGCCGAAATCGGAATATTGGGCATTGCTTTGTTTTTGTATTTAACATTTAATTTTATATATTATATATTAAAATCCAAAGAAATTTATAAAATAGCATTAATAATTTCACTAATTATTTTATTAACTTTTGATCATTGGCTTTGGAGTCTTCATTTCGGCGTATTATTTTTATTTTTTGTTTTGGGGTTTATTTATACCGAGGATAAAAAAATTAAAACTTTTATTTTAAAATAATATAAAAACACAAATCCAATATACAAACATGCAACAAAAATTAATTGTTGCATGTTTTTTTTATCTAAATATACTAATATAAAATAAAAAATAAGATAAATTTTGACTATAAATATTTATTAAGTATTATAATTAACTATATTGAATTATAATATATAATAATTAATTTTAAGCTATCATAGTATATTAATATTGACAATGGTGACAAAATATAGTAATATTATAATATGTAAATTTATAATTAAATTTAGATTTCAAACACCCGGTTTTCTTGGCAATCTTTGTATGATCAATTTCCCCTGAAGTGGAAACATTTCCCCATGCTCCACTTTGCCGAGTTTATTGGCAAACAAGCGATTTCGCCCTGGTTTGCGCTAAACAGGCACAATTTCCAAGTCCAAGAAAGCCGGATGTATGAAATTTATTAATAAATATTAAGCAAAAATGCGTGTTAGGAAAAGGCGATGTCTACACAATTAAAGAAGTGGCCAAGATGTTAAAAGTTAACATTCGCACGGTTTACCGCTGGATTAAAAGCGGTGATTTGCGCGTGGCAAAATTCGGCAGAAAAACCTATCGCGTTTTTGAAGTTGATTTGAAAAGTTTTGTGAAAAAATATATGTAATTAAAAAATTGCGGATAAAAATACGAAATAAACTGACAAATTTTTCTTTTTATTAAAAAACATCAAATATCAAAAACAACCCAAACGGGTTGTTTTTGATGTTTTTAAAATAAAAATAGTTTTAAAATTTTACGACATGTAGGACATTACATTTATCACCACGTAAGTGTATGCAATTGTCGCCGAAATCGCCATGTAAGCGAATTTTTCCCCAAAGGGAGCCTGTTTTTCTTGAGACTTATCGCAAGCCTCAATTGTTTGATTTTCCATTTTTTTTATTTTTATTTTTATTTTTGCGTATCTCTACGCTTATATAACCAGTATATCATAAATTGAGATTTTAGTCAATGTGGATTAAACATTATAAAAATCAGCTAAGTTTTTATCTAGCTTTGTGCAAAAACTGTGTAAACTAAAGAATAAAATATATTTTCCAAAAAATTCCTGAAATATTAGAAAAAAAATTAAAATTAAAATTTCTGTGTAAACAATATTTTAAGCTAATATTAAATAATTCTTAATTATTAATTCTTAATTATTAATTAAAAAAAATTCCCTTGACATATCTCTTAGAATCACCTAATATAATAATGCGTTTAAATATTGAGTTACAAACCAATGTTTAATTGATACAACCAATTTAAAAATAGACATAACTTACAGATAAAGCAGATTGTAAGGTCTGTTTTTTGGTTAAATTTGTTTCTTGACAATTAAATATATTTGGCGCTAGCAGGCGCCAATTTAATCAGAAGTCGGATTTCAGATTTCAGATTTCGGATTTAATTTATATCCGATATCCGATATCCGATATCTGACTTCTGAAAACAACCAATCGTGAGATTTCTATAATCTTCATATATTCCTTTGATATATTTTTCGTACTTACACAAAAATATGTCGCTTGGCAACAACCAAGTAAAAAACACAAGGATAGTAAACCTTGTAAAAAACTTTCAGAGAGTTTGATCCTGGCTCAGGATGAACGTTGGCGACGTGTCTAAGGCATGCAAGTCGAATG
>JAGLYP010000035.1 GCA_023132155.1 Candidatus Parcubacteria bacterium
TGGCTATGAAGAATGCGACGATAAACACGCCAATACAAATACTCCATGTATCGCCGCCTATAATAAAAGCTGTGATTACTGCGACAATTCTTGCGATTTTCATACAGTTCAAGGACCGTTTTGCGGAGACGGAGATGTTAATGGAAACGAAAAATGTGAAGTTGGCGGCAATGGAACGGGAGAAAATGATCAATGGGGATGCCAATATTGTGAATGGTCAGGTGGTTGGTGCGGTGATGGGGTTGTGCAGAATGGAAGCGGCGGGACAAGCGATTACGGCGAGACTTGTGAAAGTGCTATTACTGGTAATAATGAAAAATGTAATCTTTTAAAAGTGCAAGGATTAACGGATTTAGACAGTAATGTGCTGGATTGCGTTGATTTAAATAATAATTTAAGAACAGAACCTGAAATAAGCATACTATATGGAGAACTTTGTAGTGATTGTGAAATAGGATGTATAGGAGATTTAAGGTTTAGTTTATTAGGCGCCGGATGTTATATTGATGAAAATGGTAACGGTAAAATTGACGCTGATGAATGTCAAAAAGGAATATATAAATGTATGGAAAACGCAGTAATATGTTTTCAAGATCCAACCTGGGCCGGTATAGCTAGAGATTATTGTTGTGAAGGTAGTTCCGCTGGGTTAGCTGCTGAAACTGTTGATATCGTAGATATTACATTGATCGGTAATGGTTCGGCAGGCGATCCTTATGTATACAGAACTTGTGATGAGATATGCAGGGATTGGGGCAGGCAACAGAGTCAACAAAACACGATTTGTATTGGAGTAGGGATGAATGATGGGGCCGGCACCCATGATGAATGCGTTGGCCCAGTGCATGATATGGGCGGGGGTAATTGTTCTCTATTAGCCAATCAGGCGGCAGTTAATTGCAAGGCTCTGATTTTTTACGACAGTTGGGGCGGCCATTATGGTTATACTTATGGGGATTATACAGGTAATAATTACGCCACCTTGGCGGCCTGTGAAACCGATAGTGTAAAAGCCGAATATCATGATTTGGGATATAAGCCCGAGTTTGGCATTGAATCAGGTCGATGGAGTTGGGCGGGCGGCATCGGGCAGCCAAGCATTTTAGGTCTCCTTTGGACTAAAAGACCATGTACATTTTTAACGGCAGGATCAGATATTGCCGGCTTAAGTCTATTACCTGTTCCTAGTGATCGATGGTATAGAGCTTATTATAATAAAACATCAGGCAATAGTTTTTGTTATGAGGGTACAAAATATTATAATAAATATACTACTTCTTGTTATTGCCAGGAAATGCCATAGACTATAAAACATAATTATGAAGTTAAACAAAAAAACAATAATCATTATTTTAATAATACTAACAATAATTATTTTTTTAATATTAGGATTTTTATATTACAAAAATCAGCAGATAAAAAAATTGAAATTAGAAGAAGAACAGAAAATGCTGTTGTTAGAAAAATTTGAGGAGCGCGCTAAAAAAGTGCGGGAAGTAATTATTAAACCTCAGAGCCCAAAATTAACAGGTTTTCGCTATGAACCATTAACACAAGAGAAATGTGACGAAAAACAAGGCGAAGAAAAAATAAAATGTTTAGATTTTTTAAAAGCGGATGAGGCATCACAGAAAGATGATTACAATCTTTGCAAAGAAATTACTGATGATGAAATACAGTATTATTGTGTGATGAAATTTGTTCGCAGAGATAATGATATAGAGATTTGTGAAGCTATTAGCGAGCATCATTGGAAAGAAGCTTGTGTGCATTATATTGCTTTTATAATGAATAAACCCGAATTGTGCGAGTATGATAAAGAAAAAGAAGTAAATATGTATGAGTTTGAAAGAAAGGAATGCATGGGGCCTTTGCTTGCTTATAATTATGCAGCTGTGGGCGATGTGGAAGCATGTAAAAAAATAGATATTTTGGAATACTCAAATTTATGTTTTGAGAGGATAATTAATAATTTTGACCGAGATTGCACTAAATTTAAAAAAAAAGAAGATCAAATAACATGTGAAAATATTATATTATATGAGACGGCTTTAGACACAAAAAATATCGCGCTTTGTAATCTTATAATTAATGAGACGCGTAAAAAGGTTTGTATTAATTTTATTACTATTGGTCCGGATTCGGACGCGGATAACGATGGTTTATTTGACCATAAGGAACTCTGGTTTAATACCGATCCTTTTAATTCTGATACGGATGGAGATGGAATTAGCGACGGAGATGAATTAAAAAAATATCATATTAACCCATTGGCAAAAGATACTGATGGTGATGGCTTGACAGATGGGGAAGAAAAGCTGTTTAATACGCACCCGCATTTAAAAGACACAGACGGCGATGGCGTTTCAGATAAAGATTATGTTCTTGAAAAAGTTAATCAAATAGATACTGATAATGACGGTCTTACTGATATTGAGGAGTTGGAATATAACGCTGATCCCAACAATCCTGACACAGACGGCGACGGTTATAGCGACGGCGATGAAGTGAAAAACGGATATAACCCGAACGGAGAAGGGGAATTAAGTAATTAGAATTGTTAAGATGTTTGGGATATTTGAGATTGTTGGGATATTATGAATCTTAAAATGAATTTAGCATAATTTATCGCAATTTGTTAAATTAAAAATAGGGCACCCGCCAAGGCAAATATCTTTTTGAAGGCATTTTTTACAGACAGATTTATTCATTTTTCGCGCTATTTGTCCGCGGAAAGCGTTAATTTTTTTTCCTTGCCAAATATCCGGCAGGGTTTTATTTTTTAAATTGCCGTATTCGCTTGAATTATTTAAAAAACTGCAGGGAAGAACGTTTAAATCAGGCATAATAGCTATGCTTGTTCTGGACGCGGAACAGCCTTGAAAACAAGAGCTGTTTTTTATATCTATTAGAGCCGGAGTCAAGCAGCAATCAAAACCGATTTTAGTTTTGCCGCTTAAGTCTCTGAATATATTTTTAAAAACATTTTTAACTTCTGTCTGATTCGCCTGTGATAAAGGGGCGTCATATTTTTTGCCTCGCCCTTGCGGTTTGTAGGCTAAAAATAAAATGCCGTAAGGTTTGTACTTTACTATTTCATTTATTGTTCGGCTGACTGTAGACAAATTATTCTTGCTGATTACAATTTGAAATACCAGATTAATTTTAGCCGCTTTAATTTTTTTTACGCTTTTTAAAAAATCTTTAAAAGCAAAGCCTCGCCTTTCTTCAAATTTTTTTCCGATTTCTTCTATGCTTAAAGCAACAGCGCCGGCATATTTTGCCATAGCGTAAATTGTTTTCCATTTCAATTCTTTTCCATTAGTCGTTATATTCGGAACTATATCGCGTTTTCTTGCTTCTTTTAAAAATTTATTAAACAAAGGGTGCAATGTCGGTTCGCCGCCGCCAATCGCGGCTTGAAATATTCCGGCTTTCGCGCATTCATCTATTGCAAGGCGAAAATCGCTCCATGACATTTCTTTTTGGTTTGAGTTGCTGTCAATATAACAGTGCGGACAATTTAGATTGCATTTATTGGTAATATTAATATCAGCTAAATTCGGGCTATTTAATATATTAAAAGAAAAGTTATTTTCTATTTTTTTTATTTTATTAAATATTCTAAAATTAAAATTTTTTGCTTCCAATTCATTAAAAACTTTTTTTATTTCGTTGTTAGTTTTATATTTTTTTGTTTGCAGCGCGTTTACCGCGCGGTTAAATAATTTTTTATTTAGCCATAACTCGTTTGCGTTGTCAGAATTAAAAATTATTCCTCCAAATTTTTCTTTGCGTAAAATCAACATATTTTATATTTTATTTTTAGATTTTATTTTTTTAAAAATTAACGCAAATACAAAAATCAAAGAAAAAATAAGCCAAATAAAAAAATTAGAGGCATTGTCTTTTACGATTCTGTTTTCTTGAATAATCTGTTTTTGCTGGATTTCTTTATTAATTGAATTATTAATTTTTACGTTATCTAGATTTAAGTTTTTTTTGTTTAATATTGTTTTGTTTTGGCTGGTGCTTGCGATTTCATTTTCTTCAAGCGCTCCATCATCAAGCCAGTAGTTCGCGGATGAAGAGTTTGTTACAAAGCCTTTTGCAATTAATAGAATTTCCATAATATGTTTTTTAATACAAGTATTAATGAAGTTATAACAAAATAAAATACTGTTACGCAAAAAGCGTATAAAGAGGCAATCGTAAAAAAAATAGAATTATTTTTTATTAATTTTTCATAAACTGATTTCACAAAAAAAGAAATAGATATTTGCAAACATAATACGATAAAAAAAGAAATCAAAAAAAGCTTCCAATGCAAAAAATCATGGCGTATAAAATAAATTATATATAGTGTTAATATTAAAAAAGAAGCGGTAAGCAGGCTGTAAATTATTTTATTTTTCATTTTTTTTGTGATATAATAAACAATATTCAAGGTTATAATTAATATTACACAGGAGCGCAAACTTGTAAAAAACTATGATTAAAATTAAAAAAATCCACTCTTTATTTTTATTGGCATCTTTAGCCTTGCCAAATGTCGCGCTTGCCGCGGAAAAATCCGCCTTCCATGCCTTTTACGAAAGCACATTCGGTCCTGTCGGAGCTATCGCGGGCATTATAGCTATGGTGGCATTTTGGCAGGCGTCCAAAAAAGCGGATCCCGTTCTTAGTTCTTTATTAAAAATGCTTGTTTTTGTTTTGTTATTCATAAATATCGGTTCTTTATCTTTTGGAATTCACGGTTCAGGGCTTATTAGCGGAGAGGTTTCAAGATATATTGAACGTATTTGCAGATTAATAGCCCTATTGCTTGCCGACGTTGCCGCGTTAAGCCTTTTTATGAAAATGAATAAAAATAATCAGAATATAAAAAAAGAACAAGCGGAAAAAGAGTAATTTTTTTAGTTTTATAATATGATTTATACTTTCATTTTTACATAAAAAGCCATTTAGGGCAATTTTTTTGGTTTATTTGGCAGATGTTATGGA
>JAGLYP010000036.1 GCA_023132155.1 Candidatus Parcubacteria bacterium
CCGCGTAGCTTTAGCGAAGTGGGGCTGGGTAGCTCAGACGGTTAGAGCGCGGCACTCATAACGCCGAGGTCGAGAGTTCAATTCTCTCCTCAGCCACACTACGCCAAGGCTTCGCGTGGCAAGCCACTTTTAAATATTTCTATTTAAAACAAAGTGGCTTGCCCCGCGTAGCTTTAGCGAAGTGGGGCCCCTATAGCTCAGTTGGTAGAGCAGCTCCCTCTTAAGGAGATGGTCGGGGGTTCAAATCCCTCTGGGGGCACATATTATAAAAGTCCGGTGACAACCGGGCTTTTATAATATGTGCCCCCAGAGTGTAATTTGAATCCCTTTGATTATGTGTGAATTTTAAATAAAATATTTAATCTTAATTATTATTAAACAAACACCACCCTTCGCGAACAATGATGGTGTAGGGCTCGCCCTTTCAAATCCCTCTGTGGCATCTTTTTTATTTGACTTTTAATCAAAAATAATATAATTTAAAACAACAACTTGGGGGATGCTCAAGTTGTTTATTTTTTGTTCATTAACATTGTATTTAATCAAGTCAATCCTAAAAAGCATATTAAGGAGGAAAAAATGCCAATGTCAGATGATTTCAAAAAAAGGTTGTTTCCGGTAATAGGAGATATTTTAGATGAATTCAGGCCAGAGTTGCCAAGCTATCAAGGTATTATTAATAATACCATTGCTGATAGCGCCTTAAGTCCAGCCGCGCATATCTTGGACGAAACAGGCATTAGAGACACCATTGCTGAAATGAAAAAATTATTGTTTAGCGACTACAAAGGTAAAAATTTTTTCGCGGTTAAAGCTAACCCTAATTTATGGATTTTAAAATTAATGTTGGAAATGGGGTTTGGTTTGGATTGCTCTTCTCCGACAGAACTGGTAAGAGCGCTTAAGGTAGGCGCGAAACCAATGGACATAATGCTTACCAGCAATAATACGAGTCCAGAGTTACTTGAGTTAGCGCTATTGGTCGGCTGTATTTTGAATTTGGATGATATTAGTTTTTTGGAAAAAATTTCCATGATTCCTGAATTAATTTGTTTTCGCTATAATCCGGGTAATTTAAGAACAGCGGGGAGCAACAAAATTATCGGTAATCCTCCGGAACAAAAATACGGCGTAAGAGATGATCAAATCATAGAGGCTTACAAAAGAGCTATTGATTTAGGCGCAAAAAAATTTGGCATTCATGTAATGTATTGTTCCAATCAAAGGGATTATGAAAATTTAGTCGAAACCGCAAAGATGCAGTTAAATGTTGTTCGGAGGGAGCAGGATAAGCTTGGAATTCAATTTGAATTTATCAATATAGGAGGAGGATTGGGTATTCCTTATCATTACGACCAGCCACCGCTTAGCATTAAGTTGATGGCGCAAAGCATTAATGAAACTTTGTACGATTTTGAAAAAGAAAACGGCTATGTTCCGAATTTTTTCACTGAATCAGGAAGATATGTTACAGGACCGCATGGAGTTCTTGCCGGCAAATGCATCAATGTAATGGAGAAGTATAAAAAATTTATTGGTGTTGATTTTTGCGATGCCGCTGATATTCTGCGAGCGGTAATTTACGAAGATTCTCATCACGAAATTAAAGTTGTCGGCAAGGAACAAATGGTAGAAGTGGTTGATATTGTCGGACCTTTGTGCGAGAATTTTAAACTGGCGGAAAATCGCTTAATGCCGGCAATTGTTGAAGGCGATATATTGGTTGTTCAGGATACGGGGGCGCATTGCAAGGCAATGACATCAAATTATAACGGCTGGGGAGCTTCGCAGGTTTTAGCTTTTCATCCTGATAATTCCGTTACCAGGGTTGAGCGAGCGCAAACCATTGAGGATCTTATTAGGACAGACATGGAATGTGATTTTAAGAAAATTAATTTTAATTAAAATCAGAAACAAAACAGAAACAGGAGGCTAAAATAACAAGAGAAACAGGAAAAAGCAGATTACCAAAACAAGGGGAAAATCTTTTTCAAAAAATTAAGAGAAAGAGCAGCGAGGCAAAAAGTCAAGGTGTAGAGCCATTAAAATTATCAATAGGACAGCCGACAGGACCGGCCTTGCTGAGCGCCCGCAAAGCAGCGGCAAAAGCTATTTTAAGCGAAGAAGAATCAATGCATGAATATCAGAATAATGGCAGTCCTGGAATACCTGGATTTGCGAAAAGATTTATTCAGGCGCATGTGCCTAAAATAAATCTTGACATTTGCAATAATATTGATTTTCTACCTACGCCCGGCACAAAGCCAATGCTTAGCCTTATTCCAATGGCATGTGGTGAAATAAAGGAATATCAAATATTTTAATAAACAAAAAATAACACGGGGTTCGCGTAAATAACACGCGAGCCCTCTTTATTTCCCTAAAATTAGCATTTTAGTTTGCTTTTATTTTTATTAAATGATAATATAATAATATTATCCATAATTGCGTGTTGCATATTGTATGTTGCATATTTAAAAAAATGCCTCAAAAATTAAAAAAATTAATGATTATAGACGGGAATGCTTTGATTCATCGGAGTTTTCACGCGTTGCCGCCGACTATGATGACTAAAGACGGAACAGTGGTTAACGCTGTTTACGGTTTTGCCAGTTTTTTAATTAAAGCAATACGGGAATTGAAGCCGGAATATGTGGTTTTGACTTTGGATAAAAAGGGGCCGACATTCAGACACAAGAAATTTAAAGAATATAAAGCAAAGCGGGTGAAGGCGCCGGATGAATTATACGCGCAAATTCCAATGGTAAAAAAATTAGCCGAGGATTTTAATATTCCCGTTTTTGAAAAGGATGGTTTTGAGGCGGATGATTTAATCGGGACGATTTCGGTAGGAATCAGGAATCAGGAATCAGGAATCAGGAATTTAGAATGTGTTATTGTTACAGGGGATAAGGATACTTTGCAGTTAGTTGATAAGCATACAAAAGTTTATTCTATGAGCCGCGGGTTAAGCGATTCTGTTTTGTATGATAAAGAGCTGGTTAAAGAAAAAATGGGAGTGCGGGTTGATCAGGTGGTTGATTATAAGGCATTGAGCGGAGACGCGAGCGACAATATTCCCGGGGTGCCGGGGATTGGCGGCAAGACGGCGGTTATATTGTTAAAAGAGTTTGGTGATTTGGATAATTTGTATAAGCACGTAACTCGTAACTCACAACTCGCAACAGAGAAAATTAAGCCGCGGGTTTTGGATTTGCTTATTAAGCACAAAAAAAGCGCTTATTTATCGCGGGAGCTGGCAACGATTAAGTGTGACGTGAAAATTAAATTTGATTTGGAGGCGACTCGTTTTTTTGATTTGGATAAAGATAAAATTGTTAAAACACTAAGCAAACTTGAATTTAAGTCTTTGCTGCCGCGCATGCAAAGCTTGTTTAATGAAGTTGGCGCGAATACAAAAGAAAAAAAACAACAAGCGGCTGAAGACAAATTTGAGCGCAATAAAAAAAAATTTAAGTATATTTTGGTTGACAATAAAAATAAGTTTAAAAAGTTTCTGTTAGAGCTTAAAAAGCAAAGACATTTTAGCTTTGATACGGAAACTTCCGATTTTGATCCGATTACTTGTGATTTGCTGGGGATTAGTTTTTCATGGAAGAAGGGGGAGGCCTATTTTGTTAAATTACAAATTACAAATTACAAATTACAAATTAATAATAGTCAAAAATCTTTGTTTGGTGATGTGGATAAAAAAAATATTAATAAAGGGAACAAAAAATGGTTGGAGAAATTAAGGCCGGTTTTTGCTGATGAGAAAATTAAAAAAACGGCGCATAACGCTAAATTTGATATGAGGGTTTTGAAAAATAAAGGCGTGGAAGTTAAGGGTTTGGATTTTGATACCATGATTGCTTCTTATCTTTTGAATCCGGGAACGCGCGGGAATGGCTTGGACGCGCTTACTTTTACGGAGCTGGGATTTGAAAAAATATCTAAGAATGATTTATTGGGGACGGGGAAAGATAAAAAAACTTTTAGCGAACTTGAAATGGAAAAATTAAGCCTTTATTCCTGTGAAGACGCGGATTTTACCGAGCGGCTAAGGCATGTTTTAAAGCCAAAATTAAAAAAAGAAAATTTGGAAACGCTTTTTAAAACCATTGAATTGCCCTTGATTGACGCGCTCTCCCACATGGAAGACGCTGGCATAAAAATTGACGCGGAATTTTTGCTGAGGATGAGCAAGAAAATGACAAAAAAAATTAAAGCGCTTGAGAAAAAAATTCATAATCTGGCCGGAGAAATTTTTAATATCAGGTCAACAAAACAATTAAAATATATTTTGTTTGAAAAAATGGAGTTGCCGACTGAAACGATTAAAAAAACCAAAACCGGTTTCTCAACCGGCGCGGATGAATTGGAAAAATTAAAAGAATATAACCCGATAATTTCTTTAATTCAGGAACATAGGGAATTAAATAAATTAGTCAGTACATACATTGACGCTTTGCCTGAGCTTGTTAATAAAAAAACCGGACGAGTTCATACAAGCTATAATCAAACAATTACCGCCACCGGCAGATTGTCTTCTACAAATCCGAATTTGCAGAATATTCCGGTTAAAACCGATTTGGGCAAAGCAATCAGAAAAGCCTTTGTCGCGGAAGAGGGCTATAAATTATTGGCTCTGGATTATTCACAAATTGAATTAAGGCTGGCTGCCTGTATGTCCGGTGATAAAAAAATGATTAAAGCTTTTTTAAATGGCGCGGATATTCATAACGCGACCGCGGCTGAAATAAATAATGTTCCGCTGGAAGAAGTTGACGCAAAAATGCGCCAAGAAGCAAAAGCCATAAATTTCGGCATTCTTTATGGACAGGGTCCGCACGGACTTTCCCGCGCGGCAGACATTCCTTACGCGCAGGCCAAAGATTTTATTGATAATTATTTTAATAGTTACGCGGGCATAAAAAAATATATAGATAAAAAAATTGCGTTTGCGCGCAAGCACGGCTATACGGAAACATTATATAAAAGAAAAAGATATTTGCCGGAAATTAATTCCAGTATTTTAATGGTAAAAAAAGGCGCGGAACGCATGGCGGTAAATACGCCGATACAAGGAACAGCCGCGGATATAATTAAAATCGTCATGATTGAAATTATGGATAAAATTTGTAATAATAGCGTAAAAATGCTGATGCAGGTTCATGATGAATTGATTTTTGAAGTTAAAGATGATAAAACGCGGGAAGCGGCAAAGAAAATTAAAAAAATTATGGAAGGCGTTGTTAAATTAGACGTTCCGATAATTGTTGATGTTAAGGTTGGGGATAATTGGGGGGAGATGGAGGCAATTTTCAATTAAAAATTAAAAATTACGAATTACACCCGTCAAGCGAGTACAAGCGAATTACGAATTAATATTTATTATGTCAAGTCTTCAAAGAAAATACAAAAAATTACAAAACAAAAAAATCTGCATCCTTGGGTTTGGCATTGAAAATCAGGCATTGGTTGAATTTTTATTAAATAGAAAAATAGATTGTGAAATCACGATTTGCGACGCGCAAGAAAATATCGTAGGAACGCGCCGCGGCACGTTCTCGCATAATAAAAATATTGAATGGCGTTTAGGCGAAAATTATGATAAAAATTTAGATAAATTTGATATTATATTTCGCATTGCCGGCTACCCGCTATTTTCTCCTGAAATTAAAAAGGCAAAAAAATTTGGCGTTGAAATTTCCAGCCCGATAAAATTATTTTTTGAACTATGCCCGACAAAAAATATTATCGGCGTAACAGGAACAAAGGGCAAGGGCACGACCTCGTCTTTGATTTATGAAATTTTAAAATCCAGCGCAGGAACAGAGCGCTGCCCTATTCCCGCGCGGGATAATCCAAATATTTATATTGGTGGAAATATCGGAATTCCGGTATTTAATTTTTTTGAAAAAATTAAAAAAGACGATTATGTTATTTTAGAACTTTCCAGTTTTCAGCTTGAAGATTTGCAGATTAATCCAAAGGTGGCGGTTATTACGAATTTTTCCCGCGAACATTTAAAACCGGCTGATCCGCATAACCCGAATTACCATAAAACCCTTGAAAATTATTGGCAGGCGAAATTTAATATTATCCGCTCCCAGACAAAAAATAATTTCGCGATTATTAATAAAGATTTAAAGCTGAAAGTTGAAAATAGTTTTAAGAATATTCTTAGCGTCAATGGTAAAAAAATTTATTTTTATAAATCCAATTTAAATTCACAATTAATCGGCGAACATAATAAAAAAAATATCGCGGCGGCTTTTGAGGCGGCTAAAGTTTTAAAAATTAATAAAAAATATATTGTTAAGGCAATTGCGAATTTTAAAGGCCTTGAATACCGTTTGGAATTTATAGCAAAAAAGAATTCAATGGATTTTTATAATGATAGTTTCGCGACCACTCCCGAATCAACGATTACAGCCTTAAAATCATTTGATTGCCCGATAATTTTGATTGCCGGCGGCGCTGACAAGGGTAATGATTTTAAGGAAATGGCAAAAGCTATAAAACAAAAAGTTAAATTTTTAATTTTGTTTGCAGGAAAAGGTTCTATAAGGCTAAAAAATCGTTTACACAAAATATCATTTTCTGATAATAAAATTTGTATGGCAAATAATATGAGCGAGGCGATAAAGACGGCTTTGGCAAAAGCCGATTCAGGCGATGTTGTTTTACTCTCTCCCGGCTGCGCGAGTTTTGGAGTATTTAAAAATTACAAAGAGCGGGGACGATCGTTTAAGGATGCGGTTGGGCGGATGTGAGATTTTTGGGAATTATTAAATGTCATTGCGAGCGCCAGCGAAGCAATCCCGTGGTATTTGCATCGTCCGTTGTAAATTCGCATATGGTGTCCTATGGCACGGGATTGCTTCGCTGGCGCTCGCAATGACAAATCACGTTCTGATAAAAAATTATCTCAAAAATCCTAACAATCCCAATAATCTTAAATATCCCAATAAAAAACATGATCGGAATTTTTGATTCCGGACTTGGCGGATTAACTGTTTTAAAGAATTTTTTAAAAGCCTTGCCGGATTACAATTACATATATCTTGGCGACAGCGCTCGCGCGCCTTACGGCGGGCGCTCGCAAGACACAATATATTGCTATACAAAAGAAGCGGTTGATTTTTTGTTCGCGCGAGGGTGCGAATTAATTATTATTGCCTGCAATTCCGCGTCCTCGCAGGCTTTGAGAAAAATTCAGCAAGAATATTTGCCTCAAAAATATCCCGGCAAAAATGTGCTTGGGGTAATCAGGCCATTGGTTGAAAAGGTTGCCGAAGATAAAAATATCAAGCGTGTCGGCATAATTGGCACGCGAGCAACCATTGAATCAAATGCCTATAAAACAGAATTAAAAAAGTTAAATCCTGACTTGGAAATTTTTCAAAAAAGCGCGCCTTTGCTTGTACCTTTAATTGAAGAGGGGTGGAATAGGCGGCCGGAGACAAAAAGTATTCTTAAAAAATATTTGCGGCCGCTTAAATCTAAACAAATAGAAATTTTGATTTTGGCTTGCACGCACTATCCGATTCTTTTTAAAGAAATTAAAAAAATTATGACAAAACGCTGCCGGGTTTTGGATAGCGGTGAAATTATCGCGCGCGGCTTAAAAAATTATTTAGCGCGGCATCCGGAATATAGAGTTAGCCCCGCCCAAAACACCTGCGTGAACTTTTTTACCACTGATGACGCGGAGCGATTTCGGGTAATGGCGAAAAAATTTTTAAATATTGATGTTGAAAAAATTACAAAGGTTTGTTTGTAAATTTTATTGTTATAAAGAGCCTTGAAATTTATTAAAATTAATATATAATAAAGCCATGATTATATTTCTTTACGGCGAAGATACTTATCGCAGCCGGCAAAAATTAAATGAATTAAAGCTTAAATTTATTAAAGATATTGATAAAAGAGGCGATAATATAAAATTGATAAATACTGAATCCGCCGGCTTAGATGAAATTAACGAAGCTTTTTCCGCGTCGTCTTTGTTTGTTTCCAAACAAATGGTGATTATTGAAAATATTTTAAAAAGTAAAAAAATGCAAAAGCCTTTGCTGGAAATACTTGAAAAAAAAGAAACAAATAATATTATTATTTTTTATGATGAGCACAGCGGAGAAAAATTGGGCGCGAATAAGTTTTTTAAATTTTTATCCAAGCAAAAATTTGTTCAGCAATTCAAAAAGTTGTCCAATACGGAGACGGCTAATTGGATTAAAAAAACAACGGAAAAGCGCGGCGGAAAAATTTCTTTGCGCGCCTCAGGAACTTTAGCGGGTTTGGTCGGCAGTGATTTGTGGCAAATTTCCAATGAAATTGATAAATTAATCAGTTATAAAAAAGCGCAAGCGCCCGAGCTGATTGAGAACGCCGGGCAGGCAGAGATTAATGATAAAGATATTACGGAGATGGTAAGGGGAAAATTTGATGAGAATATTTTTGCCTTGACAGACGCGATTAGCCAAAAAAATAAAGCCTTATCCTTGAATTTATTAGAAAAAGAATTGGAAAACGGTTTAGCAGAACCCTATCTTATGCATATGCTGATTAGGCAATTTAGAATTTTATTGCAAGTTAGAGCGGCTATGGATTTGGGGCATACATCGCGCAAGGCGGCAAGCGAATTAAAACTTCATCCCTTTGTGGCGCAAAAAAGTTTTACGCAAGCAAAAAATTTTTCTATAGAATCTTTAAAAATAATTTTTTCGCGTTTAATCAAAATGGACAGACAGCTAAAAACCGGCCAAGGCGATTTTAAAACTGATTTAGCGCTCATGATCGCGAGTATTTGATTTTTTTTGAATAAAAATAGGACGTTGGCTGTTAAATCAACGTCCTAAATTGAGAATTTTTATTTATTCTCCGTAAATTTCGCTTCTAAGTTTTTCCAATCTGATCTTTGCTCCATATCTCGCTATTCCCGCAAATACTATCATACATATTGATGTAATTAAACAAGATAACGGCCATTTACAGAAAAACCCTATTATGATTATCACAATAGCGCTAGCGAAGATACCACAGCTAATGCCGACCCAAGAATTTAAATATTCTAAATTGTCTATCTTCTCCAAAAAACCAAAATCTTCCAAATACTTTTTTTTCATCACTTGCGCCTCCTCTGTCTGTAAAAAAATTATTCTAAGCCTTTTGTGAACTATTTGACTTATGCTGCAACCGCGATTTTTTGCGGTCGCGGGTATTTTTTTTAATTATACCTTTTTGCGCGGCTTTGTCTAAAGCCTTTAAAGTTTTTCCGACTAATTCACCCGCTTGTTTATCCTTAGACTCAATGGCCTTTTTGCTTTTCTTTAAAAGATTTTTTAAATTATCTTTTATTTTGGTGTTATGAATTTTGCGCTTCGCGCTTTTTCGCAATTCTTTTTCTGCTGATTTTTTATTTGGCATATTTATAAATCAAGTTATGCCCAAAGGGCACTAACAGTAGTCGGGAATATTCAAATTCCTTGACTATAAATTAATTTTTAAAATTTGGCGTGAGAGTTACCAAAATATAGTAGCATAAGTTTAAATTTTTTTCAAGGGGAAGTACTTTCTTCTGTTTTTTATCAAGTAAACGCTAACTGCCGTTAAAATTAATAAACTGATGATTTGCGGGAGACGCAAATTTAGCATTTCCGGAGTTTTGTCAATTCTGACAAATTCCAGACTAAATCTTAAAATTGAATATAAGCCTAAATAAAGCAAAACGATTATTTCGTAAAATTTATAATCTTTTTTTATAAAAAAGCGATGAGCGAAAATTAATAAAATGAATATTAACAGATTGCCAAGGCTTTCGTATAAAAAAGTCGGATGATAATAGTTGGCGCCATAATATTCAAGTATGCGATTAACGGGCTCAATCGGAATTCCCCATGGAAGATTGGTCGGCAGTCCGAAAAGCTCCTGATTAAAATAATTTCCCCAGCGGCCGATTGCTTGGCCGATTGCCGCTCCGGGAGCGTAAATCGCCAAAAGCTGCCAAAAATTCATTTTATATTTTTTCGCGAAAAAATAAACTATGATTATGCCTGCGAAAATCGCGCCATGAATAGCCATTCCGCCCTGCCAAATTTTAATTATTTCTATCGGGTTATTTAAATAATAAGGAAACTCCAAAAAAACATGATAGGCGCGCGCGCCGATAATGCCGCTGATAAGCAAATAAAAAACAGAATCAATTATAGTTTCTTTTGAAATTTTATATTTTTCAGCCAGCTTTAAAATAACAATCATTGCTACTAAAATTCCCGTAACGATAAACAGCCCGTACCAATAAATTTTTATTTGGCCGATATTTATCAAAACTGAATCGGGGATGTTTGTGTGGAGGAAGTTGAACATAATCATTACAAATGTACCAATATAATCACGAATTCACAAATATTTTAAATAATAAATTTTGTCTTTTCCTTATTTCCCTTTAAGCCCTATTTAGCCCTTTAAATCCTATTACTACTATATTGCTATAAAATTTGCTTAAAGTCAATTAAAAAAGGCGCTCTGCTCCGAAAACGGAATGAGCGCCTTTGATGTTTTTGAATTTTACGGAAATGGTTTTCCGTAGCTTCTGCCTTTTATGAAAGAAATTATAGCCAATGTTAAACAAATAACTGGCCAATAATTAATTTCCCCCAATTCTTCTCCGCCGACGTTAACAAGCGTAAAAATAAAGAACATTATTGCCAAAAAATGAAAAAAAATCATTTTTAATATTCTTCTAGCCTCCATCTGCCGGGGACCTTTGTTCTCTTTAGGGCTGTGGCTATTCTCATTTTTGATAGTCATTGAAAAAAGACCAAAGAAAAAAAGAAAAGCCGCTATTAGTAATAATATAGGCTCGGTAAAGCCTGTATATGCATAATATCCCAAAGGACAAATGCTAATAATTACTAAAAAAATGCCTATTTTTCTTATCATTTTTTAACCTCCCCTCCGTTTCAACAATGCGCTTCAATTTGTTTAACTAAATCGCCAACGCTTAAGTTGTTGATAACAGGAATTTCTAGATCAAATTGATCCTCAATTTTTGCCAAAATTTCCGTAAAAATCAGCGAATCAACTGGCAAGTCATTCTTAAAATCATGTTTATCGCTGATTTTTTTCACCTCTATCTCATGATAAGGTCTAATGCAACTTTCGTTGCATGTTTCGGCAATAATTTTTTTCACAAAATACTTAATTCCGTTTTTCATAAATCCCCCTTTTTTTATAAACAAAGTTAAAATAAAATGAACATAAAAATAATTTATAGTCAAGGAATTTGAATATTCCCGACTACTGTTAGTGCCCTTTGGGCATAACTTGTGTTTGATACACTAGCATAAATATTAATTTATGTCAACTTGTTAATAATTTTTTTCACTAATATTTAATGAATTGTTAAAAAAATGTTAATAAACTGTTGATTTTTTGTGGAAAATGTGCTATTATTTAAATATAAATTAATCGCTCATTATTTTAAAAAGAGAGGAGAAAATAAAGTGATGTGGGATCTTTTTAAAAATATTAAAGTAGAAAAAGAGGATTTCATCGATAGCTATAATGACTCAGAGTCAGAAGTTAGGCAAAAACGTTGTCTTGACTCAGAGTCATCTAAGGCTATTATTGAATTTTTAGCTAATCAGGCTTAATTTTCAAAATTAAATTTTTCAGACGGACATAGAGTAAACTCTATGTCCTTTTATTCTGTCCAAAAACCGCAAAAATTTGCTTTTTAGCGGTTTTTTGTTACAATAACTTTATGACACAAAATATTAAAAAAAGAATATTTTCAGGCGTTCAACCTAGCGGCAATTTGCATATTGGCAATTTTTTGGGCGCGATTAAGCAATGGGTTGATTTGCAAGATGAATACGATTCCGTATTTAGCGTGGTTGATTATCACGCGATTACCGTTAAATACGATCCAAATGTTTTAAAGAAAAAAATTATTGAGATTGCTAAAATTTATATTGCCGGAGGAATTAATTCTGAAAGAGTAATCATCTTTCAACAATCCGACGTACGGGCGCACACGGAACTTTGCTGGATTTTAAACGCCGTAAGCGCTCGTATAAGTGATTTAAACAAAATGACGCAGTTTAAAGACAAGGCGGGCCTTGGCAATGTTAATGTCGGCGTCGGGCTTTATGATTATCCGGTTTTAATGGCGGCTGACATATTATTATATAACACGGATATTGTACCTGTCGGCGATGACCAGTTGCAGCACGTGGAACTGGCGCGCGATTTGGCAAAACGCTTTAACCATGATTATGAAAAAATATTTAAGATCCCGGAAGCAAAAATTATAAAACAGGGCGCGCGTATTATGGGATTGGATAATCCAGAGAAAAAGATGAGTAAAAGCGCTAAGAGCGATTTGAGCAGAATAGGGCTTCTGGATAAACCAAGGCTAGCTATGAAAAAAATCATGAAAGCAACGACCGATATTGGCGCGGAAATAAAATTCTGCCCAAAAGAAAAACCCGGAATTTCCAATCTTTTAACTATTTATTCTTTACTGGGAAATATTGAAATTAAAAAACTGGAAAAAAAATACACCAATAAAATGTACGGTGAATTTAAAAAAGATTTGGCGGAAATAGTCGCGGAATTTTTAAATAATTTTCAAAAAAAATATAATAAAACAGACGATAAGCAAATCACGGAAATTTTAACAGCAGGCGCGAAAAAAGCAGAGCCGATTGCTGAAGAGACTTTGTTAAAAGTTAAGAGGGCGATTGGGTTGAAGTAAAAAAAATTAGAAATTAAGAAGCTTAGCTTCGGGTATCCGAAGCTAAGCTTCTTAATTTCTAATTTTTTATTTTATAACCGTCCCTTGAAACTTCTCTCCCTTAAATATTTTCTCCAAATTTTTAATATTCCTCCCCTCGGTGATTATTACCTTAAGTCCTTGTTCTTCGGCGTGCTTGGATGCAACCGGATCAAAGGGCGCGTTTAAGCCCGGATTCCATTTGTTGCCGACTATTTTTCTAAAATCCGGCCAGGATATTTTTTTTATTTTTTTGGCCGTCTGATGTTTGTTCGGATCTTTGTTATAAACGTATTTTATATTTGATAAATTTATAACTGTTTTCGCTCCCATTCTTTCCGCCAATATCGTAGCGACATAATCGGTTGACCAGCCGGGACGCCAGCCTGCCGCGACCATGATTTTTTCGCCTTTTTGAAAATGTTCGCGAATGTCCGCTTTGGTGCGCGGATTTTTATTAATGCGCGGATGCGCGTATTTTCTGAATATTGTTTTAATTAAATGCGCGTTAAGCCTGGTGGAGTGAATGCCGATCCAGTCCTTATCGTCATTGGTTAATTTTGTAACTTTGCCGGCCGCCGCCTGATAATCACGCGCGGTATTGCCGCCGCCGGCGATAATTATAAATTTTGTATTTTTTTTGATTTCCTTAACAATCAATTCCCGAAATTGTTTTAAAAATTTCCAATCAATCCCCGTTTTAGGAACGATTAATGATCCCCCCAGTGATATTACATAATATTCGCTTTTTGGCATAGGTTATTTTTTTGTTAATTTTTAATTTTCTGATTTTAAGTATAGCATATACTGAAAAAGGGACAATCTTTTTGCTGAATAAAAAATAATAAGCCTTACGAAATTTTTAAATTCGCAAGGCTTATTTCAAATTGATTTTTTATTACTTTACTTTTTTCTAAATAAGATAAGTTACTGTTATTTCACCCTCTATGCCATAGGCGTAACCTGGCGCTAACATTTTAATTGGCTTATTAAAAATTTCTTTCTTAACAAGATTTTCCGCCTTTACTTGTATTGAGAAAATAATTTCATCAATACTTATTATCTTTCCGGCATTTTTAATTCTTTCAAAAGACACGGAAGAAAATTTTGCTTTTACTTTGAATTGTTGCTCATTTACTATTTCGCTGTCAAATGTTTTTCTAAAAATATAATACGTTTGAAATTCCCTCGGAAGCGAATCAAGATGATTAAGCGAAATCAGACTTATTCGCTTTTTTTTGATAGGCCTATTATTCATCGTTATAATGCCTTCAGACGAAGATGGTATTTTAATGATTGGCAAAATAATTAAAGCGCATAAAACAGTAAAAGAAATTTTATACAAAATTAAGCAAATTTTAGGAGCAGGAAGCGGATCAAACAGCGCGACTGCGTGCAAAGCGCCAGCCGCCGTTAGAAGACAAACTAACCATGGTAATAATTTAATAATAAATTTGTTATTATTTTTTTTTGTTATCAATTTTATTTTATCAGCATCCCATGTAACAAACATCAATAAAAATGCAAAAACAATTGCAAGCGCGAAATACAGTAATGTCTGGATATCTATGTCTTTGACTTGTGTAATCACGAAAAAAGAAAATACGCAAAACGTCAAAAATATCCATTTAATCTTCACAATAAAATTCATATTCACTCCTCCTTATATTTAAATTTTAATTGTTAAACAACGATTATTTATTATTTATTGCATAAAAATATAAAAAAGTCAAGTGGTAAAAAAACTGCTAGAATTATTATCATATAAATATAACAAATCACCAACCACGCCATACACACTGTATGACGTAGTAAATAAATCAAAAATATGCTAAAATTAAAACATGCAAAATTATACTCCGAAAAAACCTGAAAATACGCAAATTTCTGAAAATGATTCGGATAATCTTGATATTCCTGTTGATACTCCGGTTGCGCAAAAACCGACAGAAAAAACAAAAAAAATATCCCATGCGGAAAACCAAGAGCTAAAAAAGCCGGCGCAAAAGGATTTGTTAGATACGGATGAGTCCTTGGAAAAATTAGATTTTGAAAAAGAAAAAGCAGAGCTGGAGATAATAAAAACCTCTCAAGAAAAAACTAAGAGTGAAGAAACGCCTCCGCGTGTAATCGTTCAAGAAAAAATAATAGAAAAAGAATTAAGCGATGAAGAAATAAAAAAGCTGTATAAGAAAATACTTTTAGAGCATTTAAAAAATGCCCGTGAAAAAAAACGGGCTATTTATGAAAACAATTTAAAATTAATAGAGCAGAAAAGCAATAACGAGAAATTTACGCCGAAAAATATTGCCAAAGATTTAAAAGTTTCTCGGCGCACGGCTTCGCGATATTTGCAAAAACTGTTTAAGCAAGGAAAAATAATGAGGTTTGGAAATGGAAAGAAGCTTTTTTATCAGATTTACGCGCGGTAAAAAAAGGGGGTTCTAATCCTCGAAGAAATTAGAACCCCATAGAAATAATTTTAGCACCAATGTCTTTTCGATACTGCATGCCTTTAAATTTGATTTGTCGTATCGCTTCGTATGCTCGATTGAGAGTTTCTTGAAGAGTTTCGCCGATTGCCGTAATTCCAAGAACGCGTCCGCCGGAAGTTTGAAGTTGATCGCTATACATTGTGCCGGCGTGAAAAATAATAACGCCCGGAATTTTCTCTGCTTCGCTAATGCCGAATATTGGGATTTTCTCTTTGTATTTTTCCGGATACCCACCGGAAGCAAGGACGACACAAACGGCAAAACCCGAATTCCATTCAATTGTAAGTTCGGAAAGCTTGCCGTCAACACATGCGTCCAAAACATCCAGTAGATCAGTTTTGAGCAACCGCATATAACTTTGTGTTTCAGGATCACCAAGCCTTGCGTTATATTCCAACACTTTCGATCCCTCGTTCGTCATTTTGAGTCCCGGATAAAGACAACCTGTAAAAGATCGCCTCTTTTTTGTGAGAGCTCGTAAGGTTGGGCGAACGATTTGCTCATTTACATCTCGCAAAGTTTGGGCATTAATCCACGGCACAGGCGCAATTGTCCCCATACCGCCGGTATTCTTGCCTTTATCGCCATCAAAAATTGGCTTGTGGTCTTGAGCGGTTGGCAACAAAACTGAAGTTTTCCCGTCACAGAGAGCGTGAATGGAAATTTCCTGTCCATCTAAAAATTCCTCAACTATAACTTCATTGCCGGCTTGTTTGTGGGCTCGCTCAAGCATGATTTCCGCCAAAGCTTTCTCTGCTTTAGCAAGTGTTTTGCATGGGTAAGCGCCCTTGCCAAGCGCTAATCCGCTTGCCTTTACGACAACCGGCGCGCCATGTTTGCGGACATAATTTAGCGCGTTGTTATACTTGCGAAATATGCGAAATGGCGCGGTCGGAATACCGCTGTTACGCATAAGCCGTTTGGCAAACGCTTTGGACGCTTCAATTTGCGCCGCGCCGCGAGTGGGTCCAAAAATACGCAGCCCCCTAGATTGAAAAACGTCAACCACGCCAAGGGCAAGTGGATCATCTGGACCGACCACTGTAAGAACAATTGAATTTTTTTTGGCAAAACGAGCTAGAACCTTGGCATCCGTGGCTTTAATCGCGATATTTTCAGCAATATCACGAGTGCCGCCATTTCCGGGCGCGACATATAGCCTGCCAATACGAGGTGATTGTGCGAGTTTCCACGCAAGCGCATGTTCTCTTCCGCCGCTACCAATAATCAAAATATTGTTGACCATAATTTTTTCTCCCTTATTGTTAAAGTGCAATTTGTTTATATCAGCCATGTCTAGGTTATAGCTGAAAAATAAAAAATCCAAAACAGTGCCTAGAATAAAAAATAAAAGTTTTTCCTTACTGGTGCGGATGGAGAGACTCGAACTCTCACGCCTTGCGGCACTTGCTCCTAAGGCAAGCGTGTATGCCAATTTCACCACATCCGCCCTTGCCCCCCCCTCGCGAGGGGCGGGGTACTCTTTTATTTGTATCTTATTTTGGGGGAAAAGTCAAACACAATCACATATCACATAACACACAGCATGAAAAAATAAAACAATATAATAATTTAATCCAACAATAAAATAATTTTAATTCAACTTAAATAAAAAATATGGTATAATATATTTATAATTATTAAAGAAAAAAAACATGTCAGAAGAAAAAAAATCCTCCTCCGTCAAGACTTCGGAGGACAAGCCAAACAAAGACATTGAAGAGAATAAGGCCATAGCCGCCCTTTCTTATGTTTGGGTCTTATGCCTGATTCCGCTTCTCACCAAGAAAAAATCAAAGTTTGCCCAATTTCATGCCAAACAAGGCTTAGTCCTGTTTATTATTGAAATTATCGGCACATTTATTTTTTGGATCCCTTTTATCGGCTGGACGATTGCGGTTCTATTATTAGTAGTGGCAATTATAGGCGTTTTAAAAGCATTGAACGGAGAGTGGTGGAAAATTCCTTATGTTTATGATTGGAGCAAAAAATTTAACCTATAAATAAGACTTAATAAAATTAAAAATTAATTGGAATACTTTTTTTGTTGCAATATTCCTAATTAACTAACCACTAATAACCTAATTAACTCAAACTTTATGCCAAAATTCATTAAATTTTTCAACGAATTAAGAATTAAAGATGTTCCGTCCGTAGGCGGCAAAAATGCCTCTTTGGGGGAGATGTACCAAAAGTTAAGCAAAGAAGGCGTGCGTGTTCCAAACGGTTTTGCCACAACGGCTTTTGCTTATGATTTTTTTATGGAAAAGGCCGGATTAAAAAAGGAAATCAAAAAAATTCTTAAAGGCCTGGATACGCATGATGTTGAAGATTTAATGAAGCGCGGGGCGCGCGTTCGGCAGACAATTATGAACGCTGAATTTCCCAAGGAATTGGAAAAAGAAATTGTTATTGCTTATAAAAAATTGTCTAAAGAATATAAAATGGCGAATGTTGACGTAGCGGTGCGTTCTTCCGCGACTGCCGAAGATTTGCCTGATGCTTCTTTTGCCGGCCAGCAAGATACTTATTTAAATATTACCGGCGCGGAAAATGTAATTGGCGCGGTGCATCGCTGTATCGCTTCGCTTTTTACTAACCGCGCTATTTCTTATCGCGTTGACAAGGGTTTTGATCATTTTAAAATCGCCCTCTCTGCCGGCATCCAAAAAATGGCGCGCTCTGATATGGCCGCTTCCGGCGTTATGTTTTCAATTGACACTGAATCCGGTTTTCAAAACGCGGTTTTAATTAATTCAATTTACGGGCTGGGCGAAAATATTGTCCAGGGAAAAGTTAATCCGGATGAATTTTATGTATTTAAGCCTACGGGGGCGATTATTTCCCGCTCAATCGGCCGTAAGCGCTTGCGCATGGTTTATAATAATGATTCAGCAAAACCGGTTAAAGATATACGCGTTAATCCGGCTGATCAGAGAAAACAGTCAATTACCGACGCTCAAGTAAAGCAATTGGCCAAGTGGGCGGTGGTTATTGAAAAACATTACAAGCGGCCAATGGATATGGAATGGGCTTTGGACGGCAAAGATAAAAAGCTTTATATAATTCAGGCTCGTCCGGAAACAGTGCAAAGCCAAAGAGATTATAATGTCGTGGAAAAATATAAACTGGAAAAGCGCGGCAAAATAATCGTTAGCGGACAAAGCGTAGGCAATAAAATCGGTTCAGGCAAGGCAAATCGCATTATGGATATTAAGGATATTAAAAAATTCAAGCCCGGCGATGTGCTTGTAACCGACATGACTGATCCGGACTGGGAGCCAATTATGAAAATCGCTTCAGCGATTATTACGGATAAAGGCGGACGCACCTGCCATGCCGCGATAATTTCCCGCGAAATGGGAGTTCCTTGCATAGTTGGCACTGAGCAGGGAAGCAAAAAAATTAAAAACGGCGTTAATGTTACCGCCAGCTGCGCCGAGGGCGAAGAAGGTTTTATATATGAAGGCTTATTGCCGTTTAAGGTTGCTAAAACAAGCATCAAAAATTTAAAGCGCCCTAAAACCAAAATTATGATGAATGTCGGCGAACCTGATCAGGCTTTTACCGACTCTTTTATTCCCAATGACGGCGTCGGGCTCGCGCGTTTGGAATTTATTATTAATAACTATATTAAAATTCATCCGCTCGCTTTATTAAATTACGCGAAAATTAAAAACGCGAAAGTAAAAAAACAAATAGACACGATTACTTTCGGCTATAAAAGCAAGAAACAATTTTTTGTTGATAAAATGGCGGAAGGCATTGCCATGATTGCGGCCGCCTTTTATCCAAAAGACGTAATCGTCCGCTTGTCGGATTTTAAATCCAACGAATACGCGAATTTAATCGGCGGCAGAGAGTATGAGCCGATTGAGTCCAATCCGATGATCGGCTGGCGCGGAGCAAGCCGTTACTATTCGCCGCAATTTTTGTCTGCGTTTGAACTTGAATGCCAGGCATTGAAAAAGGTACGCGATAATATGGGCTTGACCAATGTAAAAATTATGATTCCGTTCTGCCGAACCGTTGAGGAAGGCAAAAAAGTAAAACAAATTATGGCGAAGCACGGGCTTAAGCAAGGCGTAAACGGTTTGGAGATTTATGTAATGGCGGAAATTCCGGTTAATATTATTTTGGCGCATGAATTTGCCAAAGAGTTTGACGGTTTTTCAATCGGCTCTAACGATTTAACACAGCTGACGCTCGGGATTGACCGCGACGCAGGCGGAACTTTGGAAGTTGCCGGCGTATCTAATGAAAAAAATGAATCAGTAAAAACTTTGATTAAATATTTAATCCAAGTCGGCAAAGAAACAGGCACAAAAGTTGGCATCTGCGGCCAAGCGCCGTCTGACTTCCCCGACTTTGCCACATTTTTGGTTGAATGCGGAATTGATTCAATTTCATTGATTCCGGATACTGTAATTAAAACTACTGTTGCGGTTAATAAGAAAGAGGCGAGTTTGAAAAGATAGGGTTTGGGATTTTTGAGATAGTTGGGATTTTTGGGATATTTATTTAATATTATAAAATAGCAATATAACAATTTAACAATATAATTTTTATGGCAAAAACAGATATTTTAATCGTCGGCGGCGGGCCGGCGGGGCTGGTGGCCGCGGTTACCGCCCGAAAAAATAATCCCGGCAAAAAAATTACATTGGTAAGAGAATTGAAAAAATGCGTTGTTCCTTGCGGACTGCCGTATATTTTTAACCGTTTGGGCGCGGTGGAAAAGGACGCGATGCCGGACAAAGCTTACGCGACAAATAAGATTGATTTAATAATTGGCAAGGCGGTTGGGATAGATGCCGCTTCCAAGAAAGTAAATCTTGATAACCGGAAAAAAATAGGGTATGACAAGCTAATTTTAGCCACCGGTTCGCGTCCCGTGAGCATTCCCGTTAAAGGCGCGGAATTGAACGGCGTTTATCAGATCAGGAAAGATATAAAATATTTGAAAAATTTGCGAAAGGCGATTATCAAGGCTAAAAATATTGTTATCATCGGCGGAGGTTTTATCGGCGTAGAGCTGGCGGAAGAGTTAAGCGCGATGAAAGGTAAAAATATCAGCATTGTGGAAATTTTAGACCATTGTTTAATTGCTAATTTTGACGAGGAATTCGCGCTGGCTGGCGAAGAAAAAATTAAAGAAAAAGGAGTGAAACTTTATCTTAAAACCGCGGTGGAAGAAATAATCGGAAAAGACAAAGTAAAAAAAGTAAAACTTGGCAATGGCAAAAAAATTCCAGCTGATTTGGTGATTATGGCGGTTGGCGCGCGGCCTAATGTTGAGTTAGCTGAAGAAGCGGGAATTAAGGCGGTGAAAAAAGGAGGTCTTGAGGTAGATGAATTTATGCGGACGAATACCGCTGACATTTTTGCCGTTGGCGATTGCGCCGAGACTAAACATTTTTTTACTAAAAAATTAAATTTAATAATGCTTGCCTCAGTAGCCTGTTATGAAGCGCGAATCGCCGGCGCTAATTTATATCGCTCCTCTAAAGATTTGATAAAAAATAGAGGAACAATAGCCGCTTTTTCAACCTGCCTTGACGGGCTGGTTTTGGGTTCAGCCGGATTAAGCGAAAAAGAGGCTCAAAAAAATAAAATTAAAATAGTGTCCGGAGCGGCTGAAGCGCCAAACCATCATCCGGGAACTTTACCGAATACTCATAAAATAAAAGTAAAACTTATTTTTAATCGTAATTCTAAAATATTATTGGGCGGACAAATTGCCGCGCCTGAAAGCGCGGCTGAACTTATAAATTTAATAGCGCTTGCCATCCAGCAAAAAATGACCGCGCAAGAGTTGGCCATCTTGCAGGTGGCGACTCATCCTTTAATAACAGCTCCCCCAACGGCCTATCCGATAATTAAAGCGGCGGAGAATGTTTTGTGAATGAGAAAAAGAATTAATAAGCCGTATATTTACAAAATAATAAAATATGCCAAATAAAATTCAAAAGCAAAATCAAAAAAAACCGCTCAAAACGAAAAAAATAATTTTAAGAATAATTTTGATTTGCATTGGCATATTTTTATTTTGTTATGGATTTATTGCCATGCTGTTTAATTTTAAAATCGGCTTATTAATTGTTATTATTGGAATCGGCCTTTTATTTTCTTTGCTTTATCATTCTTATAATCCTTAAAAAATATTAGAGAATATTAATAATTTTATCAAAAAGAAAAGGGATATCCGAATAAAATTCAGGTATCCCTTTTAAAGTTATAGTTTTGAAAAATCAGGCAAAAAGTGAAGTTACTGAGTCACCCTCAAAGTCCCTGATTATTGCCTCCCCGATTGTTCCCGCCATTGAAACAGTCTTGAATTTTTCCGGATTAGCAGCGGCTTTTTTGCATAACGGAATAGTGTCCGCGGTAATCATGGTTTTTATTTTAGACCTTAAAATTCTATTTACGGCAGGACCCGACAAAACAGGATGAGTCGCGCACGCGTAAACCGCTTTTGCCCCATTTTTATAAAGAGCCTTACTAGCTTTCACCAGAGTTCCTCCGGTATCCGTCATGTCATCATAAAGTATGGCAATTTTTCCTTCTACGTCTCCAATTACTCCCATTACCTTAGCCTTATTGGGAACTGGCCGCCGCTTATCAATCACAACAAGCTTAAGATTAAGCCGTTTTGCAAATGCCCTTGCTCTTTCAGCGCCTCCGGCGTCAGGGGAAACAATTACCGAATTGTTATTTGGAATAATGTTATCTGTAACATACTCTAATAACACTGGCATCGCGGACAAATTGTCTACAGGTATATCAAAAAAACCCTGAATTTGCCCAGCATGCAAATCCATTGTTATTACTTTGCTGGCGCCGGCAACCTGCAACATGTCTGCGACAAATTTTGCGCTAATGGGAACATGCGGTTTTACCTTTTTGTCTTGTCTGGCATATCCAAAATATGGCATTACCGCAGTTATCTTATTTGCAGACGCTCTTTTTAAGGCATCAATCATTAAAGCAAGCTCCATCAAATTGTCATTTACAGGACGGCTTGTTGACTGTACGACGTAGCAGATTTTGTTTCTTACATTTTCTTCTATTTCAATACGAATTTCTCCGTCGCTAAATGTGCCCACTTTAGCCTTTCCCAGCGACATCTCTAAATATTCCGATATTTTCCTGGCTAGCATGGGATTGGAATTTCCCGTGAAAATCCAAAATGGCGGCCGATTGTCTTCAACTGTGTTCTTAAAATTTTTCAAAGTTTTTCCTCCTTATTTAAAATTGTTGATTTTAAAAAAACCAAGCTATTAAACTGAAAAGGTCAAAAAATACAAAAATTTGCATATTCTACTCGTAGAGTAGCAAAAAATAAAATTTATGGCAAGCATTATTTTTTTATCATAAAACCTTGACTTTTTTATTTTTTTTGTATATAAACTTCTCAAATAATAATCATCTTTAGCTAACCGCGTTGCGTGCTGCGTGATGCGCGCCCTGCGCCTAAAATTCCAAATTACAATCCACCCGCAAATCTTGCCAAGGCGTAAATTCTTTCCGCAAAGCCTTAAAATATCCGGCAGTGGCAATCATCGCCGCGTTGTCAGTGGTATATTTCAAATCAGGCAAACTGAATTTAAAATTATTTTTCAAAACTTGTTTTTCCAGTTGTTTTCGCAGTTCCTTATTGGCAGATACTCCGCCCGCGAGCATTATTGTTTTGACATTAAATTTATTCCCCGCCTTAATTGTTTTTTTAATCAAAACATCAATTATCGCCTGCTGAAACTCAGCGCAATATTCAGGAATCCTGTCTTTCCAATTTTTATCCTCTTCCAGCGCGTAGCGAATCGCCGTCTTTAATCCTGAAAAAGAAAAATCAAAATCAGGCGAGTCAATCATCGGACGAGGCAAGGATATTTTTGATTTATGATTTATGATTTTAGATTTATTTATAATTTGCTTGTACTCGCTTGACGGGTGTAATTTAGAAATTAGAAATTTTTCAGCCTCAGCTGAAATTACCGGTCCCCCCGGATACCCAATCCCCATCATCTTAGCCGCCTTGTCAAAAGCCTCGCCAGCCGCGTCATCCCGAGTCTCCCCAATGGTTTTAAACCTGCCATGCCCATTCATCAACACCAACATAGTATGCCCCCCTGATACCGTTAAAATAATAGCCGGAAATTCAAACTTTTTGTTGTATGTTGCGTGTTGCGTGTTACATGTTATGCGTTGCATGTTGCATGTTGTGTGTTGCGTATTGCGTGATTCAATAAAATTCGCGTATATATGCCCCTCAATATGATTCACCCCGATAAGCGGAATATTCCACGCGTAAGCCAAAGATTTAGCCGTTTCAATTCCCGTGATCAGCGAGGTAATCAAGCCCGGCCCCACGGTAACGGCAATCGCGTCAATGTCTGTCATTGCGAGCGGAGCGGAGCGGAGCGTGGCAATCCCGTCGTTATTTTTTGGTCTCTGTTTTTTTTTCTCAATTTTTTTGTTTAATCCCGCCGTTTCCAAGGCCTCATTTATTACCGGCAAAATATTTAAAACATGCTCCCGCGCGGCCACCTCAGGCACGACACCGCCGTATTTTTTATGTATTTCAATTTGCGATGAAACTATGTTTGATAAAACTCGCGCGCGTTCTCCGTTGCCAGCGACAACAGCCGCCGCTGTTTCATCACAGCTTGTTTCTATTCCCAGTATTTTCATAGTTAATATTTTAGTTAACTTATAGTTTACAAATATATTTAACCATTAAATAGTAAAAAAGTAAAATAAAAAAATATATTTGAAAAGCGGACATTTTCAAATATGCAGATTATAAGGGCTATATATTTATTATATGGCCGCAAAAATTTGACAAACCCCGAAAACTTGTGATATATTTAATTTATTAAGGCTAGTTATCTGATAAGATAAACTAGCTTTTTTTATACTAGGTTTATTTATTAATATACATATGTCGCTTGATATGCGATATATGTCGCATAAAAATTATATGTCAGATTTATCAAGCGCTATTAAGCATGTTTGCGATGAAAAAGGATTGGATATGAACGCGGTAATATCCACGATTGAATACGCGTTAGCCGCCGCTTATCGCAAGGATTTCGGGCAAAAAAATCAAAATATTGTAGTTGAATTTGATTCGGAAAAAGGAACTTCTAAAGTTTATGATGTTAAAACCGTAGTTGAGGATATGCCCCCCTGCGCTGAAGCTTCGGAGGACGAGTCCGCCGACGCTGAAGCTATGGCGGGCAAGCCCGCTGAGGTTGAAGTTATTAAGGACAGCGAAGAGGAGGAAAAAGTTAAAAATAAGAAGACGGAAAAAGGCGAATCTTCTGATGTTAAAAAAGCGGATAGTGAAAAAAGCGAAAAATTGGAAGAAAAAGAAAATGAAGAAGAGGAGGGCGAGTCCGCCGACGCTGAAGCTTCCTCCTCCGCTAAAGCTACGGCGGATAAAATAGCGGGCGAGGAAAGAAAATTTAATCCGAAAACGGAAATTCAAATCAGTGACGCCAAATTGCTTAGAAAAACCGCAAAAATCGGCAATGAAATCAAAACCAAGCTTGAAGTGCCGGATGCTTACGGGCGCATGGCCGCGCAAACCGCCAAGCAAGTAATTATCCAAAGGTTAAGAGAGGCGGAACGGGAAATGATTTTTAATGATTTTAAAGAGAAAGAGCATGAAGTTATCAGCGGCGTTATTCAAAGGCGCGAAGGAAGAATTATTTTGGTTGATTTGGGAAAATCAGTTGGTATTATTCCTCCGGATGAACAGATTATGGGCGAAAAATATAATACCGGCGATAGAGTTAAAGTTTATGTTAAAGAAGTCGCTTTAAAGCCCAGGGGGCCTGAAATTATTCTTTCCCGCGTCTCGGAAGAAATTTTGAAGAAAATTTTTTATTTGGAAATTCCGGAAATTTCCAATGGACTGATTGAACTGAAAAGCGTAGCGCGCGAGGCCGGATCAAGATCAAAAGTGGCGGTTTGGACGGATTCTGAAAATGTTGATCCAATCGGTTCCTGCGTCGGCCAGCGCGGCTCCCGCATCCAAACTATCATCAATGAATTGGGCGGAGAAAAAGTGGATATTATTGAATATGACGAAGATACGGTTAAATACATTTCCAACGCTTTGTCTCCCGCGAAAATCGGCAAAATTGATATGAATGAAGAAGGGAAAAAAGCTACAGTTACCGTCCCCAATGATCAATTGTCCCTGGCAATCGGCAAAGGCGGACAAAACGCGCGCTTGGCAGCCAAATTAACCGGCTGGAAAATTGATATTGTTGAAGATAAAACGAATCAGGAATCAGGAGTTAAGAATGAAAAATCGGAAATTAAGAATGAAGAATTAAGAATTAAGAATGAGGAATCAGAAATTAAGAATCAAGAAGAAGCTCCGGGGGCTATGGAAGATACTAAAAACGTTGATAGCGATGAAAACGCCAAAGAGGAAAATAGTGAGAAAAAGTAAGATATAAAATTTATTATTTTGCATGTTATGTGCTATGTGTTGCGTGTTGCGTGATACGTGTCGCGTGATATGTGTTACAAAAATATGCCTCAAAAAATTTATATTATCGGCCATAAATCGCCGGATTTAGATTCGGTCGCGGCGGCGATTAGCTATGCTAATTTTAAAAATAAGCAAAAAAATGCCAGTACGTACATACCCGCAATAGCCGGAGATATTAATCAGGTAACAAAATTTGTTTTAAATAAATTTAATTTGGAAGCGCCGGAAATCCTTAAAGACGCAAGCGGTAAAAAAATTATTTTAGTTGACCATAATGAACTCAGCCAGGCCTTAGAGGGAATTGGCGAGGCGGAAATTGTGGAAATTTTAGATCATCATAAATTAAATTTTAAATATGATTTGCCGATCGCGGTTAATATTAAGCCTTGGGGTTCAAGCTGTTCAATACTTACGCAAATGTATTTGGACAATAATATTGAAATTAACAAAAATTTAGCAGGCTTAATGATGTCGGCTATTCTTGATGACACTGTAATTACCAAATCCCCAACCTGTATAGATAAGGATAAGGAGTTGATTAAAAAACTAGCAGTTCTTTCAGGCATAAGCGATTGGAAAGAATACGGCCTTGAGATGTTTAAGATAAAATCCAGCGTTAAAGATTTTACTGATATGGAAATAATTAAAAATGATTTTAAGGATTTTGAGTTTAAAGCCGGAAAATTCGGCATCGGCCAGGTGGAAACGGTTGATTTAAGCGAATTTGACGCGCGCGAAAAAGCTTTATCGGAAACAATGAAAAAAATGCGCGCGAAAGAAAAGTATCATAGCGTTATTTTGGTTTTTACGGACATTATTAACGAGGATTCGCGGTTTTTGATTGTTTCAGATGATAAGGAAAAAATCGCCAAAGCTTTAGGCGGAGAATTGAAAAATAGCGAAGCTTACACTTCGCGTATTCCGGGAATAATGTCTAGAAAAAAACAAGTTGTTCCTTTAATTTCCAAGATTTTTGATAAATAATTTAATACATATTTTTATGAAAGTTGAAAAAAAGAATTTAGAAAAATCACAAATAGAGTTAAGCGTAGAGCTTTCTTTGGATGAATTCAAGCCTTTTATCAATAAGGCCGCGAAGCGAATTTCAAAGGAAGTAAAAATTGACGGTTTTCGTTCCGGCAATATTCCATACGCGATTTTAAAGCAAAAAATCGGCGAGATGACAATTATGGAAGAGGCGGGAAAAATCGCGATTAGTTCAAAGTTGGAAGAATTAATCAAAGATCACGTTGACGGCGATCCTGTCGGCCAGCCAAAAGTTGATATTACCAAACTTGCTCCGGAAAATCCTTTAGAATTTAAAGTGGTTTTAGCTTTATTGCCGGAAGTAGCTTTGGGCGAATATAAAAATTTAAAAATTAAAATGCCAAAAGCGGATGTGCAAGATGAGGATGTAAAAAGAGCATTGGATGAAATATTGGAAACGCGCGTAAAAGAAGTTTTGGTTGAGCGCGAAGCCAAAGAAGGAGATAAGGTTTTGGCTGATCTGCAAATGTTTTTGGATAACGTGCCGATTGAAGGCGGACAAAACAAAGATACAGTTGTTATTATCGGTAAAAATTATATTGTTCCCGGTTTTGACAAAAACCTTTTAGGCGTTAAAAAAAACGATGTTAAAGAGTTTAGACTGCCTTACCCGAAAGATTATCATATGAAAAATGTAGCCGGCAAAATGGTGGATTTTAAAATAACCGTAAAAGATGTTTATGAAAGAATCAAGCCGGAGTTAAATGATGATTTGGCCAAGGGTTTTGGATTGAATAGCGCTGATGAATTAAAAGAAAATATTAAGAAGAGCTTAGCGGATCAAAAGAAAAGAGACGCTAACACGCGCGCGGAAAAAGAAATGCTTGAAAAAATAGTCCTTAAAACCAAATTCAGCGATATTGCCGAAATGCTGGTTAAACACGAAGGCGATAAGATGATGGCTGAACTGGAACAAACAATCGCGCGGCAAGGCGGAAAATTTGAAGATTATTTGCAAAGCATCGGCAAAAGCCAAGAACAGCTTACTTTGGATTTGCTTCCTGACGCGGTTAAGCGCGTTAAGACATCAATGATGATTAGGGAGGTTGCGAAACGCGAAAAAATAAAAGTTGGCGATAAAGAAATAAATAAGCAAATTGAGGATATGAAAAAATATTATAAAGGCGCGGGCAGCGGTTCTCCTGACGCAAAGCAGGCTGTTGCTCAAGCCGATACTCCTGAGTACAGATCTTATATTTATAATATTCTAAACAGCAGGAAAGTGGTAGACAAGTTAAAAGAATGGAATATAGCCGCTTAATCCATAGTGGTATGCTCTACATAATTGACGCCAATAATTTAGCCGGCAAGCTGGGAATTTTATTTGAAGATAATTTTGATAAAAAGCTGATAGATATAATCAAGAATTGGTCAAAAAGGAAAAATCAAATTTATTTGATTTTTGACGGAGTTGATTTTATGGGAGATAAATATACGGAAGATAATATCACAATTATTCATACGCCAAAAGATTTTTATTACGCTTCAGCTGATGATAAAGTGGTGGAGATAGCGAAAAAGTTATTAGCCAGCCGAAAAGAAGAAATACGCGTGGTTACGGATGATTTGGGAATAATAAAAAAAATGGAAAATATTATTGATAATAAATTAAAAATAACCAAGGCCACGGAGTTTGCGAAAAAAATAAGCAGCAGGGTTAATGATAGCACGGAACCGAAGAGCGAAGTAAATGAAGAAGAGGCTGATAAAATCAACCGGGAGTTATTGGAAATTTGGAAATAATAATTTAAAATAAAGCGCCCCTGATCGCGTTTACGCGCGGTCAGGGGCATTTTTTTATTTTTTTTATTGCAACAGATTGGAATTAAAATTAAAGTCCGGAATATCATTTTGCGGCACCGGCGCTGAAATGATAATAATTTTTCCCGGAGCCGTCGTTACAACGTAGCCTAGTTTTTTTAAACCGGCTTTGATTTCATAATCCTCAAAACCTTTTGTTCGCAGCTCTGAAATAATATCATCGCCACTGTAGTTTTTGTTTTCCAGCTCAGTGCTCAAATCCATAACCGTTTGCGTTCTGTGGTCTGCCATTTTTACCTCCAATTGTTTGGTTTATGTATTTATAATAAACAACAGTTAATAATAGCAATTTAAAAATATTTGTCAATTGAATTAAAATAAAATATATTTATATTTTTTCTTGTGTGCCCGAGGCCGGACTCGAAGGGCTGAAGCCCACGCCCTCATTGGACGCGTAGGGTGGATATTTTATTGTTTTTTAAATTTAGTTATTTTTTTATTTTATAACCTATAATCAAACCGGTTCAAGCCTCGCCCTCGGGCACAAGACAAAAGACTTCCTTTCAGGAAGGCTTTTGTCTTGTGCCCGAGGCCGGACTCGAACCGGCACGGTGTTGCCACCAAGAGATTTTAAGTCTCTCGCGTATACCAATTTCGCCACTCGGGCCAATAAATAAACTTACGCATACCCCACTTCGCTTTAACGATTAATTATTTTATAAAATTAGTGCGTGCGCCGCGTAGCTCTTAAGCGGCAAAGCCGCAAGAGCGAAGTGGTGGACCGTAAGGGATTCGAACCCTTGACCCCCTGCGTGCAAGGCAGGTACTCTAGCCAGCTGAGCTAACGGCCCAAACAACAAAAAACAATTAACCTTTAACTAGCATTAGTTAATTGCTGTCTGTTTTTATAATATTTAGATATTACATTATTTTTAAAAATTTTGCAAGGGAACGGCCAATAAAGAGATTTACTAAATACTGCCTTTTGATAAATAAAAACCAAAATTATGTTAACTTTGTTTTGTTTGGATGTCCGAATTTTATTAAATTAATTTTTTTCTGTTTTAACCAACCTTTGATTTGTTTTTCACGCTGTATAGCCTTTTTCTTGGTTTGATATTTTTCATAATAAACAAGTTTTATTGGAAGTAAATTAGATGTATATTTAACCTCTGCTCTTTGGTGTTGTTGTAATCTAATTTTTAATTTATTGGTAAAACCGGTATAAAATAAATTGTTATTGCAAAATAAAATATAGGTGTAATACATGTAGATTTTATTTAGTACTGCCCTTCGGCAAGCTCAGGGCCACTTCGACTTATGTATTAAATAGTTAGTGCCTGCACTGAGCAAGGTGGATATTTAAGCGTAAGCTAAATATCCACCGATAAATTTTATTGATACTGCCCTTCGGCAAGCTCAGGGCCACTTCGACTTATGTATTAAATAGTTAGTGCCTGCACTGAGCAAGGTGGATATTTAAGCGTAAGCTAAATATCCACCGGGTCGAAGTGGAGATGGCGGGAGTTGAACCCGCGTGTAGCAAGTTACCAAGAGTAATTTTACGAAAATAGCTTGGTTTGTTGTTTCTCTGTTATGTGAAAAACCAGGCAAAAGCATAACAGAAAAGTTCTTTTAAGCTTTAGTGAAAATCCAAGAACATGAAATTCACCTAGCCCAAGATTATGACACCCGCGAACGAATTATTGGGCCGTCATTCGCGCGGATGGTCGCGGCCGTTTAGGCGGCAACTGGCACAAAGACAGGCATGCTAAAAGCAGCTTTAGTCTTTGCTAGTACATTTTTTGCACTTATATTTTCCGAATGGATTAGCGCGGCATACGGAAGTGCGCGTTTCGAATACAATCAGAAAAGCTTACTATCGAAAGCCCTTCATCCCCAGATTTTGCCAAAGGCAAGAAAATTACAAATTATAAATTCCAAATAACAAGCAAAAATTAAATTTTAAATTACAAACATTATTTTTTTTGGTCATTTGAATTTGAAATTTATTTATAATTTAGATATTGTTATTTGCAATTTAACAATGTTTTATCAAAGTACGCATCTGCCTATCAACATCTCGTTTTTTAATTGCTTCACGCTTGTCGTGTTTTTTCTTTCCGCGTCCGATACCGAATTCCAGTTTTATTAAATTATGTTTAGTATATATTTTAATCGGTACTAAAGTCAAGCCTTGTTCTTGTTTTTTTCCGATTAGATGCGTAATTTGTTTTTTCTTTAATAATAATTTTCGCGGCCTTTCCGGGTCATAATTTTTAATTGTACTGGCTTTTTTATAAAGCGGGATGAAAGCGTTAGTTAAATATACTTCCGGCTGCTTGTTATTGGTTTTAACGGTTACATAAGATCCTTTAAGGCTGATATGCCCGGTTTTAATTGATTTTACTTCATAACCAAACAAAACAATCCCGGCTTCATAAATATTGCTGATTTCATAATCATATCGCGCTCGTTTGTTTATTGCTAGTATTGGCATAATTATTATTTTAATTAACTAATATACTATAACATAATTTTTTATTTTACGCAAGGTCTTGCAAAATTTCAAAACATAGCTTATAATAAATTTTAGTTATAAAAAAGCAAAAATTCAGCGAACATGTCCACAGAGGCTTCAATCATAAGCGGGCATGCCCGCCGAAGTCGCATAGAAGCATTAATTACAAATTAAATATTTTTATATTCACGCAGTCCGCCTCCGCTGAAGCTATGGCGGACGAAGGCGGGTATGGTATAGTGGCTATTATATTACCTTGCCAAGGTAGAGAGACGGGTTCAATTCCCGTTACCCGCTCAAAATAAAGCCGCCCCGATCTAGGGGCGGTTTTTGTTGCAAAAACCAAAAAAATTGCCTTAAATAGGGTCTGCTGATTTAATCCAAAATCCGCGATCTAAAATCCAAAATCAAAGCTCCTCTTCCCCGTTCGGATTATATCCTGCTTTTACTTCTTCGCCGTCCAAATAGCCATCACCGTCTGTGTCAGGATTGTTGGGATCAGCAAAATATTCGCTTATCTCCTCTAAATCATGCAGGCCGTCGGAATCAGAATCAGCTTCAAACGGATTTGTTCCATAAGATCTTTCTTCACTATCAAGCAAACCGTCATTATCACTGTCTTTCGGCTTGTTAGCGATTATTTTTTTGCAATCAGCGCTTAAAGCGCTATTTTTAATGCTGTCGCATAATTTAATGTCATTTTTTTTATAGGCTGCTTTTTTATTTATAATATCCTCGCAGTCTGATTTTCCCGCGCCTTCAAAATTAGCGCACTTGCCTATGTCGTCCCATTGCCAAAAAAAGTTAGATAGACACTGTTTATTAAATTTATTGATTGTTAAAGACTGGCAATTGCTAACATCCACTCCTGAAATAATCTCCTGATACGCAAACGATTCATAACATTCTTTTTTTATATCTTCATTTTGAATTTTTCCGCACAATTCTTTGTCATTATTATAACTTGCCACAACATATATACATTCATCAGGATCATTTGATTCTAATTTATGGCAATATTTTATATTATTTTCTTTTCGCGCTTTTTTACCAAGATGATAATCATCAAGCTGTTCTTCCCCCGCCTGCTGAATCTCTGCCTGTGGCACGCCTGTTTGTTTCAAATCTTTTTTGTAAAACACGAAAACAGCTATTACTGAAAGCAGTAATAAAAATATAACAATAAAAATTATAATTTTTGTCTTTTTCTGCATAATAATTAATCACAAGTAAATCTTAAATTCCATAAAACAGGCGTTATTCCTCTCTGCCTTGAACGCATCTTAATTTTTATCTGCGCGTATCTGCCTTGTCTCAAATCATTGTCATAATCAAGGCTATTCCAATCTTCTGCCGCCATCCAACTAACGCCGTTAAAATCACCGTCATCGCTTGCCCTGACAAATATTTCAATGCTTTGTTTCGCGGAAGTGATAATTGATTCCCAGCTAACACCGCCCCAGTGCTGGTTATTATAACCGCTATCAAAAATATCTTGCCATGTTCCGGATCTTAAAAGCAACGCCCTGTTTAAGCCGGTCATATCGCTATAAGTATAAGTATTAGGAGGTCCTGCGTAAAATACCGGCAATCCGTCAATTCCGTTAATAGAATGGATGTTGCTTAGAATATTGCCGTTAGAATCAAACACTCTTGCTGTTCCTGAATTATTATTTACAACCCAAACATTGCCTTTAGAATCTCCGCACGCGCCGTGCGCGTCAGAGCCGCCGCTGTTTCTGCGGAATAAATAATCTTGGGCAGGCGGATGATTGCCTGGAGAAATTTTTAATATCCCATTATTTGTATAAGTTCCAACCCATATATCATTATTCAGATCAATGGTAAGCCCCAACCCAGAATAACCTGCTCCAAAATAATCAACAGCGCTTGTTGACGGATTTATCCGTATAGCCGCATAACCGCCGCCATGGCCGCCAAGCCAAACATTATCATCTAAATCAACTGTGATCCCATACCCGCCAGTTGTTGGATAATGAGTGACGTTAAAACTGCTATTCACATCTATCTTATACGCTCCACCGGGGCCTTTGGACCAAATATTTCCATCACTGTCAATAGCTAACCCGTAAGGAGCTGGCACAGCAACTATTTCTAAAATACTGCAATTATTATCATCCCCTGAAATTTTAACAACTGTGCCCCCGCCATTATTCCCTATCCAGACATCCCCATTTTCTTCAATAGCAACACCCCTAGGACCTGTCCCTGTGTTACATGTTTTTAAATGAGCGCCATTAATATCAAGCTTTGTCACATTTTCTGAATCTCTGTTAGCTATCCATATATCGCCTGTTTCCACATTAACCGCTGTTCTTGAGGGATTAGCGCCGACATTATAAGTTCCAATTAATTGCCCCATCTCTTCCCATGTTCCATCAACCCACCAGCAATCCACTTCTCCGTCTACGTTTCTTTCACAATTTCTTTTTTTGCCATCGTAAATCCTTAATTTGGAAACTTTGCCAACACTGGAGTTAGCTATCCAAATATACGGAGTAGGCATTACATTTAATAACTTAAAATATTCTCCATTTTTTTCTTCAGCAGAATTAAAATCAGAATTATTATCATAAGCAATTCCATCGCCCGTGCCCTCATTAAAATTCACATCCATTGCCTTGCAAGTCCATTGACAAAATCTGTCGCATGTATCTTCATCGTCAGTGTTGCCGTCTTCGCAAATTTCAATCCCGTTAATATCTCCGTCTCCGCAAAACGGTCCTTGAACTGTATGAAAATCGCAAGAATTGTCGCAGTAATCACAGCTTTTATCATAGGCGGCGATACATGGAGTATTTGTATTGGCGTATTTATCGTCGCATTCTTCATAGCCA